>NZ_JBSFWD010000044.1:0-74572 GCF_053592655.1 Streptosporangium sp. NPDC002607
TGCGAGGTGTAGGCCGGGTCCACGTGTACCAGAGCGACACCGGCACGGGCCGCCTTGTAGGCGATGAACCGGCCGAGCTGGTGGAAGCTCCATGAATGCAACGTGACCCGCTGGGGCTTGCGGAGCCGTACGTACCCGCTCGCGGATGCCCTGGAGGTCTTCGTCCGGTGCGTGCAGCCTCGGCCACGATGCTTTTGGAGATGCGGTGGTTGGTGTCGGCGGCGAAGCGCGCTTCTTTGCGGCGGCGTTTCTTCAGCAGCCGTTTCGCGGACTTGGTCTGCTTGGCCTGCAGGCGGCGGCGCAGCTCGCGGTGGCGGTGGCGGACCGCGTTCAGGCCCTTGCCGCTGTGGCGAACCCCGCCACTGGTGGTCGCGAGGTTCGCGATCCCCAAATCCACCCCCAGGAACCCGTCCGGGGTGGCGACCGGCCGGTCGGGAACGTCGCAGGTGGCGATGAGGAACCACATGCCATCGCGGTACAGAAGGTCCGATTCGCCCTTGCGGTAGGCGGCCAACGTCGTGAGCTGATCGGCCGAGGCGCTGAACGCCACGCTCTTCATCCGCCCGCACGTGGTCCAGATCGACACCGTCCGCGCGCCCATCTGCCAGGACAGACAGCGGTCGTCGAACGGCTGGGCCGCGCCGGGGCGAAAGACGATCGGCGTGGCCAAGGCCCGCTCGCGCCGCGCGGAGCCGGGCCTGCCCAGACTGCCGTTGCGGAGATTGGCGTGCAGCGTGGCGTAGGCGTCGGTGACCTTCTTGATGACATGCTGCGCGGCCTGAGCCGCCAGCCCGTAGTTGTCCTTGATCTGCCCGTAGGCGTGCTTACGCAGGTGGTAATTGCGAAATACCCGCTGGTGGTGGGCGAGCGCCGAGACCCAGGTGGCCGCGTCGTTGGCCGCGCGCAGGGTCGCCTCCAGCGCCGCCGCCTGCTCAGGCGTCGGCAGGAGTCTCACCTGCACCACCAGCTTCACATCGAACACTAGCGTTAGGTCCATGTCACCGAGATGGGAACCGAACCCCGACATAAGAAGAGGCCGAAGCGTTGTTTGCGCGCTTCACGTGCATTTGGTCTTCATCCCAAGGTCTCGGCGGGGTGTGTTCACCGACGAGGTTCTGCGTCGCTGCGAGGACGTCATGATCGAGGTGTGCGACAGCTTCGGGGCGGAGCTGGTCGAGTTCAACGGCGAGGAAGATCACGTGCACCTGCTCGTGCACTACCCGCCCAAGGTCGCCCTCTCGACGCTGGTGAACAGCCTCAAGGGCGTGTCCGCCCGGCTACTTCGCAAGGAGTATCCGGCACATATCGGCAAGTATCTGTGGGGCGGGCATTTCTGGTCGCCGTCGTACTTCGCCGCCTCCTGCGGCGGCGCACCCCTATCGATCATCAAGGAGTACATCGAAAGCCAGAGGCGCCCGGGCTGAGCCGCTCGACGGCCTACCGGTCACCGCACCGCTCGGGCCTTGGCGGCCCTGCCGCGCTGTCGTTTCCTCCCGGGCGTGAACGCTCGGGGTTCCACGCCAGATCACGCTGAACACCAGCAGCACCAACCGCCTGGCGAGCCCTGCAACCCCGCACACCGCGCCCGCAGAAAGGACAAGCCATTCCACACAACGTGCAGACTTCCACGGCCTGCGCGGCACTGGCGCTCATCGTGACCGCCGGGTGCGCCACAGTTCCACGGCCCTCCACCACCGCCCTCGCACCCCCAGCCGGCCGCAACGCGGACGATGGTGCAGCCGACCGCGTCCCGCCGGAGCTGATCAGGGTGGGGAACCCCGATATGTCAGGCCACCTTGACGTCAAGAAGGCTTGACGTCAAGGTAGCCTGACGAAATACTCGAACCATGTCCACTCCTGACGAGCTTGAACGCCGGTTCACGCTGCTGACCGCAGCCGCGCGCTACGACGCGCTACGCACCCGTGACGCCCTGGCCGCACCGGCCGACGAGGACGACTCCGTGCTCACGCCGCCCGACCCCGACGCGGAGCCCCTGACCTGGGGCGAGGCGCTGGAGCTTCTCGCGCTGGGCGAGGTGATCGCGCGGAAGGCGGGCTACGGACGCCAGCTCTCCGTGCGCTCCGCCCGCCAGGCCGGCGCTTCGTGGTCGCAGATCGGTGCCGCCCTGGGAACCAGCAAGCAGGCGGCGTGGGAGGCCCACAACCGATGGATCGACGAACAGGCCGGGGGACGCGACGGTCACTGGGGCTGGGACGAGAACGACGTGGCGGCCGCTCGCGTACTCGCCGGCGACCCCGAAGGCGAGAACACGGGATGAGCGAGCGTGCCGAGACCGCCGTCCGCCCTTTCGTCCTCGACATCGCGCAGGCCGACCTGGACGACCTGGCCGGCCGCCTGGCCGCGACCAGGTGGCCGGATGAGCCGGCCGGTGCCGACTGGTCCCAGGGCGTGTCGATGGCCTACCTCAAGGAGCTGACCGCATACTGGCGCACCGGCTACGACTGGCGGGAACACGAGGCACATCTCAACCGGTTCCCGCAGTTCACCACCACCATCGACAAGACCAACGTCCACTTCCTGCATATCCGTTCCGTTC
The DNA here is from genome assembly GCF_053592655.1 of Streptosporangium sp. NPDC002607. Classification (NCBI taxonomy): domain Bacteria; kingdom Bacillati; phylum Actinomycetota; class Actinomycetes; order Streptosporangiales; family Streptosporangiaceae; genus Streptosporangium; species Streptosporangium sp. NPDC002607. Next base: position 2,559 of record NZ_JBSFWD010000044.1, read on the forward strand.
GGGACGATGCGCTGCCACTGCTGATCACCCATGGCTGGCCAGGATCCATTGTGGAGTTCCTCGACGTCATCGGGCCCCTGACCGACCCCTGGGCTTACGGTGGCGACCCGGCCGATGCCTTCCACCTGGTGATCCCCTCCATTCCGGGATACGGACTGTCCGGTCCGACCCGCGAAGGCGGCTGGGATGTGCACCGGGTCGCCAAGGCCTGGGCCGAGCTGATGTGGCGCCTGGAGTACCCCCGCTACGGCGCGCAAGGCGGCGACTGGGGCCACGCGATCACCCGGGAGCTGGCCGCCATCGACCCTGACCATGTCGTCGGAATCCACCTCAACACCCTGCTCACGCCTCCTCCCAGCGACCCCGCCGAGGTCGCTGGGCTCACCGACGATGACAGGGGGCGGCTTGACCGGCTGGTCGGTGCGGAACCGGAGATGTCGGGCTATGCGAAGATCCAAGGCACCCGGCCGCAGACACTGGCCTACGCGCTCACCGACTCCCCGGTCGGGCAGCTCGCCTGGATCGTCGAGAAGTTCAGGGAGTGGACGGACTGCGTCGACGTGCCCGAGGACGCGGTCTCCCGCGACCGGCTCCTGACCAACGTGATGCTCTACTGGCTCACCGCGACCGCCGGGTCGTCGGCCCGCCATTACTGGGAGGCCTTCCATCCCTCCCGGCCGCCGCGTACCGGGCCGTTGGCGACGCCCACCGCGGTGGCGGTCTTCGCCGCCGACCTGGCCCGCCCCGTCCGGCAGCTCGCCGAACGCGACAACAACATCGTCCACTGGTCGGAGTTCGACCGAGGCGGCCACTTCGCCGCGATGGAGGAACCCGACCTGTTCACCGACGACGTCCGCGCGTTCTTCCGGCGGTTCCGCTGACGGACTCCGGGACAGGTCCGATTCCAGTGTCTCTGAAAGGTTGGCTGCGGGCGGGCCCGGCGGCCCGCTGCCGCGCCTGTCGTGCGATGGTCTCCTGCCGGTCGGTCTCGGCGCGCAGGGCCTCAAGGCTGTCGGCGTCGACCGTCCGTTCGGCTCCGGCGTGAAACGCCAGGGCGCAGAAGGGCCTCTCCCGGCTGGCCCACAGCCGACCGGCGTCACTGAGGATCAGCCGCCAGCCGGGAATGGTGGTGGATTCAGCATCGGTCATTGATTGGACCTCCATCCGATCAAGGGTCCGTCCGGTCGTTCGCATGGTTGAACAGGCCCGTTTTGTGAGGTGAGAAGGGTATGGAGGGGTGCGCCGTACGGGCCGGGCGGCCGGTACGAAGGCGGGGTGATCGCTGCGCGGTGCATGCGGACAGCGTGGCCGCCGCGGTGGACGGCGAAGTATCACAGGTTCGTGAAACCCGGATTCGCTACGGCAGGCCGAGCCAGCTCGCGAAGCCGCTGAGGCTTCGGGGGCGTCGCCGTTCGAGGTTGACGAGCATCCGGACGGTTTCGCGGACCATCGGATGGTTGCGGGTCTGTTGAGGGGCAGCCCGGCGGGCGGCGAGCAGTGTCTCCAGGGCCTTCTGGCGGTTGCCGTGGTAGAGCCAGCCGCGGGCCAGGTCGATGTAGTGGTGGCCGAGCCGGACCGGTGCGACCGATGGAGAGAGCACTGCGCGCTGAGCGCGGCGGATCGCTTCGCCACCGTCGTACATCTCCACGGCGGCCGCGACCTCGTGCATGATCACATTGGAGGGGCCGAATTCGAGGCCGTAGTGATTCTCGTTCCGGCCCAGCACGCCGGCGGCCTCGCGTGCGTGCTCGATGTGGTCGAACGCGGTCTGCCGGTCAGCCGCACGGGCAGCGAAGATCGCGGATCGGAGATGAGCCGCGCCGTACACGCTCAGTTCGGCGGCGGTCAGCCGGCCGAGGTCCTCGCCGATGTTCCGCCGCACCCGATCCAGGAGAATCAGGCCCTTGTCGTAGGTGGCCGTGGCCAGGAAGAGCGTCGAACGCTGCCACTGCGTGCGGGCGACACGCAGCGGGTCCTGTGACGCCTGGGCCGCCCATGCCACGCGATCCATGGCGAGGCCGCGCAGGTCGAAGTAGCCCAGCGTGTAGGCGATCGCCGTCACCCCGGTGTACGCCTCGGAGAGCAGCCCGAAAAGTTCGTCACGTCGGGCTCCCTCGCTGGCGTGAACGGCTCGCGTCAGCTCTTCCAGCAGGCCCGGAAGCATCTCCCCGAGCTGGATGTACCGGGCCTGCCTGCCCAGTGCGGACGCGCGCCGCACGTCCGCGCGGAGCTGCTCTGTCGGCGGCGGTGGGACGTCCTCGTCGGGAAGGTCCCAGGACAGGAGTGCTCGTCGGATCTCAGGGACGCACTCGTGGATTCGGTCCTCGCGCGTGCCGGGGTCACGGTACGGCTGGCCGGTCAGCTCACCGAGCTCGATCCGCAGGGTCCGCGCCACAGCGGTGATAAGGGCCTGCGTGGCCGGTTTGTGTCCCCGTTCGACCTGGGCGATCAGGCTCTTGGAACAGGGCACCCGGTCAGCGAGCTGCTGTTGCGTCAGACCGCGCAGCTTACGAGCCTGGGCAATTCGCCGCCCGATAGCCTCTTCGGCGGCTGGGCCATTCGTACTGCCGTCGCGCATGAGCAGGCCCCGCACGTATTCGTAATGGTCCTTACGACCTCAGGCTACGTGCGGAGCCTTTGGTGTGTCAGGGGAACGTCGTGCGGATCGGTTGAGCGGCGATGGCGGGTGCGCCATTCGGCCTTCGCGTGACCATGGGGAAGACCCTTGACAGTGGGATTTCCGGGGGTCACGCTGTTGCGTATAGCGCTGCTTGTTCTGCTTTACGAAACCGGGGTTTGTTGCGATGATCCCTGTCTGCCCCCTCACGGCCCTTCCTCCGGGTGAGGCCCATCGGCTCGACGTCGACCCGCCCATCGCTGTCTTCCACACCGAGGACGGCGAGATCTACGCCGTGGACGACACCTGCACCCACCAGGACGCCTCGCTCTCCGACGGGTGGCTGGAGGGGTGTGAGATCGAGTGCCCCCTGCACGCCTCCAGCTTCGACCTGCGGACGGGACGTCCGAGCAGCCCCCCTGCCAAGCTGCCGCTGCGCACCCACCGGGTGGTGGTCTCCGACGACACCGTCTACGTGGTGCCCTCCGAGGAGCCGCCGAACCTGCCGCCCGGCGTCCGCGCGGGTACGGCATGACGCCGATCGCCGTCGCCTCGCCGGCGCCGCCGACCCGCGTACCGTGCGGCGGGGAGTCCGCCGGGAAACCGGTGTCGCGCCGTGCCCCGTCGACACGGCACACCAAGGAGCGATCGTGACCGCGAGAAGCCTGCCGCCCAGCGTGATCGCCACCCTGCCCGGCGGCTACTACACCGACGAGAACGTCTTCGCCCTGGAGCAGGCCCGCGTCTTCGAGTCGATGTGGTTCTGCGTCGCCCGCGCCTCCGATCTGGGAAAGCCGGGGGCCTTCAGAACCGTCCAGGTGGGCCGGGAGAGCGTCCTGGTCACCCGGGCCAGGGACGGCTCGATCCGGGCCTTCCTCAACGTGTGCCGTCACCGCGGCGCCCGGATCCGCACCGAGGAGTCCGGCGAGGTCAAGCGGGCCTTCCAGTGCCCGTACCATGCCTGGACCTACGACCTCGAGGGCAGGCTGATCGCCGCGCCGAACCTGACGAAGATGCCCGACCTCGACCGGGTCGAGTACGGGCTGGTCAACGTGGCCGTGCGCGAGTGGATCGGGTATGTGTGGGTCTGCCTGGCCGACGAGCCGCCGTCGTTCGAGGCGGAGGTGATCGGCGAGGCGACGGCCCGGCTGGGTGACGAGCGGGCCATCGAGAGCTACGACATCGCCAACCTGGCGGTGGGCCGCAGGATCGTCTACGACGTGCGGGCGAACTGGAAGCTCATCGTGGAGAACTTCATGGAGTGCTACCACTGCGCCACCATCCACCCCGAGCTCACCGAGGTGCTGCCGGAGTTCGCCGACGGGTACGCGGCGCAGTCCTTCGTCGGGCACGGGGCGGAGTTCGGCGAGGAGGTCCAGGGGTTCACCGTCGACGGCTCGGCGGGGGTGGACCGCATCCCCGGAGTCGGCGAGGAGCAGGACCGCCGCTACTACGCGATCACCATCAAGCCGCAGGTCTTCGTCAACCTGGTGCCCGACCACGTGATCCTGCACCGGATGTTCCCGCTGGCGGCCGACCGGACGATCGTGGAGTGCGACTGGCTCTTCCTCAAGGACGTCGTGGACGCGGGCACCGATCTCGGCCCGTCCGTGGAGCTCTTCCACCGGGTCAACGAGCAGGACTTCGCGGCCTGTGAGAGGTGCCAGCCCGCGATGAACTCCCGCGCGTACGCCCGGGGCGGGGTCCTGGTGCCCAGCGAGCACCACATCGGAGCCTTCCACGACTGGGTGATCGGCAAGCTGGGGACCGGGTCCGGCTGACGGCGGGGAGGCGCCTATAGTGTGCCCGACCCGCAATTCACGGGGTCAGGGTGAGGGAAGGAGACGCGAGGATGGCCAGGAAGGCTCCGCGCGACGACGTCAACGAGGACGGCATTGAGATCGGGCCCCCCAAGGAGTGGGCAGCGGGCATACCCGGGGTGACCCGATCGCTACTGACCGCCAACGCCCAGATGGGCGTCGGCCGCACCCTTCTCACCCTGGCCGGGGTCAACCAGAAGGAAGGCTTCGACTGCCCGGGCTGCGCCTGGCCCGAGGGCGAGCACCGCAGCCCGTTCGAGTTCTGCGAGAACGGCGCGAAGGCGGTGGCCGAGGAGGCCACGGTCCGCAGGGTCACCCGTGACTTCTTCGCCCGGCACACCGTCGACGATCTGGCCGGGCACACCGAATACTGGCTGGGCCAGCAGGGGCGGCTCACCGAGCCGATGCACAAGCCCGAGGGCTCCGACCACTACGTGCCGGTGAGCTGGGATGACGCGTTCTCCCTGATCGCGCGAGAGCTGCGCGCGCTGGACAGCCCGGACGAGGCGCTCTTCTACACCTCGGGGCGCACCTCGAACGAGGCCGCGTTCGCCTACCAGCTCCTGGTGCGCAGGTTCGGTACCAACAACCTGCCCGACTGCTCCAACATGTGCCACGAGTCCAGCGGCTCGGCGCTCAACGAGACCTTGGGCATCGGCAAGGGCACGGTCTCGCTGGAGGACCTGTACCGGGCCGACCTGATCTTCGTGGTCGGTCAGAACCCCGGCACCAACCACCCGCGCATGCTCTCGGCGTTGGAACGGGCCAAGCGTGAAGGCGCCCGGATCGTCGCGGTCAACCCGCTGCCCGAGGCCGGACTGCTCCGCTTCAAGAACCCGCAGCGGCCGTCGGGGTTGGTGGGCAAGGGTACGACGCTGTCCGATCGGTTCCTGCAGATCCGGCTCAACGGTGACCTCGCGCTCTTCAAGGCGATGTCGCTGCTGCTGCTCGAAGCCGAGGAGGCCGCCCCCGGCACCGTGATCGACCGCGACTTCGTCGAGGCGCACACCCACGGCTTCGACGAATGGGCCAAGGACCTGCGTTCCCTGGACTGGGCGGAGGTCGAGGAGGCGACCGGGCTGGACCGCCCGGCCATCGAGGAGGTCGTACGGGAGGTGCTGGGTGCGAAGTCGGTGATCGTGTGCTGGGCGATGGGGCTCACCCAGCACAAGAACTCCGTCGCCACCATCAGGGAGGTCGTCAACTTCCTGCTGCTCCGTGGCAACGTGGGCCGCGCGGGCGCGGGGGTCTGCCCGGTCAGGGGCCACTCCAACGTCCAGGGCGACCGCACCATGGGCATCTACGAGAAACCGCCGGCCCGGTTCCTGGACGCGCTGCGCGACGAGTTCGGCTTCGAGCCGCCCCGCGAGCACGGCTTCGACACCGTGGAGGCGATCAGGGCGCTCCGCTCCGAGCAGGCGAAGGTCTTCATCGCGATGGGCGGCAACTTCGTGTCCGCCACCCCCGACACGGCGGCGACCGAGGAGGCGATGCGCCGGGCCAGGCTGACGGTGCAGGTCTCCACCAAGCTGAACCGCTCGCACGCCGTGTGCGGGCGTGAGGCGCTCATCCTCCCCACGCTGGGGCGCACCGAACGTGACGGCGATCGTTTCGTCACGGTCGAGGACTCCATGGGCATGGTGCACGCCTCGCGGGGCAGGCTGCGGCCCGCCTCCGACGACCTGCTCTCCGAGGTGGAGATCGTCTGCCGGCTGGCCGTGGAGCTGTTCGGCGACGACCCGCACGTGCCGTGGCAGGAGTTCGCGGCCGACTACGACGCGATCCGCGACCGCGTCTCCCGGGTGGTGCCCGGATTCGACGACTTCAACGTCCGGGTCCGCGCTCCCGGCGGCTTCGCGCTGCCCAACGCGCCCCGCGACGAGCGCCGCTTCCCGACCGTGACGGGCAAGGCCAACTTCACGGTCAACGACCTGGAGGTGTTGCGGGTGCCGCCGGGGCGGCTGCTGCTCCAGACGGTCCGCAGCCACGACCAGTACAACACCACGATCTACGGCATGGACGACCGCTACCGGGGCGTGCGCAACGGCCGCCGGGTGGTCTTCGTGCACGCCGACGACCTGGCCGAGCGGGATCTGGCCGACGGGGACATGGTGGACCTGGTCAGCGAGTGGCCCGACGGGGAGCGCAGGGCGGAGTCCTTCCGCGCGGTCGCCTACCCGACCGCGCGCGGCTGCTGCGCCGCGTACTTCCCGGAGACCAACGTGCTCGTGCCCCTCGACTCGGTCGCGGAGACCTCCAACACTCCCACCTCCAAGAGCGTGGTGGTCAGGCTCGTCCGGCGTACCCCAGGCGATGGCTGATGTCGCGGGCGCCGGCGATCACGAGCGGTGCCAGCTCGTGCAGCCGGTCCTCGCCGAAGCGGTACGCGGGGCCTGACGCGCTGACCGCGGCGACGATCTCACCGTCGTAGGAGCGGATGGGCGCGGCGATGGCGTTCAGGCCGATCTCGTACTCCTCGACGGTGACCGCGTAACCCCGCTCGCGGGCCTGGAGAAGCTGCTTCTCCAGGGCGGCGGCGGAGGTGATCGTGCTCGGGGTGTAGCGCTCCAGGCCGGCCGCGGTGACCAGCCGGGTCCGGTGCGCCTCGTCGAGGTAGGCCAGCAGGACCTTCCCGCTGGAGGTGGCGTGCAGCGGGGTGAGCTGGCCGACCCAGTTGTGCGTGGTGACCGCCGCGGGCCCGCGTACCTGGTCCAGGTTGACCGCGTAGTGGGAGCGCAGCACCGCCAGGTTGACCGTCTCGCCGAGTTCCTCGGCGAGACGGCGGCAGACCGGGCGGCTCTGCTGGGTCAGGTCGAGCCGGGAGGCCACCCCGCCCGCGAGGCGGATGAGGCCGAAGCTGAGGCGATATTTTCCCCGGTCCTCCGCCTGCTCGACCAGGCCGCGCGCCTCCAGCGCGCCCAGCAGCCGGAACGCCGTCGACTTGTGCACCGATATCTCCTGGGCTATCTCGCTCACCCCGGCCTCGCGGCGCTCGGCGAGGATCTCCAGGATGGTGATGGCCCGGTCGACGGACTGGACTCCACCGCTGCTGTCGGTGCGACCGCCGAGAGGATCGTTGCCCATAGCGCAACTGTAGGTGCTGGAAAGGGAACGAACGTCATCGGGGATGACAATATCCGTTGCGAATAGTGCACCTTATTGCGCCATTAGCTACAATTTCGAACACTGTTCCTGCTTGAGCGAGGCGAGGCGGACATGTACGACTTTGTCATCGTTGGAGGTGGCTCGGCCGGAAGCGCCCTCGCCAACCGGCTCTCCGCCGACCCCGCCAACCGGGTGCTGGTGCTGGAGGCGGGTCGCCCGGACTACCCGTGGGACGTCTTCATCCACATGCCGGCCGCGCTGCCCTTCCCCATCGGGAACCGCCGCTACGACTGGAAGTACGCCTCCGAGCCCGAGCCGCACATGAACGGCCGCCGCATTTACCACGCCCGGGGCAAGGTGCTGGGTGGCTCAAGCAGCATCAACGGCATGATCTTCCAGCGGGGCAACCCGCTGGACTACCAGCGCTGGGGCGCCGACCCCGGCATGGAGACCTGGGACTTCGCCCACTGCCTGCCGTATTTCAAGCGCATGGAGAACTGCCTGGCCGCCGACCCCGCCGACCCGATGCGCGGGCGGGGCGGGCCCCTCGTGCTGGAACGCGGACCGGTGCGCAATCCGCTGTTCGGGGCCTTCTTCGAGGCGGTGCAGCAGGCCGGATACCCGCTGACCGACGACGTCAACGGCTACCGCCAGGAGGGCTTCGCCCGGTTCGACCGCAACATCAGCAGGGGGCGCCGGCTGTCCGCCGCCCGCGCCTATCTGCACCCGGTCGCCAACCGCCCCAACCTGGAGGTCAGAACGCGGGCGTTCGTCACCGGAATCCTCTTCGAGGGAAAGCGCGCCGTCGGCGTCGAGTACGACGGCCGGACGGTCCGCGCGGGCGAGGTCATCCTCTGCGGCGGCGCGATCAACTCACCGCAGCTGCTCCAGCTCTCCGGGGTGGGCGACGCCGCCGAGCTGGGCGCCCTCGGCGTCGACGTCGTGCACGACCTGCCGGGCGTCGGCGAGAACCTCCAGGACCACCTGGAGGTCTACATCCAGTACGGCTGCAGGCGGCCGGTCTCCATGCAGCCCGCGATGAAGTGGCGCAACCGGCCGTGGATCGGCGCACGCTGGCTGTTCGCGCGGAGTGGTCCCGGTGCGACCAACCACTTCGAGGCGGGCGGCTTCACCCGGAGCAACGACGATGTCGACTACCCCAACCTGATGTTCCACTTCCTGCCCATCGCGGTCCGCTACGACGGCTCGGCTCCGGCGGGCGGGCACGGCTACCAGGTGCACATCGGGCCGATGTACTCGGACTCCCGAGGCTCGGTGAAGATCAGGAGCACCGACCCCCGGGTCCACCCGGCGCTCCGTTTCAACTACCTGTCCACCGCGCAGGACCGGCGCGAGTGGGTGGAGGCGGTCCGCGTCGCCCGAGACATCCTCAACCAGCCGGCCATGGACGAGTTCAACGCGGGGGAGCTGTCGCCGGGGCCCGGGGTCGAGACCGACGAGGAGATCCTCGACTGGGTGGCCAGGGACGGCGAGACCGCGCTGCACCCCTCGTGCACCGCGCGGATGGGCGTCGACGACATGTCCGTGGTGGACCCGCTCTCCATGCGGGTGCACGGCCTCGAGGGACTGCGTGTGGTGGACGCCTCGGTGATGCCGTACGTGACCAACGGCAACATCTACGCGCCGGTCATGATGGTGGCGGAGAAGGCGGCGGACCTGATCCTGGGCAACACCCCGCTCGCCGCCGAGCACGTCGACTTCTACCGGCATCGCGACGGCTCCGCCCGCTGACCGTAAGCCCGTTCGGTCCGCTTTCACCTGGCATGTCGGACTCTCGCTGGGGTGCCGCTCGCCCGCGCCCTGAAGAAGTCGTTCGGGTAGCCGGCCGTCGCGCCCGTTCACCGATCAGGTAATGGCGGGGGTGGGTTTCTTACGATTGGGCTGGCATGGTAACGAAGCTCGTAAAGCCTTGACTGAGTGAAGGAAAAGGGTCGATTCTGTTCCTCGCTAAGCGTTCCGATGCGCCATACGCAACGAGCTACGCGATGACCGGAAGGATGTCCCTTCGTGTCAGATCTCCACCTCGACGGCGACAGGAGAGATCTCGTCGCGGAGGATCAGCGGGCCGTCCTCGACGTGCGCGGTCTCTGGAAGGTCTTCGGCCCGCGTGCCGGCAAGGTCGTCGGAACCCCGCTCCAGGAGCTCTCGCGGAGCGAGCTGAGGGCCAGGACGGGCTGCGTGACCGCGATCCGCGACGTCTCCTTCACCGTGCGGCCCCAGGAGGTCTTCGTCGTCATGGGCCTGTCCGGCTCGGGCAAGTCCACCCTCGTACGCTGCCTGACCCGGCTCATCGAGCCGACAGCCGGTGAGGTGCTGTTCGACGGTGCGGACATCCGCAAGGCCGGTGACAGGCAGCTGCGCGAGCTGCGCCGCCACCGCTTCGCCATGGTCTTCCAGAACTTCGGGCTGCTGCCGCACCGGCGGGTCCTGGACAACGTGGCCTACGGGCTGGAGATCCGCGGGACCCGGAAGGAGGCCCGCTACGAGCGGGCCAGGCAGATGGTCGAGCTCGTCGGGCTCTCCGGCTCCGAGGACTCCTACCCCGACCAGCTCTCCGGCGGCATGCAGCAGCGCGTCGGGCTGGCCAGGGCGCTCGCGGTGGATCCCGACGTGCTCTTCTTCGACGAGCCGTTCTCCGCGCTCGACCCGCTGATCAGGCGGGACATGCAGAACGAGGTCATCCGGCTGCACCGCGAGGTGGGCAAGACGATGATCTTCATCACGCACGACCTGAGCGAGGCGCTCAAGCTCGGCGACCGCATCCTCATCATGCGCGACGGCGAGCTCGTCCAGCTGGGCACGCCTGAGGAGGTCGTCGGGGCGCCCGTGGACGACTACGTGCGCGAGTTCGTCAGGGACGTGCCCCGCTCGCACGTGCTCACCACCCGCTGGATCGCGCGCCCACCCCGGCCGGACGAGCCCCTGGACGGGCCACAGGTCGGGCCGGACGTCGTGGTGCGCGACGCCGTGCACACGGTCCTGCGCGCGACGAGCCCGGTCAGGGTCGTCGACGGTGGCGAGCTGCTGGGCGTCATCACCGCGGAGGAACTCCTGGGAGTACTCACCGAACCCTCTCCCGACGAGACCCCCGCGGCACCCCCGCGGGAGACCCCCGCGGTGCTCACCGAGGAGATTTCCGGCAGGCCCGCCGCGCCGGCCAGGTCAGGGGAGCAGGGGTGACGGCCACCCGGGCCACCCCTGCCGGTGGTCTGCGGCGCCTGCCCGCCTGGCCGCGCCGCTACCTGCTGGCCGCCGTCGTCGCGGCCTGGGTGCTGGTCTGGGTGTTCGTCCAGGGGCGCGACACCTTCCAGCTCGGCGGCGCGGAGCTGACGCCGCTGCACGTGCGGATCAACGAGGCGAGCGAGGTCGTCGACAACAGCAGGAACGACAGTCCGTTCTTCCTGTACTTCGTCAACTACATCCGGCTCTTCCTTGACGAGGCCGTCACGTTCGTCCAGGCGCTGATCAGCCGGCCGTCCTTCGGGCGGCCACTGCCGGTCATCGGCTGGCTGGGCGTGGTCACCGTCGCCACGGCGGTCGCGCTGCTCTGGGGCAACCTCAGGGTCGCGGTGCTGACCGCGGCCGGTTTCGCCTCCTTCGGCCTGCTGGGCCTGTGGGAGGAGAGCATGGACACCCTCGCCCTCACCCTGGCCGCGGTCGTGATCTCGCTGCTGATCGGCATCCCGCTCGGCGTCTGGGCCGGGGTGAACGACCGGTTCAACCGCCTGGTCACCCCGGTGCTCGACTTCATGCAGACGATGCCGACGTTCGTCTACCTCGCGCCGCTCACCCTGTTCTTCCTCATCGGCCCGGCGAGTGCCACCGTGGCGACGGTCATCTACGCCGCACCGCCCGCGATCCGCATCACCGCGCACGGCATCCGCGAGGTGCGCCCCGCGATCCTGGAGGCCGGCACCTCGCTGGGCTCCACCGCCTGGCAGCTGCTGAGCAAGGTACGGCTGCCGCTGGCCAAGCGGACCATCATCGTCGGTGTCAACCAGACCATCATGGCCGCGCTCTGCATGGTCACCATCGCCGCGCTGATCGACGCCCCGGGGCTGGGCAAGACGGTCATCAAGGCGCTGGAGACCCTCGACGTCGGCAGCGCCTTCAACGCGGGCCTGGCCATCGTCATCATGGCCATCGTGCTCGACCGGGTCACCTCCGCCGCCGGCAGGCGTGTCGAGATCCGGTACCGGGCCGGCCGCTCGCGGGGGCCCGGCCGCCGCCGTGCCGGGATCGGCGCCGTCCTGGCGGGCACCGGCGTGCTGGTCTATCTCTCCCACACCTACGTGTGGGCCGCGGAGTTCCCGAGCGAGGCGAACCTGGGGCCGTACGTCCGCCGGGGCGTCGACGCGGCGACCCTGTGGGTGCAGGACAACCTGGCCGCCTACACCGGCGCGTTCAAGAACGCCGTCTCCTACGGCCTGCTCAACCCGTTCGAGGCACTGCTCACCGACTCGCCGTGGTGGCTGGTCGCCGCGGTGGTGATCGCGTTCGCCGCCATCCTGGCGAACGTCAGGGTCGTGCTGGTCACCGCGGCCTGCCTCGCCCTGCTGGTGCTGCTCGGCCTGTGGCAGGACAGTATGGTGACGCTGGCCTCGACGCTCGTGGCCACGGTCCTGGTGATGATCCTCGGGGTGGCGTTCGGCGTCTGGATGGGGCGCAGCGACCGCGTCGACCAGCTGGTGCGGCCCGTCCTGGACGCCGGGCAGACCATGCCGCCGTTCGTCTACCTGGTGCCGATCCTCGGTCTGTTCGGCGCGACCCGGGTCACCGCGATCATCGCCGCGGTCGTCTACGCCGCGCCGGTCGCGATCAAGCTCACCGCGGACGGCATCCGCGGCGTCTCCCCGAGCGCGGTGGAGGCCGCCACGGCGGCGGGCTCGAACACCTGGCAGCTCATCACCAAGGTGCAGCTGCCGATGGCACGCAGCGCGGTGACCCTCGCGGCCTGCCAGGGACTCATCTACGTGCTGGCCATGGTCGTCGTCGGCGGCCTGGTCGGCGCGGGCGCGCTCGGCTACGACGTGGTGGCGGGCTTCTCCCAGCTGCAGTTACGAGGCAAGGGGCTCGCGGCGGGCGTGGCGATCGTGGTACTCGGGATCATGCTGGAGCGCATCACCAGGACGGCGGCGCGGCGGGCGGACGCCGAGGCGCACGGCGTCCACTGAACACGACGGACAGCGATCCCGTCGCCCCGACACGGTGGCGGGCGGACTCGTATACAGGAGGACCTGTGGTGACAGTTTCGAGGATCGGGCGACCACGGGCGGTGGCGCTCCTGGTGGCCGGCGGCCTCCTCGTCTCCGCGTGCGGCGGGGCGAAGGTCGGCGAGAGCAGCGAGGGCACAGCCGCCCCCGCCGCCTCCGGCGCGGAGGGTAAGAAGCCCTGCGGCGCGGTCAACATCGCCATCAACCCGTGGGTCGGGTACGAGGCGACCGCGGCGGTCATCGCCCACGTGGCCGAGAAGGAACTCGGCTGCGCGGTCACCAAGAAGGACCTCAAGGAGGAGGTCGCCTGGCAGGGGTTCGCCACCGGTCAGGTCGACGCCATCGTGGAGAACTGGGCGCACGACGACCTGAAGAAGAAGTACATCGAGGAGCAGAAGGTCGCCGTCGCGGCGGGTTCGACGGGCAACAAGGGAGTCATCGGCTGGTACGTGCCGCCGTGGATGGCCGAGAAGTACCCCGACATCACCGACTGGAAGAACCTCAACAAGTACGCCGAGCTGTTCAAGACCTCGGAGTCGGGTGGCAAGGGGCAACTGCTCGACGGCGACCCGTCCTTCGTGACCAACGACGCGGCCCTGGTGAAGAACCTGAAGCTGGACTACAAGGTCGTCTACGCGGGCAGCGAGGCGGCGCTCATCACCGGCTTCCGGAAGGCCGAGAAGGAGAAGACCCCGCTGCTCGGCTACTTCTACGAGCCGCAGTGGTTCCTGGCGGAGGTCAAGCTCGTCAAGGTCAACCTGCCCGAGTACACCGAGGGCTGCGACGCCGATGCCGAGAAGGTGGCCTGCGACTACCCGCTCTACGACCTCGACAAGATCGTGAGCAAGAAGTTCGCCGACTCCGGCAGCCCGGCGTACGAGCTGGTCAAGAACTTCTCCTGGACGAACGAGGACCAGAACCTGGTGGCCAAGTACATCTCCGAGGACAAGATGACGGCCGAGGAGGCCGCGGAGAAGTGGGTCGGCGACAATCCCGACAAGGTGAAGGCCTGGCTCCCCACCGGCTGAGCGGGCGGCGGTCCCGGCGGCTCGACGGCCCGCTCGCACCGGGCGACACCGGGCGACAGGGATCGGTGCCGGCGGAGTGCGACAGGCATCGGGCGCCGCGCGAAGTGACATGGCGCCGCGTCACGCGGAGCGGCGCGGATCGGGCACGGCGCGGACGGCGACAGCGTCCGCGGCGTGCTCCGATGCCGTGCCCGGACCCTTCACCGGCGGGTACGGCCCGTTCTTGACAGCGCCACCCGCAAAGGGAGAATCTGTTGCGGGAAGCGCACCGCGTTCCGGACTGTGCAACGACGGAGGTGTGTATGGCGGGCCAACGCGTTGTCATCATCGGAGCAGGTGTCGTCGGGGCGGCCCTGGCCGACGAGCTCTCGGCGAAGGGCTGGGACGACATCACGGTCGTCGACCAGGGCGCCGTGCCCGCCACCGGAGGGTCGTCCTCCCACGCGCCGGGGCTGGTGTTCCAGACCAACCCGTCCAAGACCATGACCGAGCTGGCCCGCTACACGGTCGAAAAGCTCGTCGCGCTCGACTGCTTCCTCCAGGTGGGCGGCCTGGAGGTGGCCACCACGCCCGAGAGGCTCGCCGAACTGCACCGCCGCCACGGCTGGGCCACCGCCTGGGGGGTCGAGGCGCGCCTGCTCACCCCCGAGGAGTGCGTGGAGCGCCACTCCCTGCTCGACAAGGCCAGGGTCCTCGGCGGGCTGTTCGTCCCGACCGACGGCCTGGCCAGGGCCGTACGCGCCGTCGAGGTCCAGCTGGAGCGAGCACGGGAGCGGGGCGTGCGCGTGCTGGACCGGCACGAGGTGCGAGACATCCGGGTCGAGGACGACCGGGTGGCGGCCGTCGTCACCGACCGGGGTGAGATCCCCGCCGACCTCGTGGTCTGCTGCGCCGGCATCTGGGGCCCCAAGATCGCGGGCATGGTCGGCATGGCGTTGCCGCTGACCCCGCTGGCCCACCAGCTCGCCTGGACCGGCCCCGTCCCCGCGCTCAGCGGGCAGAGCGCGGAGGCCGTCCGGCCGATCCTGCGCCACCAGGACGCCGACCTGTACTACCGGGAGCGGTTCGAGCGGCTCGGCATCGGCTACTACGGTCACCGCCCGATGCCGATCGCCCCGGAGGAGATCCTCCCGGTCGCCGACGCCGAGGTCATGCCCTCGGTGCTGCCGTTCACCGGCGACGACTTCGCCCCCGCCTGGGCCGAGACGCGGGCGCTGCTGCCCGCCACCGAGCAGGCAGCGCTCGAAGAGGGCGTCAACGGCCTGTTCTCCTTCACCACCGACAACATGCCGCTGCTCGGCCGGTCGCGCGACGTGCGAGGCTTCTGGGTGGCCGAGGCCGTGTGGGTCACCCACTCGGCGGGGGTGGGCCGGGCCATGGCCGAATGGCTGGCCGACGGCCACTGCTCCTCCTTCGACCTGCACGAGTGCGACGTCAACCGGTTCGAGGCCCACCAGCTGGCCCCCGAGTACGTGCGCACCCGCGACTGCCAGAACTTCGTCGAGGTCTACGACATCATCCACCCGCTCCAGCCGGCCGAGAACCTGCGCCCGCTGCGCACCAGCCCCTTCCACGCCCGCCAGCGCGAGCTGGGCGCGTACTTCCTGGAGGCCGCCGGCTGGGAGCGCCCCCAGTGGTACGAGGCCAACGCCTCCCTGCTCGAAGGCCGCGACATCCCCCGGCCGAACGACTGGGCCGCCCGTTACTGGTCACCGATCGTCGGCGCCGAGGCCCAGGCCTCGCGCGAGGCCGTCGCGCTCTACGACATGAGCGCGCTCAAGCGGATCGAGGTCGCGGGCCGGGGGGCCGCCGCCTTCCTCCAGCGGATCTCCACCGGCGACGTCGACAAGTCCGTCGGCTCTGTCACGTACTGCCTGCTGCTCGACCACGACGGCGGTATCCGCAGCGACATCACCGTGGCCAGGCTGGGCCGCGACCTGTTCCAGGTCGGCGCCAACGGCAACCTCGACCTCGACTGGCTCCACCGTCACCTGCCCGCCGACGGATCGGTCACCGTCACCGACGTCACGCCGGGCACCTGCTGCGTCGGGGTCTGGGGCCCGCGGGCCCGCGACGTCGTGGCCCCGCTGGCCGGTCCCGGGTTCGGTCCCGGTGGCTTCCGCTACTTCCGCGGCGCGCGCGCCCACGTCGGCACCGTGCCCGTCACCGCGCTGCGGCTCTCCTATATCGGGGAGCTGGGCTGGGAGCTCTACACGACCGCCGACATGGGCGCCAAGCTGTGGGACACCCTCTGGGAGGCCGGCCAGGCGCACGGGATCATCGCCGGGGGCCGGGGCGCCTTCAACAGCCTGCGGCTGGAGAAGGGCTACCGTTCCTTCGGCACCGACATGACCTACGAGCACGACCCCTACGAGGCCGGCCTCGGCTTCGCCGTGCGCAAGGCCGACAGGGGTGACTTCATCGGCCGCGCGGCCCTGGCCGAGCGCGGCGCGGCGACCCGGCGCCGGCTGACCTGCCTCACCGTCGACGACCCCGCGGCCGTCGTCATGGGCAAGGAGCCGGTGTACGACGGCGCGTCCTGCGCCGGATACGTCACCAGCGCCGCCTACGGCTACACGATAGGCAGGGGCATCGCCTATGCCTGGCTGCCCGCCGAGCTGTCCGTGCCGGGGCGAGAGCTGCATATCGGCTACTTCGACCGGCGGGTGAGTGCCGTCGTCGCCGAGGAGCCGCTCTACGACCCGGCGATGGAGCGGCTGCGTGGTTAGTGCGCCGACCGGGAACTCCCCGGCGCTCGAACGCGACGGGGCATGCCTGCAACGCCGCCGCGACCAGGGCCACCGAGGTCGCGTTCGCCCTGGAAGACCTCTCGGGCATCCGGGAGCCGGTCACGGTTCGCAAGGCTCAGCGTGCCGACCTGCACTCCTGGGGTTTCCACCAGCTACGGACGTTCGTGACGTACAAGGCCGCCCTGGCCGGGGTAGCGGTGCGGCTGGTGGATCCGCGTAACACCTCCCGCACCTGCCCTGAGTGCGGTCACATCGACAGGCGGAATCGTCCTACCCGGGATGAGTTTCGGCGTGTTTCGTGTGGGCTCGTCGGCCCGGTGGATTACTTTGCGGCGATCAACATCGGTCGCCGGGCAGTGCGTCACGCCGCCGACGACGCGGCCTGAACCGTACCTGCCAGGTACGGCGAGAAGCTGACAACGTCGGAGTCACACCGCCGTCATCCTGCATCGTGTGACTCACCGTCACCACCGATTTCACGCCAGAGCCGTTTACTGGTCAGGCCCGGTCCGCCTCACCCGTTCAGGGAAGCGTGACGAACTTTCCGAGGAAAGCCCGGGCCGAAGGGGTGTCCAGGCGGTAGTTGTAGTTGGTCGCCCTGCACGCCTCGTCGTCTCCGCTGATCGTCGTGGCCACGAGCAGGTCCGAGGTGGACCCTCCCAGGAAGTTCGGGCCGCCCGAGTCGCCGAAGCAGGTTCCGCCGTCGCCTTTGGAGAGGTTCGGTGACAGTTCAAGCCATCTGCGGGTGAGGTCCTCAAAGGAGATGGATGTCTGGTTGCGGGTGTCGGTGTAGGTCAGCCGCATCCCGTGCTTCCCCTTGGTCGAGGCCAGGGCGCCGTACCCGACCGGGGTGAATCGCGTCGCCTTCAGGCCGCTGCCGGCTTCGAGGCGGTTGAGCAGACCCTCGGTGGGCAGCCTGGCGGGCTTGATGTCCGGGACGGCCGTGTCGAAGACGACGACGGCCAGGTCATGAAGGGCGGACTCGTCTTTGTATCGCGAGTCGAGGACGTAGCGGCCGGTGTAGACCTTGTCCCCGGGCCGGTAGTGGCTGGAGAACGAGACCCGAGCGGTCTTCTGCCCCGGTTCCGCGCAGTGGGCGGCGGTGAGGAAGACGGTCGGCGAGATGAGCGTGCCGGTGCAGTAGGACCACGTGCCATCGCCGTTCGGTTTGTCGCCGATGACGGCTCCCACCTGCGGGTGGGCTGTCAAGTCGGGCGAGCCGTTCGTGATGGCCCACGCGGGGGACATGGCGGTCGCGATCAGCATGACAGGAATCATGACAAAAGGTATAAAACGCACAGGGGAACTGTAGCCACTCGAGGGTTGTACTTGACGCAAAGCGCGAAGAGATCTACTCGACGCTTGCCGAGCCGCCGTCGGCGGAGCCGTCCCGGTGCTGCTGGACGGGGGTGTCCGGCGCGGCCTGGGTGATCTTTCCGATACGCCAGGGATCGAGGCTCACCCGGCGTAGGGCCTTGAATGTGACGGTGAGCAGGGCGTTCGCCCGTTCGCCGACTCCTCGCAGGCCGCGGAGCAGCTTGTTGTAGGTGTGCTGGTCATGGTCGAGTTTGGGCTGGCCGGCCTTCTTCTTGATCGGGTCGACAGAACCAGCTACAAAGCCACAATCAACATCGACATCCTGACCACCCGCACCCCTTGACACTGAACACCCGCCCCTAACTACACGGCGTTGTGGCTAGTACTCCAGCCGTTGAGTTCGTGCCGGCCCCGCCAGTAAGATCACAAACTAGATCTTGATCCAGTAGCGCCGTGCGGGACCGTACTCGGTGTCCCGTACGCTTTCGAGGACGCCGCCGTTGTGCTCGATCGTCCTCACCGAGGCGAGGTTGTCGACTTCGCAGACGATCAGCACCCGGTCCAGAGCGAGTGCCCGCGCCTCGTCGAGCATCCGGCCCAGTGCCCAGGTGGCCAGCCCACGCTGACGTGAAGAGGGTCGGACACCGTACCCGATGTGGCCGAACTGCAGCACGTAGTCGTTGAGCCCGTGCCGCAGTGCGATCCCGCCGTGCACCCGGTCGCCCTCGACGATCCACCGATACACGCACCTCATTCGGCCGGCCTCCACCGGCTTCGCCGGATTCGACTCCTCGGCCAGTCGTGCCACCCAGGCCGCGAATCCGTCCGGCGAGTCGACCTCGTCGGACGGCCCCAGCCCGAATCCGTCCTCGTGGAGGCCGGGACCCCACTCGTGATGCGCCTCAAGCCAGGCGGAGTGCAAGCGTGTGGTGGGCGCGATCAGTTCTGGCATACGGCGACGGTACTCATTCAGACCGTCACGATCTACGGCTGGAGTACTGGGCGGTGGTTCCCGGGCCCCGGTCCTGAATCTGGCTGGAGCGACCACGGATCCGGCCGGGAGTCGCGGTCACCGCGACGGCGGACGTAACGCCTGCCGTTCGTGGGCGGCCGGGCGAGGAGGCGGGCCACTGTCCGTCCCGTGGACGTGGCCCTCGCGCCTCTCCCCGGGCGGTGACCACCCGGCAGTGCGGACGCCGTTACGGCGCGGGGACCTCCTTCACCAGCTTCGAGCTCCAGGGGCACCAGAGATTTCCGGGCAGGAACGCGCCGCCCGCCTCGTCGAGGTGGTCCTCGACGTATGTCATCGTGGCGTCGCACACCTCGATGGCCACGTCGAAGAAGCCCAGCGTGGCCGGGTCGAAGTGGTAGCTCCAGCCGGGGTTGAACGGAGCGGGACGCTTGATGATCCGGCCCAGCAGGTGGGGCCTCTCCCTGTCCGCGCCGCTCACCAGGTCCCTGGCGTGCTTGATGTCCACCTCTTTGTCGATCTTGACGATGAACGACCTCCTGCTGATGTCGGTCATCTCGAAGTAGGCCGGTGGGTCGGCGGCGCCGCGCCGCGCCGCACCGTCGAACTGCTCGGCCTGGGCGGGCTGGATCCCGGCGAGGGCGAGCATCGCGACCGCCGCGCAACTGCCGATCTTGGTGAATACGCGTCGCATGGAGCATCCTCCTGTGTCGGTTGGGCCGTGATCACAATCACTGGTTGCGCAGTGTATTGAATCAATGACCCATGGTCACAGAAGGCTCTCGGTGTGCCCGCCTCCTCGACGTCGGGCACGAGGAGGCGGCCGACATGCTTTGCCCCCTCGCCCGAACCGTCAGGTCCCCTGTATCGACCTGCCCGACATCGCCCGCCTGTAGCGTGGTCCGCTCGGGTTCCTCCGAGCCGACGATCCGCACGCCCGGGCTCTCGGCCTTGGCCCGCCTGGAGCCCGCCGGCCACCAGCGGTGACGTCTTCGCCGAGACGCTGGAGGAGGCATCGCCTTCTCTGAACCGACACCTGTCTCCGGGGCGTCCGTCCACCGGACAGCAGGATCCAGCCGGGAACCGCTGGACGCTGACGAGACGACCAGCGGTTCACGACCCTCACCGGCCTCCTCGCGAACGAGGCGTTCTCGTGTTACCCGGCGTCGACGACGGCCGCGCCGATGTCCACGGCCATGGCCCGGCTTCCGGCCAGGAGACCGCCGTCCACGGGCAGGTCGATCCCGTTGATCCACGATGCGCGGTCGCCCGCCAGGAACGCGACGGCCTCGGCGACGTCGTCCACGGTGCCGACCCGTCCCATCGGATACCACGAGGCGGCCTTGTCCAGGGCGTGCGGATCGGTCGCGAGCCGCTCCTCCCAGATCGGGGTGGCGATCGTGCCCGGCGACACCGAGTTGACGCGCACGCCGTACGGTCCGTACTGGGCGGCCAGGCCGCGGGTGAGGTTGAGCAGCCCGGCCTTGGCCGCGCTGTAGGTGTCGTTGCCGAAGTAGCGATGGCCGTTGACCGAGGCCACGTTGACCACGGCTCCCCGCCGGGCCTCGCGCATGCCGGGCAGGACCGCCTGGCACAGGCGGATCGCCCCGCCGAGGACGACGTCCACGTCGACCGACCAGACCGGTTCGGGCACGGACTCGAACCCGAGGTTGCTGCAGACGGCGGCGTTGTTGACCAGGACGTCCACCGGGCCGTGGCGCGAGGTGATCGAGCCGATCGCCGAGCGGACGGACTTCTCCGAGCGCACGTCGAGGTGGACCGGCTCGGCGCCCTCGATGGTGTCCGCGGTCGCGCGCGCCGCGTCCAGGTCGACGTCGGTGACGATCACCGTGGCGCCGCCGCTGTGCAGGACCCGCGCGATCGCCGCCCCGATTCCCCCGCCGGCGCCGGTGATCAGCGCGCGGCGCGGTGAAGTCGCGTCCCGAGGACCAGATGACATGGATCTCCCTTTCTCCGCTGTGGCTCAGCCCTTGAGCGCGCCGGCCGTCAGCCCCTTGGTGATCTGCTTCTGCAGTACGGCGAATCCCAACAGGACGGGGGTGACCGTGATCATCATCCCGGCGAACAGGGTGGCCCAGTTGGTGCCGTAGTCGGCGGCCTGGCCCAGCTGGAACAGCCCGAGCGGCAGGGGCATCTTCTCCGGCGAGTGGATCAGCAGCAAGGCGTAGAAGAACTCGTTCCAGTTCTGCAGGAAGCTGATGATGGCGACCGACGCCAGTCCGGGCCCCATGAGGGGGAGGATCACCGAGATGAACGTGCGGGCCGGGCCGGCCCCGTCCATCGCCGCCGCCTCCTCCAGGTCGTACGGCAGGGTCTTCATGAAGCCGACCAGGACGAAGACGTTGAACGGCAGGTTGTAGGTGGCGTAGACGAGAACGAGCCCGAGCCGGCTGTCGAGGAGACCGAGATCCTGCATGATCAGGTAGAGCGGCGCGAAGGTGACCATCCACGGGATCATCAGCCCGAGCAGGAACGTGCTGAGCACCACGCCGCTGAACCTGAAGGTGATCCGGGCCAGCGGGTAGGCGGCGAACACGGCCAGCACGACGCCGATCGCGGTGGAGGCGACGCTGATGACCACGCTGTTGCCGAAGAACAGGCCGATGTTGGCCTGGTTCCAGGCGTTGACGTAGTTGTCCCAGCGCCAGGCGTCGGCGATCTGCCAGGGGGGTGAGGAGATGAACTCGCGGTTGGTCTTCATCGACACGTTGAAGACCCAGGCGTAGGCACTGATCGAGGACAGCGCGACCCCGCCGAGCAGCAGGTAGAAGAAGAGGTGGTGCGGGCGGAAAGGGGCGCGGGGCCGGGATGGGCCACCCCTGCGCCTCGGGGTGGGGACGGGCGGGCGGGGTGTGGCCGCGGGGCCGGCCGGGGCGGGGCGCTCGGTCAGATCAGTACTGGAGGTCATCGCGCTTCATCACCTTGTTGAGGAGCTTGGCCACCGTCAGCATGACCACCACGAGTACGACGCCGATGGCCGCGGCATAGCCGAAGTCGGCCCGGTCGAAGGCGACGCGGTACATCAGGGTGCCGACGGTGTCGGTCGAGCCGAAGGGACCGCCTCCGGTCATGATGTAGACGAAGGCGAACGTCTGCAGGCTCTGAACCACCCACAAGATGGCGAGCATGCGCATGAGGTCGAGCATCATCGGCAGCATGATGCTCCAGAACACCCGCCACTCGCCCGCCCCGTCGATGCGCGCGGCCTGCAGGACGTCGACAGGCAGTCGTTCGAAGCCGGCGCACAGCAGGACGATCCAGATGCCGATGCCGTGCCACACGGACACGAACGTCACGGCGGCCAGCGCGGTGGAGGGGTCGCCGAGCCAGATCTTGGCCAGGGCGCCCAGTCCCATGGACTCCAGCGCGGGATTGATCAGGCCGAGGGTGGGGTGGTAGAGGAACTTCCACATCAGCGAGACGACGGCGACC
The DNA here is from genome assembly GCF_053592655.1 of Streptosporangium sp. NPDC002607. Taxonomy (NCBI): domain Bacteria; kingdom Bacillati; phylum Actinomycetota; class Actinomycetes; order Streptosporangiales; family Streptosporangiaceae; genus Streptosporangium; species Streptosporangium sp. NPDC002607. The sequence continues at coordinate 24,853 of NZ_JBSFWD010000044.1, forward strand.
GACAGGACCACCGGGGCGAACACCACGAACCTGAAGAAGCGCTCACCGTGGATCCGCTGCGACAGGGCCCAGGCGATCGCCATGGCGGGCGGGAACAGCATGCCGCTGCCGATGAGGGTGAGCAGGAACGTGTTCTTGAGCGAGTTGAAGAAGGCGGGATCGCCTGTCAGCAGGCGATACTGGTCGAGCCCGACGAATCGCATCGTTCCCGTGCGGGAGAACTCGTTCAGCGACAGGTCCACCGTCTTGATCAACGGGTAGAGGAAGAAGACCCCCAGCAGTGCGAGCGCGGGTATCAGGAATGGGATGATGATGCGTCGCTGGGCCGCCTTGAGCATGTGGCCTCCCGGGGTTCACACCCGTCCCGCGGGCTCCGGCGCGGGAGCGGGGCACGTGGGACGGGTTCGGTTGAGGGGTTTCAGTTGCCGTGGACCCGGCGCAGTCCCTTGTCGAGGTTGTCGAGGGTCTGCTGGGCGTCCTGCTTGCCGAACAGCAGCTTGGCGATCTCGGGATAGACGATGTCCTTGGCCTTGGACTCCATCAGGCCGTAGTGCCTCGCCTGGAGCCGGTCGGCCTTGGCCACGATGTCGGAGATGCCCGGCAGCCCGGGAGGGCTCGCCACTCCCTTGACCCCGGAGACCTCGCCGATCTCGTTGGCCCTGCGGGTCTGGGTCTCCACGCTGGTGACCCGGCGGATCCACTCCAGCGAGAGCGGGATGTTCTCGCTCTTGGCGGACACCGACATCAGCTGGGCGCCGGCGAGCATGCTCGCCTGGTCGCCGGTCCCGCCGGTCACGGTCGGGAACTGCAGGACGCCCAGCTCGAAGTCCTTGGGGATCACGTCGGCCATCTCGCTGACGAGCCAGCTGCCCATGAGGATCATGCCGGCTTTGCCCTGGAAGAACTGGGCCTGGGCGGCGGTGAAGTCGGTGCCCTCGAACCCCTTGAGGAAGCCCTTCCTGTCACGTAGGTCCTGGAGCATCTGGAGTCCCTTGAGGAACCCGGGGTCGTCGGTGATGTTCCCCTTGCCCTCGGTGAGGACCTGGTTGGTCTTGTCGTATCCGACGGTGCGCAGCCAGATGTTGTCGCTCCACATGCCCATGTAGGGCTCGAACAGGCCGGTGACCGCGATCGGGTCCACACCGGCGGTCTTGAGCCCGTCAGCGGCCTGGATCAGTTCGTCCCAGGTGGCGGGCGGGGTGATGTTGTGCTTCTTGAAGAGCCCCGCGTTGTAGAACAGCACCTGCAGGGACAGCTCGGAGGGGACGCCGTAGATCTTCTTGGTCTCCGGGTGCTGCATGAACTGCATGACCGCCGGGCTGAACTGGTCCAGCCAGGGCTTGCCGGTGGCCGGGTCGACCTGGTCCAGGTAGGGCTTGAGGTCGAGCAGGGCGCCGCTGTCGGCCCACTCCAGCAGCGCCGGGTTGGTGCCGTCGAACATCGTGTAGTCGACGTCCAGCCCGTCGCCCGCACGCCACCTCTGCTCCAGGGCCGGGCGCGCCTTGGTGTTGGCGAAGGTCGTCTTCAGGTCGGCGCCGGCGTGGTCCTTCTCGATCCCGGCGGCGATGTCCTCCATGAACTTCAGGGAGGGGGTGCCGACGGCGGGGAGCACGCCGACCTCGATCGGCCCGCCCTTGATGTCCTGCTGCCAGCTCTTGGCGTCGGGGGCCTGCTGGGGGGCCTGGTTCGCGCCGGTCGCGCCGCCTGTGCCGCACGCGGTCAGAACCAGGCTGGGCACAACGATCAAACCGACCAGTACCTTACGTGCTACTTTCACCGAGAAACCTCCATTCCTAGTGATATCTGGTTTAGTGTCGTTGTTTCTAGATTTCTGTCTCATTTGCCGGGCCTCGTCCGGATAGATCGGGCAGCAGGTCCGCGAACTCCTGGAGAAAGACCTCGATCCGGCGCAGTTCCTCGGCGTCGAGCAGGTGGGCGGGCTCGCGGCAGTGGGCGCTGTCGATGAGGCCCCGGCGGAACGAGATCTGCTTCTCGGCGGCGATGATGAGCTCGGTGTCGAGCATCCAGTACGAGATGTAGGGCAGCAGCCGCCGGTGCAGGTCCTCGCCACCGGCCTCGTCGCCCGAGGTGAGCCGGCGCCAGATCTCGACGTAGATCTCGGTGAACGAGCATCCGGGCTGGCTGCCCACCGCGCCGCGCCGCCAGGCGTCGGGGAGTTGCACTCCGGCGTAGCCCTCAAGCGAGGTCACCGGCGGGTCGAGGGCGGCCAGTTCGCCGATGAGCCGCCCGGGTGGGTTGGACTCCACTTTGATCAGCCGGAGGTTCGGGTGAGTGCGCACCAGAGCGGCGATGGTGGCCGCGTCCAGGCTGGTTCCCGTCTCGTTCGGGGCGTACTGCAGCACCACCGGGGTCGGGGCGACCGCGTCCAGGACCGCCGTCACGTGCTCGATCTGGGAGCGGCGTGAGGGGCTGAGGAAGTGCGGTGCCAGCAGGTTGATCAGGTCGGCCCCGGCGGCCACGACCTCGCGGGCCCGTGCCGCGGCCATCCGGGTGGTGTGGTCCTGCACCGCGACGATCGCGGCGAGGTCATCCCGGTGGGCGGTTCGCCGCAGCAGGATCGCGGTCAGCTCGCGGCGCTCGTCCTCGGTGAGCTTGTAGTACTCCGAGGCGAACCCGGGAAACATCACGCTCGTCACGCCGGTGCTCAGGACGTGATCGACGACCCGGCCGAATCCCTCGAAGTCGACGTCTCCGGCGTCGGTGAACGGAACCGCGAGAACGGGCGAGATCCCCCGAACCAGGTCCGAGGCGTCGCCGTGGCCGTGGCCGTTGAGGGAGGCCGCCGCGGGAGAGGCACTCGTCTGGATGTTCATTCGCCCTCCTACCTTGATGGGACTTAGTATTCGAAATACCGAAAACATTTTCTTAAATAGGAACGATAGACGCCCAAGTCCTCCCACGACAAGGGGTCGTGGGAGGAAGAGGCGGATGTCAGCCGAGAGAGGGGCCCAGAAGGCGCATGATGGTGCCGCCGAGTACGTCGCGTCGCGCGTCGCCGTCGATCGGCCAGTCCAGCACCCGGCCCAGCTCGGAGCGCGGCACCGCGTAGGGCGCGTCGGTGGAGAAGACCAGCCGCGACGGGCCGATCTCCGGATCCCGGCCCAGCTCGACCAGGACGGTGTCCCACGGCGCGTAGCTGGTGTCGCCGTAGAGGTTCGGCGCGTAGCGCAGCGCCGGTGCCGCGTCGATCCAGAAGTCGGTGGCGCCGCTGCGGCCCATCACGAAAGGCGTCTCCGGCCGGCGTCTGGCCAGGCTGGCCAGGGGCAGTGGCAGCGCGCTCGGGGGAGTGCCGGTACGGACGTAGACGGGCCACCCCGCCTCGGCCGCGAAGTCCAGCAGCGGATCGAGGAGCCCGTCGAGAAGGTCGAATCCCTGAAGCACGCTGTCCACGTTGAGGGCGCGGGCCCCGGCGTCCCTGGCACGTTCCAGCTCGTCGACGGCAGCTGGTCCACGCCACGGATTGGCGACCGCGTACGGGATCAGCCGCCCCCCCGACGCGGCCGCCGCCGCGGCGACATGCTCGTTGCCGGCCCGGTTGTCGTAGGCGATACAGCGTTCGTCCGGCGCCACCAGCGCCACGTCGATGCCCAGTGAGTCCATCGTCGCGATCAGCTGATCGGCCTCCAGGCAGACCTCGCGTCCCCGCCCCAGCCGTACATGCGCGTCAACGATCAACGGGTTCTCCCACGGTCAGGCCGAGGGCGGAGAGCGCGTCGGCGTGGATGATCTGCTCGATGAGTTCGGCCGGTACGCGCGGCAGCGCGGTACCCTCCAGGATCCTGTTGACGCCGCGCAGCCCCGCCATCGCCTCGCCGGTGTTGGCGATCGGGTAGTCCGAACCGAGCAGGAGCTTGTGCGTGCACCCCCATTCGACCGCGGCCAGCAGCGACTCGTAACAGACCCACGGCCGCAGATAGATCGAGGAGACATCGGCGTAGACATGGGGGTGCTTGCGGATCGTCGCCACGGTCTCCTTACCCCAGGGATGGCCCATGTGGGCCATGACGATGCGCAGCTCGGGGAAGCGCAGCGCGACCTCGTCGGTCACCAGCGGGTAGGTGTAGCGCAGCGGCGCCGCGCGGATCGGCGACGCCCCCTGATGGAAGAGGATGGGCAGCGCGTTCCGCTCGCAGTAGGCGTAGAACGCCAGCGCGGGCTCCCCGAGCGGATCGAAGTTCTGGTAGTTCGGGCCGAGCTTGACGCCGACGAGCCCCATCTCACGACATCGCTCGGCCTCCTCCAGGCAGTCGGCGGACGTGGGGTCGACGGACATGAACCCGATGCGGCGGGCGGGATCGTTCGCCACGAACTCCGCGGTCGCGTCGTTGGTACGTTCCGGAGCGTGCGGTATGCCGGTCGCGGCGGCCGGGTCGGCCACCGCGATGTTGAACACGATCGCGACATCCGCCGCGGACATGGCGCTGTCGAAGTCGGCCCAGCTGTTCGTGGTGACGACGGGACGATCGGTGCGCCAGGAGGTGAAGACGCACACCTCCTCGGCCGGCACCGTGTCGCGGTGGGTGGGAGTATGGGCATGAACATCGACGATCATCGAAATTCCTTCATTAGGTCCGCTCGTGGCCGGACCCCCAGTCCGGGGGAGTCGCCGAGCCTGACGCGACGGCCGTCGCTGTCCAGCGGCTCGGCGAGGATGTCCTCGGTGTAGTAGTGCGCGCCGATGATGTCGGAGGGGAACTCCCGCGACAACACCGGCAGCGCGCAGGCGACATGGAGTTGCGCGGCGGCACCGATCCCCAGCTCGCCGTTGGAGCCGATGAGCGTGTCGACCCCGAAGGAGGAGGCGAGCAGGCCCATCGCCACGGCGCGCCCGGGCCCGCCGCTCTTGCCCACGTAGAGGCTGACGCAGTCGGCGGCCTCCGCCCGCACCAGCGCGGTCAGGTCGGCCAGGCCGAAGACGGACTCGTCGGCGATCACCGGCAGGCCGAGGTTCCGCAGCTGCCGCATGCCGTCCAGATCGGCCGGCGCGACCGGTTGCTCGACGAACGCGACACCCTGTTCGGCCAGCGCGGGGATCGCCCGGACCGCCTGGCTGCGCGTCCACCCTCCGTTCGCGTCGGCACCGAGGAAGGCCGATGGGCCCGCGAGCCCGCGGGTCCGGGACACGCGGGCGACGTCGTCCGCGACGCCGAGCCCGACCTTGACCTTGAACGCCTGGAATCCGGCTGCCGTCGCCGTCCGGAAGACCGAGTCCAGCACGGGCCCGTCGCCGGACAGGGAGAGCTTGATCGGGACCTCGTCGCGGTACGGGCCGCCGAGCGCCACGGCGAGCGGGACGTCGAGAGTCCGGGCGAATGCGTCCCACAGCGCGATGGACACGCCCGCCTTGGTGAACGGGTTGCCCGCGAGCAGCCGGTCCATCAGGAGCTCCAGGCCGCCGACCGGCGCGAGCGGCCGGCCCACCAAGGCGGGGGCCAGGATCTCGCGGATGAAGTGGGCGGCGCTGACGCCGTCCTCGCCGCTCCACAGCGGTGTCGCGCTGACCTCGCCGTACCCTTCGACGCCGGTGCTGGTCACCACGCGAACCAGCAGGAAGTCCGAACGGGCGTGGGTTCCCCTGGCGCCGGTGACGACCAGGCCCGGGTGTACCTGGAGGCTGATCGCCGCGGTGTGGACCGCGACGACGGTCGGTCTCACCGCCCCGCCAGCAGTGCGCGGGGGTTGTCGACCAGCATCGCCCGGCGCTGCTCGTCGGTGATCCCCCACCCGTCGATCTCGGCCACCCGGGCCACCGCGTAGTCCTGGCTCTTGCGATCCGACAGCCCGGCGTCGGTGCCGAACAGGACCTTGTGGGAGGGCGCCCGGGAGAGGATCTCGCGCGCCGCGTAGGGCGGTGTGCCGCAGATGCAGATGTAGAGGTTGGGGGTCTCGATGGTGAGGGCGAGCGACTCCCGCCAGGTGTCGTGCAGCCCGGCGTGCCCCAGGACGACCGGCAGGGAGGGGTGCCGCCGGGCCAGGGCCGCGATCTGACCGCCGGTGGAGTAGGGCGGTGTCCCGTCATGGCTGAGCAGGATGCCGCCGCTCTGGGCGAGGACGTCACAGATCGGGTCGAGCGCCGACTCGTGCATGCTGAAGCCCTGCAGCCACGGATGCAGCTTGAGGCCGCGCAGCCCGAGCTCGTTGAGCATTCGGTCGACCTCTCCGGGGGCGTCCGCGCGACGCGGGTGCACGGTCCCGAAGCCGGCGAGCCGCTGCGGGTACTCCCCGACGAAGGCGGCGAGGTCGTCGTTGGTCTCGGGAGTGGCGTCGAAGAGGCCGTCGTGGCTGAGGACCACTGCCTGGTCGATGCCGGCCGAGTCCATGAAGGCGACGAACTCGTCCGCGCCGAACGTGACGCCGCCCAGCCAGCTGGTGGTGCGCCAGGTGGGGGTGTGGGTGTGGAAGTCGATCACAGGACGCCCGCCAGCTCGACCAGGCGGTCCGCCGCCCGACCGACGAGGTCTTCCAGCCGCCGTTTACCCTCGTCGGCCTGGGCCAGTTCGGGCCGGTCGGTGAAGCCGTCGATCCGGCGCCACACGGCACCGGAGTGCAGGTCCACTCCCTGGACGGTCACGACCTCGGGCACCTGGGGCCGGGGGGTGCGCGGGCCGACCAGGTCGGGCCGGAGGGCCAGGACCATCGAGGTCTCGAACTCCCCGGCATGTCCCGGCACCGGAGGCTCGCCTTCGGTGTCGGCGAGCCGCCAGTAGTCCAGGTGCGCGACGGACAGGTCGAACCGGGTCGAGCCCGCGGCGGCCGCGGCGTGGCAGACCCCGACGTTGCCGCCGTGCCCGTTGAGCAGGACCACCCGCCGCCCGCCCTGCGCCGCGATCGAGCGCAACAGGTCGCAGATCACGGCCAGCAGCGTCTCCGGTGACAGGGAGAGCGTCCCGCCGTAGGGCAGGTGGTGATCCGAGGCACCCCAGTCGATCGTGGGGGCGACGATCAGCGGCCTGTCGCTACGGCCGGCCGCCGCCGTCGCCGCACCGTCGGCGACCGCGGCGGCGATGAGGGCATCCGTCGAGGTCGGCAGGTGCGGCCCGTGTTGCTCGGTCGCACCGACCGGGATGATGACGACGGCCTCGGGCAGGTGCCGCCTTAGCCGGTCACGATCCGTTTCGGACCATCGCAGAGCTATCGACACATCAAACATCCTTCGATATATCGTATTTATTTCCGATACATCGAATCTTAGGAGCCGACGAACTCGGATGGCAATGACCCGCTCCGACATCCGAGCCGCCGGGAGATCACGATGCCGAGATGGACGACGCCCGCCGCGGCGGCGTCGCGCCGGTCGCCGACGAAGTCACGGGCGAAACCGGTCACCCCGACCGCCCCGGTGATCCGGCCCTCGGCATCGAAGAACGGCGCGGCCAGGCAGGAGATCTCGGCCTGCTCCTCTTCCTCCTCGATGGCGTAGCCGTCGGCGCGCACCCTCTCCAGCAGTTCCATGAACGCCTTCGAGCTGGACTCCCGGGCCCGCGGTCCCTGCCCGGCCGCCAGTCGCGGCAGCAGGACGGCGAGTTCGTCGGCGGGCAGGTGGGCCGCGATGGCCCGGCCCAGCGCGGTCAGGTCGAAGGGCGCGACCTTGCCCGGATAGGTGTCGAACTGGATGAAACCCGGGGTCGCGGCCTTGGCCACGTAGACCACCGACGCGCCGTCCAGGACCCCGATGTGGACGGGCATCCCCAGCTCCTCGGCGAGCGCGCGCATCTCGGCGGTCGCGATCTGCGACAGGTCGACCTTGCGCACCAGCTGGCTGGCCAGACTGTAGAGCCGCAGCGTGGGACGCCAGAAGTGACTGCGCCCGACCACCCGGCGGGTGGCGTACCCGCGATGCTCCAGGGTGTAGACGATGCTCGCGCAGGTCGCCAGCGGGATACGGGTCACCTTGGCCAGCGCCGTCAGCGTGAGATCCTCGTCGGCCGTCACCAGCTGCTCAAGAACGGTCAGCGTGCGGTCCACACCCGGAGACGCCGGGCGCTCCGCCCCGCTGCCACCATCAGACATCGATCGGTCCTACCTTTCGGCTCGTCGTTCCCGTGCTTCACGGCACCGGCGTCGGTGGCTGCCCTTCGGAACGGGGTTCGATATTCTGGCATTCCGATAATAGTTTCATTATATCGAAAGTATGGGATTCATGGGCGCCGAACACACGAACCCGGGACCAGCCGTTTCCGGTGTCGTAGCCATCATCCGCCTGCGTGAGGGTGAACCCGACGACGCCATCGCGACCGCCCTGCTGGACGGCGGGGTGGACGTCATGGAGGTGACCCTGCCCACCCCCGGGGCCCTCGCCGCCATCCGCCGCTGGAACACGCACCCCGACATTCTCGTCGGGGCCGGAACCGTGCGCACCGCCTGCGACGCCGACGCCGCGATCGCCGCGGGCGCCCGCTTCCTGGTCACCCCCACCACCATGCCGGACGTCCTGGCCGTCGCCCACGCCGCCGGCATACCGGTGGCGTGCGGTGCGCTCACCCCGACCGAGATCGACCTGGCCTGGCGGCACGGCGCCGCCGCGGTCAAGGTCTTCCCCGTCTCCGCCCTCGGTGGCGTCGGCTACCTGCGGGCCGTGCGCGAACCGCTCGACGACGTTCCCCTGCTGCCGACCGGCGGGGTGAGGCTGGAAGACCTCGCCCCGTACGCGCGGATGGGGTGCGTCGGCGTCGGCGTCGGCGGCGCGCTCGTCTCGGCGGACCTCGTCGCGGCCCGTCGCTGGGCGACGATCACCGAACGCGCAGGCGCCTTCGCCGCGGCGTGGCACGAAGGGCTGGTACGGCGAGATGCCTGACGTCCTGACACTCGGTGAGGTCATGGCCTGCCTGCGGGCCGACGGCCAGGTCCGGCTCGGGGGAACCGCCCGCATCAGCGTCGCCGGCGCCGAGGCCAACGTCGCCATCGGCCTGACCCGGCTCGGGCACGACGTCGTGTTCGTCGGCGCCGTCGGGCCCGACCAGCTCGGGGAGCTCATACGGCGCACGCTGCGCGCCGAGGGGGTCGGCACCCAGGCGATCCGCGCCGACCCGGCCCCGACCGGCATCGTGGTCTTCGAACAACGCCTGGCCGGGGTGATGCGGGTGGACTACCACCGCCGCGGCTCGGCCGGCGCCGCATTGTGCGTCTCCGACGTGCGCGAGGCGTTCGCGGCGTTCGCGGCCCCGCCGCTGATCCTGCACGTCACCGGGGTGACCCTGGCCCTGGGCGTGGGCCCGGCGCAGGCCGTACGCGCCGCGGTGGAGCTGGCCAGGGCCGTCGGCACGCGGGTCTGCCTGGACGTCAACCACCGCAGCCGGCTGTGGCCCGAGGCCGAGGCCCGCCAGGTGCTGACCGAAGTGGCGGCCCAGGCCGACATCGTCATCGCCTCCGACGACGAACTCGCGCTCGCCGCGCCCGGCGACGACGAGGCGAGCCGGGTACGGTCGCTGCTCGCCGGGGGAGCGTCCGAGGTCGTCGTCAAACGCGGGCCGGCCGGCGCCACGGCGTTTACCGCAGACCAGGCGCTCACCCTTCCGGCCAGGCCCGTCACCGCCGTCGATGTGATCGGCGCCGGCGACGCCTTCGTCGCCGGATACCTCTCCGGCCTGCTGGACGGTCTGCCGCTGGACGGGCGGCTGGCGCGGGCGATCACCACCGGGGCCTTCGCGGTCGCCGGCCACGGTGACTGGGAGGGAGCGCCGACCCGCGCGGAGCTGTCCATGCTCGACCTGCCGGACGGCACGGCGGTCCGGTGAGGGCAGGCCACACGAGGTAAAGCACGGCCTTGGCAGCCGGCGGTCGCGGACGGGCGCCCACGTCGCGGGCGATCCCGGACTCCGGCGACACGGCGCGCCTCAAGCCCGCCAGGGGAGGGCCGCCGTGCGGCGCCGCCGATTCGCGATGCCGCCGGATCCGCCTGCTGTCACCGGATCCTGACACTGCTCAGTGCGAGTTTCATGCCGTCCGTCTGACAAATCCCATCGCGGGCGAATTGTTGCTTACCGTGACGCACCCCCTTGCCTTTCCGGGATACCGGTGCCACAGTTTCCAATTATCGATACTCCGAATATATTTTCGGAATGCCGAAAAATCTCCCCCCCTGTCATCACGTCCGGCACCGACGCTGTGCGAGTGCCGTTCGAGGAGGCTGTCCAAGTGACTGAACCATCCAGGCGCCGAATGCTCCAGATGACCGGCGGAGCCGTCGTCGCCGGAGGCGCGTTGGCCGCCACGACCCCCCTGACCGGACCGTCGGCCGCGCACGCCGATACGTTCGTGCCGACCCCCTTGGCCGCGACCGACCCTGAGCCGAACATCGAGCGCTCCAAGCACTGGTGGCCGGCGCAGCGCAACGTGTGGACGCCCATCGGCTGGAAGGGCCACCTCTTCCGGTTCAACGTCGTCTACAACGGAGCGCTCATCTGCGACCCCAGCTGGGTCTTGGCGGCCAAGCCCAACACCCAGCCCTGGCACGGGAAGAACTTCCAGACGACCGTCGTCATGCCCATGCGCGGCGGCGGCTTCCGGCCCTTTCCGACCTTCCAGTACGAGGTCTGGGACGACGACCTCGGCCAGGGCAAGCAGGGCTGGGAAGAGGACAGCGACACCCCGGTCCTGTGGACCGAACACCGCCGCCAGGAGGGCCTGGTCATCAAGCAGTCGGTCTTCGCGCACGTCCCGGGGGAACAGGCCGTCCAGACGGCGACCGAGCCGATGTACTCCTGGACCCGCTTCGAGGTCACCCACGTTGACCCGGTCAGCGCGGTGAAGGACTTCGTGTTCCAGCTCTGGCTCAGCGGCTCGTACATGAAGCCCGCGGGGCCGTACCAGGACGAGGACGGCGTGCCGCTCACCGTCTTCCCCGAGACGGCGCCGATCCTCGCGGGCCTGACGATGGGCCGGGTGTGGAACCCGACCGGCAAGCCCATCACGGTGCCCATCACCGACAACGAGGGCAACGTCAAGGTCATGGTGACCACCGCCGACAAGGGCTCCATCGCCATGACCGAGAACAAGGTCAAGGGTGTGTACGACCTGCGGCTCGGCCTGCCCGCGACGGTCGGGGCCTACATCGACGTGCTGATTCCGATGATCCCCGCGCCGCTCGCCGACGCCAAGGCCGAGGCCGCGCTCGGCCGCGACGCGGCGCTCGCCAAGTGCCAGGCGTTCTGGAAGGAGAACGCGGCGTCCATCGCCGTGGTCGACACCCCGGAGAACTACATCAACCAGGTCATGCGCCGCGGTCCGCAGCTCGCTCAAGTGGTCGCGGAGAAGAGCCCCGACACCGGGTTGTTCACGTTTCTGTCCGGCTCGTACGCCTACGACGTGCTGTGGAGCACGCCGACCTCCATGGTCAGCCACATGTTCATGGACCGGCTCGGCTACCACGACGTCGTCGAGAACCACATCGAGATCTACGCGGCCACCCAGGGAACGCGGACGCCGCCCGGCGCGGTCTTCGCCGGGGGAACCTACCCGGGATACCTGTCGACTCCGAAGACGCTGCAGGCCATCGACTGGATCAGTGACCACGGCGCGATCCTGGAGATCCTGTCGGTTCACGCGCTGCTGACCAACCGGCCGGCGTTCATCGCCAAATGGACCGACGTCATCGTCAAGGCCTGCGACTACATCGTCCAGGCCTGCGGGCTCACCAACCACAGCGGCGTCCAGGGCCTGATGCCTCCCGGTCACTCCACCGACGAGGGCGTCGAGACCCAGGGCTTCATCAGCCAGTGCTTCACCTACAAGGGGCTCGCCTCCGCCGTCGAGTTCCTGCAGCGGATCAAGCACCCCCGGGCCGCCGAGTTCGCCACGTTCGCGAACACCTTCCGTACGACGTTCGTCCAGGCCGTTCGTGATCTCGCCGACCGGTCGGCGAAGTGGACCGACGCCAAGGGCAAGCAGTGGCCGGTCTTCCGGCCGCAGTTCGCGGGCGAGGGCGTCTGGGACGCCTTCACCATGCTCGACACCGGCGCCCTGATGTCGGTGTGGGCCGGACTGATGCCGGCCTCCGACCCGATGATGAAGTCGTTCGTCGAGTTCTTCCGGGTCGGCCCCAACACCCTGGTGTTCGACGCGGTGCACCACAACGCGCTGGACCGCGCCGTCCTCGACCACGAGCAGTCCTCGGCCGAGCCCTGCTACAGCTGGAACATGTTCCACACCTGGCAGCTGGGGGAACGGGCGCCCTTCATCGAGGGGTTGTACGGCCTGCTCACCGGCGGCCTCTCGCAGGACACCTACATCTCCAGCGAGCACCGCAACGCGATCTACGGCAACCTTTTCTCCCACCCCATCATCACCTGGTCGCTCCTTCACGCGGTCATCGACGACAGCCTTGTCCCGAACCAGCTGCAGCTGCTGCGGCTCTGCCCGCTGGAGTGGCTGTCGGGCAAGAAGCAGACCCGCTTCGAGAAGGTCCCGACCAAGTTCGGGCCGGTCACGTTGCGCTTCAAGCTGGAGGGCGGCCGCGGCCGCGATCGGGACGACGACCGCCACGTCGACGACGACCGTAGCGGTCACGACACGCTCAAGGTGGAGTTCCGCGGGGACTGGCACCACAAGCCGGGGCGCGTGATCGTCGAGACACCGCCGCTGCCGGGACTGAAGTGGATCGTCGTGAACGGAAACAGGTACCGCGCCGGAAGAAGGATTGAACTCTGATGACGACGTCGATTCGCGCGACCGCGGTCGCCGCGGCCCTCGCCCTCGCGATCCTCACCATCGCCCCGGCTGCGCACGCGGCACCCGGCGACGACCGCAAGCGGCCTGCCCCCGGCCCCACCGAGCCCTACCACTCCGGCAAATCCGGTAAGCCCAGCAAGCCTGGCAAAACCAAGAAGTGGGATGTCAGCGGCATTCGCGCCAGAACTCTGGCCGCGGCCCCCGAGCCGGCCGCCCGCTCGGGCCCGTCCCGCACCGCCGCGACCCCGTCGCCGGCGGCGAACGACGTCACCGGCGACGGCCGGGCCGACCTGGTCACCCAACTGTCCGGCGCCGACGCCGGAGCGCTGCGCGTCTACACCGGCAACGGGGCCACCACCTCCAATCCGTGGGAGACGACCTACACCGCGACGCCGCCGCAGTGGGAGTTCGCCGACACCCTGATCGTCGCCGACGTCACCGGCGACAACCGCGCCGACGTCGTCGTGCGCGACCCTTCGGCGAACAACGGCACGCTGTACATCTACCCCAACGACGGCTCCGGCTCGGCGAACCCGTGGCCCAACCGTTTCGCCGCCGGCACCGGATGGAACATCGTCGACAAGATCCTCGTCGGCGACGTCACCGGCGACGGCAAACCCGACCTGCTGGCGCGCAACCCCACCGAGGCCAGCGGAACCCTCTACGTCTACCCGAACAACGGCTCGGTCGCCTCCAACCCGTGGACCCAGGCGCCGATCTGGTCGGGCAACGGGTGGAACCTCGCCCAGATGATGATGCTCGACGACGTCACCGGCGACGGCAAACCCGAAATCGTCGCCCGCGACACCACCGGAGCCCTCCTGGTCTACCCGCACAACGGGTCGACCACGTCGAACTTCTGGACCTCGATCGTGTACGGGAGCACCGGCGGCTGGAGCAGCGCCGACCGGCTGTCCATGGACGACGTCACCGGCGACGGGCATCCGGACGTGATCTCGCGGGACCCCTCCGGCGCCCTGTGGATTCACCCCTGGCAGAGCGCCACGGCGGGCTCGATGTGGTCGCCGACGACCCGCTTCGCCGCGGGCACCGGCTTCGAGTACGCGCTCGACGTCGTGACCGGCGACGTGACCGGCGACGGCAAGCCTGACCTGGTCGCCCATGTCGCCCGCAGTGGCGACCTCTGGCTCCTGCCGAACACCAAGGCGGCCACCGGCAATCCCTGGCCCGACAGGGTCAGTGCCGGCACCGACTGGGGCTTCGCCTCGCAGATCCTCCTCGCCGACGTCAACGGCGACCGCCTTCAGGACGTGCTCGCGGTCGACAAACGCCTGTCCAACGGCACCCTGTGGATCTACCTCAACAACGGGTCCACGACCGGCCTGCGCTGGACCAACCGCTACTTCGGCGGAACCGGCTGGAACATCTTCAACCACCTGATGGCCGGGGACGTCACCGGTGACGGACGTGCCGACCTAGTCGGACGCGACAACACCGGCGACATGTACGCCTACCCCGGCAACGGATCCACCACCGCCTTCCCGTGGACACCGCGCGCGTGGGTCGGCAGCAACTGGCAGACGGCCACCCGGCTCGCCCTGGGTGACGTGGACCGCGACGGCATCGCCGATCTCGTCGACCTGGAGAACGACGGGTCCCTGTGGGTCTTCCCGACCGGCGCGTCAACCGATCCGATCGTGGTGCCGGGCAACTGGACCGGAACGCGGTCGCTCGGCCTGGGCCACGTGACCGGGGGCTCCGGGCCGGACCTGGTGGTCGGCGACGCCTCCGGCGGACTGTCGATCTACGCCAACAACGGCGCCACCTCGGGCAACCGCTGGTCCAGCACCCCCAGATCGGGCGGCACCGGTTTCCAGGGCGCGCTCTCCCTGGTGCTTTAGGGACCCGTGACACGACCCTTGCCGGGAAAACCGGTCGCGGCGATACCCGGTCGATCTTCGGAGCCGGCACCGGCCATCGAGAGGAATCAGGCATGACAGATCATATGAAGGTGGGTATCCACACCGACCAGGCTCCGCCCCCGCGAGGCGCCTACTCCCAGGCGGTCGTCGTCGGAGATCTCGTCCACACCGCGGGCTTCGGGCCGGTCGACCCGGTGACCCGGACGATCGTCGGTGACGACGTCGCCGAGCAGACCCGCCAGACGCTGCGCAACGTCGCGGCCGCGCTGCAGGCCGCGGGCTCGGACCTGCAGGACGTCGTCAAGGTGACCGCGCACCTGGCCGACATCGACAACGACTGGGACGGCTTCGACACGGCCTACCGCGAGTTCTTCGACGAACCGCGCCCGGCCCGCACGACCGCCGGATCCAGCCTCGGCGGAATCCTCGTGGAGATCGACGTCGTCGCGGTCAAGGGCAGCCGCCGACGGTCCTGATCCTCACGACGCGCGCGCCGAGCCGGCCTCGGGGCCATCGGCGCGCGCGGTGAGGAGGGCCAGGCGGACACGCTCGACTCGGTCCAGCGTGTCCGGCCAGGTCCGCGACCGCTCGAAGACTCCGCACACCACCTCGGCCTCGTCCGTCGGACACCCGGCCCATGGATCGCGGGTCACGGCCCGCCGGTCACCGCCGCCGTCGTGGGACAGACGGCCGTCGGGCGCTCGCCTCCGCCGGCGAGTCGTCCCCGGGTCCATCGTCCAGGCCGGGGCCGTCATGCCGAAGGACGCCGCGACCTGAGGGGAGACTCCCCAGCTCGGGTACGGCGCCCGAAAGCACCTGATCTGGACCGGACCTCCGGCCGACAGCGGGGACGTCCTGACCGTGCGCCTCGTCGACCAGTGCCGTATCAGGCAACGTTCGCCCGGTGACCAAGCGTTTTCGCTGACCTTCAAGTGAGGTACAAGTACGTTCTGCGATCTTTGGCCACCGATGCCGAGATCGCAGGAGATTTTCCATGGGGGTTCGCAACTTCTTCCCGGCCGGCCGGATGCGCAGGTGGACGACGCCGTTCCCGCCGTACGCGTCCGGACCGGGAAGGGGCCTGGAGCTCGCGCGGCTCGATCCGCGGGCCATCAGGGACACGGAGGAGATCTCGCCGGGAGAGAGGACGCACTTGAAGGCCACACCGGATCTGGAGACCCAGGTGGAGCCGTCGCGGCCCCCGCGGATCGCCCATGTGGCGTACTCGGGTGCCTTCGGCAAGGACGAGGAGAAGGCGACCTTCGTCTCGCCGATGAGCGGGAAAGCCGGGATGTCCGACGAGACCACCGCGACGGACGCCTGGCAGTGCCTCAGGAGCCGCGCACCCGCCCGGCCGAAGACGGCGGCCATCGCCGTCTTCACCGCGGGCGCCACGATCGCCCTGGTCACCCTGGTCGCGTTCGGCACCGTGCTGGACCAGGTCTGGCTGATACCCCCGCTCGTCGCCAGCGCCGCCCTGGTCTTCGGCGCGCCGACCCTGCCGCTGGCGCAGCCGCGCAGCGTGATCGGCGGTCAGCTGCTGGCGGCGCTCACCGGATTCGCCGTACTGGCCGTCGCCGGCTCTTCCGTCTGGGCCGCCGCCGTCGCCGGCGGCCTGGCCCTCGGGGTCACGGCCCTGACTCGTACGCCGCACTCGCCCGCCGCCGCCACCGCGACGGTCGTGGTCGCCCAGCAGCAGCCCCTGGTGCCGTTCCTGCCGATACTCGTCGCCGCGACCGTCGTCCTGGTGCTCGTCGGCATGCTCATCGGACGCAGCGGAGTGACACCGCGCTACCCCACCTACTGGTGGTGACGACCACCGGCTCTGCCGTTTCGCCCAGGAGGCCACGGTGACCGGTCGCCATGCCCTGTGCTCGTATTCACTCCGCCGGGACGCGACAGACAGCAGCAGCACGGCAGGCACCTTTCCGACGGCCGCACCCGGGAGGGACGTTCTGGTTCGGGGTCGCGTTCCGCAGGCCGAAAACTGTCGGTGCCGGACGAGATGATGGGATCATGACCGACGCACTCCCCAGCACTCTTCTCGCTGATCAGACTGCCTACGCCGAAGCCGTTCAGCTCGCTCTGGACGCCGCCGCGGCCTATTACGGAGACGGCACGTCCGCGCTGGACGACGACGCCTACGATCGGCTGGTCCGGGGCATCCAGGCCTATGAGGCCGAGCATCCCGATGAGGTGCTGCCGGCCTCGCCGACGGGCAAGGTGGCCGGTGGCGCGGTGGTCGGCGATGTGCCGCACACGGTGCCGATGCTGAGCCTGGACAACGTCTTCGGTGCCGAGCAGCTGGTCGACTGGGCCGCGTCGCTGGAGCGCAGGCTGGGCCGGCCGGTCACGGCGTGGAGTGTGGAGCCGAAGCTCGACGGGCTGGCGATCACCGCGCGTTACCGAGGCGGGCGGCTGGCGCAGCTGGTCACCCGGGGGGACGGCACGGCGGGTGAGGACGTGAGCCATGCGATCGGCACCATCGTGGGGTTGCCCGCCAGGCTGGCCGAGCCGGTCACGGTGGAGCTGCGCGGTGAGGTGATGATGACCACCTCGCAGTTCGAGCAGGCGTGCGCCAAGCGCCGCGCACACGACGGCACCACGTTCGCCAACCCGCGCAGCGCCGCCGCCGGCACGCTGCGTGCCCAGGACCGGCCGTACGTGTGTGAGCTGACGTTCTTCGGCTACGGCGCGCTGCCACACCCCGACGACGCCTCCGAGCCGGCCGTGCGGCTGCGCGGGCTGCCGCACAGCGAGGTCATGGCCTGGGTCGCCGGACAGGGCGTGCAGACTCCCGCCGTCACCGACGTCGGCGGGATCGTCGCCGCCACCCTGGAACAGGTTCAGGAGCGGGTCGAGCAGATCGCCGTCAAACGAGCGGATTTGGCGTTCGGTATCGACGGCATCGTGATCAAGTGCGATCTCGCCGCGGACCAGGTACAGGCCGGCTTCAGCTCGCGCGCGCCCCGGTGGGCGATCGCCTACAAGCTGCCCGCCACCGAAAAGATCACCAAGCTGATCGGTGTCGAGTGGAACACCGGCCGCACCGGCGTCATCGCTCCGCGCGCCGTGCTGGAGCCGGTCGAGCTCGACGGCAGCGTCGTCACCTACGCCACGCTGCACAACGTCGCCGACATCACCCGCCGCGGCCTGATGCTCGGCGACAGCGTGGTCGTCTACAAGGCCGGAGACGTGATCCCCCGGGTCGAGGCCCCGGTCGTGCACCTGCGCACCGGAGCCGAACAGCCGATCGCGATCCCGCAGGTCTGCCCGTCCTGCGGCGACGCGATCGATGCCTCCCAGGAGCGGTGGCGGTGTGTACGCGGGCGTGCCTGCCGGGCGATCGCCTCCATCGGCTACGCCGCCGGCCGCGACCAGCTCGACATCGAGGGCCTGGCCGAGAACCGCATCCAGCAGCTACTGGACGCCGGGCTGATCGCCGACTTCGCCGACCTGTTCTATCTGACCCGCGAGCAGGTGCTGGGCCTGGAGCGGATGGGCGCCACCAGCACCGACAACCTGCTGGCCGCCATCGAGCGCGCCAAGGCCCAACCGCTCAGCAGGGTGTTCTGCGCGCTGGGCGTGCGCGGCACCGGCCGTTCCATGAGCCGCCGCATCGCCCGGCACTTCGGCAGCATGGACGCCGTCCGCGCGGCCGACGCCGAGGCGATCCAGGCGGTGGAGGGCATCGGTGAGGAGAAGTCACCGGTGGTGGTGGCCGAGCTGGTCGAGCTCGCCGGCCTCATCGACAAGCTGGTCAAGGCCGGGGTCACCATGACCGAGCCGGGCTGGAGGCCACCCGCCGACCCCGGCGCCGACCCCGAGGCGAGCGGCACGTCCGAGCTGCCGCTGGCCGGGATGTCCGTGGTGGTCACCGGTGCGATGAGCGGGGCGCTGGAGGCGCTGACCCGCAACCAGATGAACGAGCTGATCGAACGCGCCGGAGGCAGATCCTCCTCCGGCGTCTCGAAGAAGACCAGCCTGCTGGTGGCCGGGGAGAAAGCGGGCTCCAAGCGCGCCAAGGCCGAGAGCCTGAACGTGCGGATCGTCGGCCCCGAGGAGTTCGCCGACCTCGTCGGCGAATTCCTCTGATCGGGACCGGAGCCATAGAAGCGGGGACCGGAGAGCAGATCAGCGGCCATAACCGTCAACCACAGGTCGGTCAGCTCACTCACGGGAGGCGTCTGCTCACCGTGATGACATGTGGACTGCCTGCCACGCCGGGGGCCGCCGTTCTCATGTCACGGAGCCACGCCCACTAGCTGGGGAAACTCGTACACCACCTCCGTGGACGCAACCCCACCGGCGCGGCAGTGACGGCCAGCCTACTTGCCTTACGTGCCTTAACGACCTTCAAGCTGCTGACCAGCTAGTTCGCTTGACAACCCCAGATAACGATCGTTTACAGGGAGTGCGGTAAGCGGCGAGGTAGAAGGCGAGACTGGTGGCGGCCGCGCCGGCGCTGGCGCCGGCCATGGCCCTGAACGGTGATTGCCTACGACCTGGCCGGGACCGGCCCTGCCCCGGCCGCCCGGCCGGATGATCTCACGCTACTGAGCTCGGTGACCTCGGGGGTGGGCGGCCGGAAGGTGCGCTTCCGGATTGGGCGGGCGCCTTTCACGAGGAGATAGCCCCGTGCAGGCGGCGGGCCTCCTGGAGGACGAGGCTCGACCCGGTGCGTGCCGCCAGCTCCGCCAGCCCCGGTATCTCGCCACGCGCCCCTGCCAGGGCCGCCGCCCAGGCGGCGACGCCCAGGAGCTCACCCAGCCCGTTCCGCGTCCTTTCGCCCGCCTCCGTCGGCAGCAGGAGCCGGACGGTCACGGCGAGGGCCTGCCAGATCTCGGCGTGCGCCCCGGCCGCGACCAGGTCGGCCAGTGCCGCCGTGATCCGTTTGAGCGTGATGTGCTCGGCGCGGACCAGCATTGCGACGGCCCAGCCGAGGTCTGAGGCCGGGAGCTGCCCGCGTACCGCCAGGGTGATCAGAGCCTCAGCGGCGGCGGCGCGCTGGGCGGGCCGGGGGTGAGCCAGGCAGGCGGCGATGGTGATCGCGGTCGCCCTGCCCACTGGGCCGTCGCCGTGGGCCAGAGCCGCCACGGCGTCCACGCGGGAGCCGCTGCGGCTGGCTATCCAGGGCAGGCACTGCACCATGTACGCGGCCACGACCTCGCGATGGGACGGCATGATCGTCGGCCACCACGCCACCTCGTCGGGGTAGGCGGCGTATCCGTTGGCGGGCCGCACCGCGCACAGCTCGTGCAGCCAGGCAGGCAGGCCTTCGGGTGGCACGGCCCGGGTGTGCACCTCGTACGGGGAGGGGCGGGAGTGGTTGGCCCTCGGTGTCTGCCTCACCTCGCAGTGCACCACCGGATCGGGCAGTGCGCCGTCGCGCAGCCAGTCGGCGAGCCGCCGCCCCGCCTGCGTGAGTAGCTTCTCCGCCCGAACCAGCAAGGACTCGTCCACGTGCCGTGGCAGTCGCAACAGCGCCTGCTGGAAATCGGCTTCGAGCGGTTCGGTGTCGCCCAGCCGCTCCATGCGGTCGATCAGGGTCTCGGTGTCGAGATGCCCGGTGGCGGCGGTCGGGGTGGCCAGCAGCACGGGGATCGTCGCGCCGCGTTCGAACAGGGATATAACCTCGCGCAGGCGCTGCTGGACCAGACGCTGAGGCAGCAGGTTGAGGATGAAGTCATAGCTCGGGTCGGCGCGCTCGGCCAGCGCGGCGGTGAGCTCGCGGCTGACATTGGGCAAGGTCAGGGCCAGCACGCAGCGGTTCAGCAGGAAACGGGGATCGCGATCACTAGTGAAGTCCGCGTAGGCATAGACGTTGGCCTGCCCCCAGCGTTCGCGCCACGTCGGCTCCAGGACGGCCAGGACCCCGTCACGGTCACGGTGCGTCAGCTCGACCATGGCGGCAAGGACGCGCTCGTACTGGCCGGGATCGTCGGGCCAGCCCACCGTGTCGAGCTCGTCGGCCAGATCGGCCACCGCGGTGATGGGCGGCGCGAGGGCGGGCAGCGGCGGCGCGACGAGCACCGGGACGGCAACCGGTTGTGGCTCCACTACCGCCACAACCGCGCCGAAGACTGCGGCCACGCGATCGCGTAGTTCGGCGGGCAGGCGGCTCGCCGCCTCGCGGATAGCCTCCCGTGCGGCGTCATCCGTGTGCGGGGCCAACTTGACGGCCAGCCGCACCGCGCGTTCGCGAAGTGCCGGGGTGTCCACGTCGAACACGGTGGCCAGCGCGGCCGCCGCCCCACCACCCCTGGACGCGGGTGCCTTCGCGAGCCACTTCACTGCTGCCGCGACGTGCTTCTTCTCCGGCCGGAACACCAGCGCGCCGATCGCCTCGGCGAACAACTCATCCTCCAGCGCTCCGGCGGCCTCGGCCCGGTGCAGCTCGTCCAAGGCGAGCTGCACGAACGGTGAGGACCCGGACGGAAGAAGACGGACGAAATCGAGCACCGGGACGTCGGCCACCGTAGTTTCCAGGAGCCGCCACAATTTCACGAACGGGGCGATGTCCGCGGCCTCGCCGCCTGCCATGAACCGACTCGCGCACCCGGCGACCAGCGCCTGCCGCGAGAGCCGTCCTGTTTGGGCGAGGGCGGCCAGTTCGCCGGCGATGCTCTCGCCCGCGGTGAGCGCGGCGGCCACGCCCTGGGCGTGAAACAGGCGTGGGACCAAGTGGTCGAGCAACGGGTCGGCGGCCAGGACCGGGCGCCCGTGGCTCTCGCGCTGCCGCGCAGCCACCCGCCACGCCCAGCCCGCGGTGAACGGGTCGCTGTCGGGCGGCTCGACGCCGGTCTCGATCACCAGCGCGGCGGCCAGGCCCCAATCAGGCAGGCCCTGCAGCCGCGACCAGGTCGGACCCGCCGGCGGGCGCAGCCGCTGCACCAGTCGCATGGCGAGGTCTCGCCGCCACGCCTCGGGACGGCACCGCAATACGGACATGATGGTCGCGGCGTCGCGCTCGTGGTCACGCGTCCCGCGCAGTTCTCGGCGGTTCAACCAGACCGCCACCTGGGCGGCCCCGCCCATGCAAGCCGCGCCGGCGAGCCGATAACCGGAGGTCAGCTTCTGCACGCGTAATTGGTTGACGACGCCATCGGCGAACCGCTCGACCAGGTGATCGGGCAGCCGGGCGGCCACCTCGCGCCGGTCCGCGTCGCTGAGGCCGTTCAGGACCTCCGCCAAGCACTCGTCGTTCTCCGCCTCGATGCAGGCAAGGACTTCGTTCCACGGGTTCATGCCGCCATCACCTCGAGACTGAAAGAGCGCGGGGTGAGCGGCGCGGCGGCGTGGGCGAGGGGATGCGCCCGCAGGCAAACGATCATGTCCGGGACCTTACTGGTGCGCACCGACAATCATGATCTCCCCCCGCCAACGATGCCCTGAAGCACGGCCTCGGGGAACAAGGGAACAGCCAGTAGCCTGGTCAAGGGCCCTTCCGATTCGACGCTTGACCCGGTTTATTACGGGTCAGAAAGCCCCTGGCACGACGGGCGCGCCGCCGCTGGGCGGCGCGGCGGTCGGCGACGCGCAGCACCGGCGCGAGCTCCTCCCCGGTGACCCCGGCCTGGCGGGCCGCATCGATCAGGTCGGGCTCGGCGTCGGTCGGTCAGTCCCGCAGTGCCGCCAGCAGAGTGAGCCCGGCCAGCGCCTCATCGCCGGTCAGGGTGTGGTTGTCCTGAGCCGGTCCGGCGAACTGCAGCAGCGAGGCCAACTGTTTGGTGTAGATGGGCTCGCTGCCGGCGAGCTCCACCCGCGGGGTCGTCGTTGAGGAACCGCCGGGCGTCGTCGCGCTCGATTCGGGCTCCGGCTTGTCGAACGCCACCATTCAGCAGCGGATCGTGCCGGTGAGGCTGTTCTACGACCACCTCATGGAGGAGGGCTGTGGGACTCCAACCCGGTCGGCCGAGGACGCTTCACACCGGGCCGGCGCGGCGGCGGGTCTCGGGGCGGGCATCAGCGTGGTCTGGTGCCCAGGGTGACGAAGCTGCCCTGGATTCCCACTGAGCAGCAGTGGAGGAAGGTCCTGTCGGTCGCAGCGCAGGAACCGATCCGTAACCGCGTCATGCTCGCCTTGGCCTACGACGCCGCGTTGCGGCGCGAAGAGCTGTGCTTGCTGCGCACCGACGACCTCGACCCCGCGCACCGCACTTTGCGGATCAGGGCGGAGACCACGAAGAACCGGCTGGAACGTGTGGTGCCGTACTCGGCGGCGACCGGTGTGCTGTTGTCGAGATATCTGGCGCACCGGGCGCGGATCAGCAGGGCGCGCGGGCCGTTGTTCCTGTCGGAATCGCGGCGCAATCACGCCCAGCCGTTGAGTTTGTGGACCTGGTCGAAGGTCGTACGCCGGATCGTGCCGGCCGCCGAGGTTCCGCGGTTCTCCACCCACACCACCAGGCATCTGTGCCTGACCGACCTGGCCCGGATGGGCTGGGAGTTGCACGCGATCGCGACGCTCGCCGGGCATCGCCATATCGACTCCACACTGCAGTACATCCACCTGTCCGGCCGAGACCTGGCCGACAAGCTGCGCTGCGGCATGAAGCACATCCATGCGTGGCGCATCGCGATGCTCACCGGCATCGACACCCCCGCGGCGGCCGCGACGACGGGCACATCGCGGTGACCGTCGCGCTGCCCGGGGCCGCCGAGGCTCCCGCGCCCCGCCGGTGCTCACCCCTTGCTGGTCACCGCTTCGACACGACGGTTGAGGTTCGCTCTGTCGAGATACAGGGCATCGCCGAACTCGGTGTCCGTAACCTGCGGCGGCTGCAGTATCACAACCGGTCCGCGCCCGGCTGGACGGCGATCGGACGGCTGCTGCGTCCGCTGGAGATCCTCAATGCCGGGCTGGACGGCCCGGTTACGCAACATCGGCGACGCGCCATGCTGGATGTCGTCGCGCTGTTGCTTCTGTGCTGCGCCGAGGAGGGCCGGACCTTCTGGGGCTGGACCAAGGACGAATGGGTCCACCTGCTCGGCCGTGACCAGACCGGCTTTCATCGCAACGCGCCCGCTTGGGCCGGTGACGAGGTCCGCCCCTACCTGGCGGCGCACGCCTACCTGTTGGGCTCGTTCACCGGCTTCGATCGCCTTGGCAGCTTCCAACGCCTCACCCTGGCCCGGCAGATCTTCGGGCGCGCTCGGTTGAGTAACGAGATCGCCCAGGTTCGAACCGTCCTGGACGAGTGGGGTTACCGGCTCGGCCGCGACGACGACACGCTGCTGCCGATGGTGGCCTGTCGGCTGTTCCTGCTCAACCGCAGCCCTCACGTTGACGAGCTGACCACTGAGCTGTTCGATCGCGTCCGGCGCGAGCGCCTGCTGCCGGGCACACAGATGAACACCTTGCACGCCCTGCAACGGGCGGTGAGCGCGCTGGGGTACCGGATGGCTTGCGCCAAGTGTGACTTCTACCCCCCGAAGGACTCCTCCAAGGCCCTGCTGCTGGAGGCCAAGGACAACCTGCAGCGCATGCTCGCCGCCGTCCCGCTCACCGACGACGAACGGGCCGCCGTCGACGACGGCCAGGCTGCCTTGGACCGGCTGCTCGGCCAACTCGCCGACGTGCCCACCCCTGCCGGGCCCACACCCTGACAAATCAGCACCCCGGCCCAGGCGATCCTGCTGCCGGTCGTCGAGATCAACCGGAGGCCGACCTAATCAGGCTGCGCGCCACAGCCCAGCCGGTGCCGCACGAAATCCGGATGGGCCTCGCCGACATCGATGCTGTTCTCATCAAGACCGTTGCCGATGTGGAAACGGCCCGCATCGAAGACGAACTCCACAGCGATGGTGCCGCCCGCCACGT
Source organism: Streptosporangium sp. NPDC002607 (assembly GCF_053592655.1). Lineage (NCBI taxonomy): Bacteria > Bacillati > Actinomycetota > Actinomycetes > Streptosporangiales > Streptosporangiaceae > Streptosporangium > Streptosporangium sp. NPDC002607. The sequence continues at coordinate 49,246 of NZ_JBSFWD010000044.1, forward strand.
CATGACGCGACGATGGATGCCACTCGAGCAGAGCGACCTCGCGGAGTTCCTGGCCGACGAACGACTCGAGCCGCTCGTCGGTGCTGGACCACGCCGGCGTGAGCTCGTCGCATTCCCAGCCGCTGATCGCGGCCGTCGTGTCGATGGTGTTCCAGCTGATCGACAGCTCATCGAACTTCCAATGGCTCATCTCTACCTGGACACCGTCGAAGTTCAAGACGACGGGGCACTCGGCATACCATTCCCCGTCCTCGACGAAACGCACGAGCGCGAACCCAGTCAGACGCTGGCCACCAAGCGCGGCCAGGCTCGGTCCGTGTTCCTCGCGGACGGCTTCGAGTCCGACGAGAAAGGTCGGCTCGAAGCCGGAGATCCCCATCACGATTGCCGATTGTCCAGGTTGTTCACGGAGTCGGCCAGCCGATATCTGCGGCAGGAAGGCTTCCAGAGGGCAGGCTTCGCCCGGGACGGGGTGGGGGTACTACACAATGAACCTCTACGGTCGCTTCTGTGACGATCATGTTCTTGGTCGAACGAGATCATCACGAAGCGGCCGTAGTCCTGTCCGCTCCGTTACGGGATCGCGATCACCCTCTCGCCGATGTCACGGTCCGTGATCCGATCACAGACTTCGCGCCGGAGCCACACGCACCTGGCCGTTGACAGCATTGCACACCGTCCCGTCGAGCCTGGTGGGGGCGATGTGCAGCCGCTCGCAAGCGAACCTCCAGGTCAAAGCCCCGGCCGAGTTTTCGGGCGTCACAGGCGGCATATGAACTGGTGCTGCTGGCTCGGAGTCGATTCCGTGCACCTGCGTCGAACGGAGATCGCTATTGAAAGGCGCTCCACCCGACGTCATGAGATCAATCATTAGTAAAGTTTCCTATTGACAGGGCGCCATACGGGCATGTTACATGCGTCTTAATTTAAGAAGTGAACGAGCCAGAAGGGCCCCCCATGCGCCTGCAACGCGCCCGATTAGTGCTCGCTCTGACAGCCGGGTTCGCGCTCGTCGCGACCACCCTCACCCTCACCCCCGCCTCCGCCGCCGTCGGCCAGATCACCGGGTACGGCGGCAAGTGCGTGGACGTGGCCGGCGCCAACCCGGCCAACGGCACCCAGATCCAGCTCTACACCTGCAACGGCAGCAACGCCCAGCAGTGGACCACCGGCACCGACGGCACCATCCGGGCCCTCGGCAAGTGCGTGGACGTGGCCGCCGCCAGCACCGCCAACGGAACCCGGGTGCAGCTCTATGACTGCAACGGCACCACCGCCCAGGTCTGGACCGCCCAGGCCGACGGCACCCTGCGCGCGCTCGGCAAGTGCCTGGACGCCACCGGGCCCAGCTCCGCCGACGGCACCCCGCTCCAGATCTGGGACTGCTCCGCCGGCGCCAACCAGCGCTGGACCCTCCCGACCCCGCCGCCGACCGGATCCAACCCCGACCTCGGGCCGAACGTGAGCATCTTCGACCCGACGATGTCCGCCTCGACCATCCAGTCCCGGCTGAACACCGTCTTCAACCAGCAGCAGAGCAACCAGTTCGGCGGCAACCGCTTCGCGTTGCTGTTCAAGCCCGGTACGTACAACGTGGACGTGAACGTCGGCTTCTACACGCAGGTCCTCGGGCTCGGGTTGCTGCCCGACCAGGTCACCGTCAACGGGCCCGTCCACGCCGAGGCCGACTGGTTCCAGGGCAACGCCACCCAGAACTTCTGGCGTGGGGTCGAGAACCTGTCCGTCACCCCGCCCGGCGGCAACGACCGGTGGGCGGTGTCGCAGGCGGCGCCGTACCGGCGGATGCACCTGCGCGGGAACCTCCAGCTGGACGACGGCGGCTGGTCCAGCGGCGGGCTCTTGGCCGACACCCGGATCGACGGGCAGGTCCGCTCGGGCACGCAGCAGCAGTGGCTGACCCGCAACACCGAGATGGGCAGCTGGACGGGCTCCAATTGGAACATGGTCTTCGTCGGGGCCACCAACGCCCCCGCCGGGAACTTCCCCAACCCGCCGTACACGCGGGTGGCCACCACCCCGGTGGTCCGGGAGAAGCCCTTCCTGTACATCGACCAGGCCGGGAACTACCAGGTCTTCGTCCCGGCCCTCCGGGCCAACTCGACCGGCACCTCCTGGTCGGGCGGGAACCCCTCGGGGACCTCGCTCCCGCTCAGCCAGTTCTTCATCGTCAAACCCGGGCACACCGCGGCCAACATCAACGCCGCGCTGGCCGCCGGGCAGGACCTCCTGGTCACCCCGGGCGTCTACCACCTCAACGACACGATCCGGGTCACCCGGGCCAACACCGTCGTGCTCGGGCTCGGCCTGGCCAGCTTCATCCCCGACAACGGCGTCACCGCGATGACCGTCGCCGACGTGGACGGGGTGAAGATCGCCGGGATCCTCTTCGACGCGGGCACGGTCAACTCGCCGATACTCCTCCAGGTCGGCCCGGCCGGGTCCACCGCCGGGCACGCAGCCAACCCGACCTCCCTCCACGACGTGTACCTCCGCGTCGGCGGCGCGGCGGTCGGCAAGGCCAGCCAGAGCCTGGTCGTCAACAGCAACAACGTGATCGGCGACCACCTCTGGATCTGGCGCGGCGACCACGGCTCCGGCATCGGCTGGAACAGCAACACCGCAGCCAACGGGCTGACCGTGAACGGCAACGACGTCACCATGTACGGGCTGTTCGTCGAGCACTACCAGCAGTACCAGACGGTCTGGAACGGCAACGGCGGGCGGACGTACTTCTACCAGAACGAGATGCCCTACGACCCGCCCAACCAGGCCGCATGGATGAACGGCAGCACCCAGGGCTACGCGGCCTACAAGGTCGCTCCCTCCGTCACCACCCACGAGGCGTGGGGTCTGGGCAGCTACTGCTACTTCAACGTCAACCCCGGCGTGGTCGCCGCCCGCGCCTTCGAAGCGCCCAACACTCCGGGCGTACGGTTCCACAACATGGTCACCGTCTCGCTCGGCGGCGTGGGGACCATCCGCAACATCATCAACACCACCGGCGGCCCCTCCAACTCGACGACCAACGTCGCGAACCTGGTCAACTACCCCTGACCAGCGCTTAACCACCCTGCCCGCCGCCCGAGCAATCCTCGGGCGGCGTGCTCACGCGACGCCTTCACTGTCGAAGGCTAGAGTCGCGGCGACCAATCGTCGGCTTCCAGGAATTGCTTGACGCGGCTGATGAATCCCGCCGCGTAGGCGCCGTCGAAGGCGCGATGGTCGAACGACAGCGAGAGGCTGCCGACCGGGTAAATCGTGATCACCTCTCCCGCCCCAGGGACTTCCAGCACCACCGGCGCTTCCTGATGCCATCGGTGGAAAGAATGGCCACCTGCGGCTGGTTGATGATGGGGGCGCTGATCAAGGTGCCGAACGGTCCGGGGTTGGTGATCGTGAAGGTGCCGCCGTGGCGGGCGCTGATCGGCCGGGAGCTCCACCCGGCCCAGCAATCCTGCACATGACCACATCCAACCTGCCGTACGGGGAGCCGTCAGGCTCCAGGCGTCGACTCGTGATCAGGGCTCACCGCCCGTTCGAGCTCCGATTCGGTCGAACGAGGGGACTCCGAGAAACACCTTCGATGACCTGCGCTCCTGGCGGGCATCGAGCTGAGCGATCTTCTCTGCTGCCCCAGCGAGGCTGATCCGTAGCCCTTCGATCTCGTCGAGCCGGCCTTCGCGTTCGGCCTCGGCGATGCGGGCGATCAGGTTGTCGCGGATGTCGGCAAGTCGTGTCCGCTGGGCCGGGTCCGGTCGAAGGAGTGAGCATCTGACACAAGCTTCTCTGAACCAGACCATCGCTCTGGCTTGCCGGAGTCGCCTTGGACCGCTGCTTCGCGTTCGGCTCTTGCTGCCGTGAGTGAGGCTCTTGACCCTCACGTGGCGTCAGGCTGCATAGTCGGTGGCGTGGAGGATCACTGGACCGTGGGACACGTGGCCGAGCTGGCCGGCGTGAGCGTCCGCACGCTGCATCACTATGACGAGATCAGGCTCGTTCAGCCGTCGGCGCGGACCGCGGCCGGGTACCGGGCCTATTCGGCGGGCGACGTGGAGCGGCTGAGGGAGGTGCTGGCCTATCGGCGGTTGGGCTTCGGGCTGCGGGAGGTTGCGGAACTGGTCGGCGACCCGTCCACCGACGCGGTCGCGCACCTGCGCCGACTGCGCGTCCTGCTGCTGGAGCGGCGTGATCGCGCTGACGCCATGGTGGCGGCCATCGACAGGGAACTTGAGGCACGGGCGAAGGGACTTAAGGTGGCACCGGAGGAGCAACTGGAGATGCTCGGTGCACGGCTGTACAACGCGATCGGCGGCGCTTACACCGCGACACGACGTACCGAGCCGCGGATCGCCGCGCAGATCTGGGACGCGCTCGGGGACGCGCAGACGGTGCTGAACGTCGGGGCCGGCACCGGCTCCTACGAGCCTGCTGATCGCGACGTGACCGCGGTGGAGCCATCGGCGGTCATGCGGGGGCAGCGGCCTGCCGGCTCGGCGCCGTGCGTGGCCGCCGCCGCGGAGAGCCTGCCGTTCGAGGACCAGTCCTTCCACGTCGCGATGGCCGTCTCCACCGTTCACCACTGGGGGGACCCGATAGCGGGGCTGCGCGAGATGCGGCGCGTGGCCCGCCGCGTGGTGGTGCTCACGTTCGACACCGACGAGCCCGGATGGCAGGACCGGTTCTGGCTTACCCGCGACTACCTGCCCGAGTTCGCCGCCGTCCTCGCGGAATTTCCCTCGCTTGCTGGGATGGCCGACGCGATCGGCGCCCGCGCTGAGCCGGTGCCTATCCCGTGGGACTGCGCTGATGGCCTGTTCGAGGCGTACTGGCGCCGACCGGGGGCGTATCTGGAGGATCACGTGCGCCGTGCGATGTCGGTGTGGGCGAGGGTCGGGCCGGAGGCCGAGCAGCAGGCGGTGCGAAGCCTCAGCGACGACCTCGAGTCCGGCCGGTGGGCCGAGCGCAACAGCGACATCGCCGACCTCGACGCGGCAGATCTCGGCCTCCGCCTGCTCATAACTTGAACCGCGTCGCAGCGTCAGCGCCATGGCGGCTCCTGGACGGCCCGCCGGTCATGTGCGGCGCAGGGCATCAATGCGATTCGGCCCTTGAGCAGCAACCGACCGGCCAGTGACGTTAGCGAGCCGTCGGGGCTGGGGTTATCGCCACTGCCGGTTCGGATGCGGGTGGTCGCGGCCCTGATGTGGCAGGGGAACGAGAAGTGACGCTGGGGAACTTGGGCGGGCCACATCGTGGAAGTTGCTGATCCGGCAACAGGATTTAGGCGACTGGCCAGGTCAGCGGGATGATCGGTGGTAGCGCCCGCGGAGCAAAAGGGGACGCGGAGCGGGGGACAAGAGCACTGCCGCTGGCAGAAGCGGGCACGCCATCTGGAGGAGACCCATGTCGCAGCACGTCGCAGAGATCACGCATCGTTCGGTGTCCGTGTCGGGCGGCCGGATTCATGCCGCGGAGCAGGGGAGCGGACCGCTGGTGCTGCTCGTCCACGGCTTCCCCGAGTCCTGGTACTCCTGGCGCCGTCAGCTCCCGGCGCTGGCGCAGGCCGGTTACCGGGCGGTCGCGCTCGACGTCCGCGGCTACGGCCGATCCTCCAAGCCGGCCGCGGAGGACAGCTACCGGATGCTCGCTCTGGTGGAGGACAACGTCGCGCTGGTGCGCGCCCTGGGCGAGGAGTCCGCAGTGATCATCGGCCACGACTGGGGCTCGAACATCGCGGCCACGTCCGCCCTGCTGCACCCCGAGGTCTTCCGCGCGGTGGGGCTGCTGAGTGTGCCCTACGCGCCGCCCGGTGGCCCCCGCCCCACCGACATCTTCGCTCAGATGGGCGGTGACCAGGAGTTCTACGTCTCCTATTTCCAGGAGCCGGGCCGCGCCGAGGCCGAGATGGAACCCGACGTGCGGGGCTGGCTCGCGGGCTTTTACGCGGCGCTGTCCGCCGAGACCATGCCCGGCCCCGATGCCCCCGACCCGCACTTCGTCAGCCCCGGCGCAACGCTGCGCGACCGGTTCCCCAGCGGCCGGCTGCCTTCCTGGCTCGCCGAGGACGACTTGGAGGTGTACGCCGGGGAGTTCGAACGCACCGGCATGACCGGCGCGCTCAACCGCTACCGCAACATGGACCGCGACTGGAAGGACCTCGCCGACTTCAACGGCGCCCCCATCAAGCAGCCCTCCCTGTTCATCGGCGGCAGCCTGGACGCCTCCACGACCTGGATGGCCGACGCGATCAACGCCTACCCGGCCACCCTTCCCGGGCTGGTCTCCTCCCACCTCCTGGACGGCTGCGGCCACTGGATCCAGCAGGAACGTCCCGAGGAGGTCAACCGGTTCCTGACCGAATGGCTCACGGCCCTGCCCGCCGCATAAAGGCCCCTCTGCCGCGCCCGCCCAGGCTCCCTGGCGCGACCTCTCGTTCGCTGCCATGTCAGGGCCGTCAGAGTTCAGCAGGGTGTTCTGCGCGCTGGGCGTGCGCGGCACCGGCCGTTCCATGAGCCGCCGCATCGCCGGGCACTTCGGCAGCATGGACGCCGTCCGCGCGGCCGACGCCGAGGCGATCCAGGCGGTGGAGGGCATCGGTGAGGAGAAGTCACCGGTGGTGGTGGCCGAGCTGGTCGAGCTCGCCGGCCTCATCGACAAGCTGGTCAAGGCCGGGGTCACCATGACCGAGCCGGGCTGGACGCCACCCGCCGACCCCGAGGCGAGCGGCACGTCCGAGCTGCCGCTGGCCGGGATGTCCGTCGTGGTCACCGGTGCGATGAGCGGGGCGCTGGAGGCGCTGACCCGCAACCAGATGAACGAGCTGATCGAACGCGCCGGAGGCAAACCCTCCTCCAGCGTCTCGAAGAAGACCAGCCTGCTGGTGGCCGGGGAGAAAACGGGCTCCAAACGGGCCAAGGCCGAGAGCCTGGGCGTGCGGATCGTCGGCCCGGAGGAGTTCGCCGACCTCATCGGCCCGTTCATCTGATCGACGAGCTCGGAGCAACTGCTTAGCATTCTCTTCGCAGAGGCCTACGCGGGAAGAGAGTCATCATCACGTACTCGTCGATCATGGGGAACGAGTCGGTCACTGTGAAGTCGCAATGATGGAGGCGGCATGATCTCGGTCTGGCGCACGATCTTCCTGGTCGGCTGCGTCCTGACCACGTTCGCCACGGGCATGTCGTGGGTGGCGTTGCCCCAGCGGGCGCCGGGCGCTTTTCCGATCTTCGTGATCGGTGCGGTCTTCACGATCGTCGGCGCGCTCAGGCAGCTCATCGCCAAGAAGGAAGGCGAGAACGATCACGGGCGCGACGTGGACTGAACCGGACGATGACGGCGGTGGCCGGCTCGGTGAGACCATTCGGAGTCCTGGGATGATCACCGTGATCGGTCCTGTCGGCCGATCCACTCCGCGATGCGGTGCAGCAGGATGGTGGCGATGGGAAGCGGGGTGGCCGACATTACGGTGGCGTGGAAGGCGTGGGGCATGCCGTCGTAGATGTCGAGACAGACGTTTCCTCCGGCGGCGGAGACGGCTTCGGCGAAGCGCCGCGCGTCGTCGAGCATCACCTCTTTCGAGCCCACCGCGAGCAGCAGCGGCGGCAGCCCGTCGAGCTCGCCGTGGAGGGGAGACTGAGGTGCTCGGTCCGGCTGTGCCCCGGCCAGATACTGGGTGCGGACATGGTCGAGTACGGCCCGGTTGACGAAGTCCTGGCCGTCGTTTGCGTCGATGGACGGGCTGGACAGGGTGAGGTCGGTCTGCGGGGAAATGGCCACCGCCGCCGCGGGGAGGGGATCGCCTGCCTGCTTGAGCACGAGCAGCGCCGACAGCAGCAACGTGCCCCCGGCGGACTCACCCGCCAGGATGATCCGTGAGGCGGGCACGTCCTGGTCCAGCAGGCTTCGATAGGCGGCCACCATGTCGTCGAGCGCGGCCGGATACGGGTGGGCGGGGGCGAGGCGGTAGTCCACCGCCAGGACGGGGCGGCCGGTCGCTCGGGACAAGCGATAAGCCATGACCTGTTCCAGGTGAGGGTTTTTGTATTCGAATCCGCCCCCGTGGACGTAGATCGTGACCCCCGCCTCGATCGCCGTCTGGCCTGCCGTCTGGCGGGGAGCGGTGACCCATTCACCGGGGATGCCGCCGGTGTGCGGCAGGGCGGGCGTGAGGTCGGCGTCGGTGGGCAGGACGGGGGGATGGGACTGCAGAGTCCTGAGCTCAGCCAGAGCCGCGGCGCTGTCGTCGGGCGTGGTGGGGATGTGTGTGACGTTCAAAATGTGATCCTTCCGCTGTGCGGGTGACGAGGTATGGGCCGCCATCTGCCCGGTGTTGAAGCTCGTTGATGGGACGGGCCTGGTGATGAGAGCGGTCACCAGACGGCGCACGGCACGTGCGGCCGGTCGGCCCGGGTGAAGGCACTGATGGCTATGACCCGGCGGGGGGCCCGCCGTCGACGGGGTTCAGGGCGATGACGGGAATGACCCGCCTCGTCCTGGCCTGGTAGTCGGCCCATCCGGGATCTGACTTCACCGCACGGGCGAAGAGGCGGTCCCGTTCCTCGCCTTCCAGGACGACCGCCTGCGCCTGGTAGGTGAAGACCCCGTCCTCCACGGTGACGCGCGGGTCGGCGAGGAGGTTGTGGTACCAGGCCGGATGGCTCGGCGCGCCCCCGGCGGAGGCGATGATCAGCTTGCGCGCGCCGTCCGGCAGGTAGCCGACCGGGGTGGTACGGCGCGCGCCGGTCCTGGCCCCGGTCGTCGTCAGAAGGAGTAACCGGCCTCCTTCGAAGGGGCCGCCGACCCGGCCGGCGTTGGCACGAAACTCTTCGATGATCCGCTGATTGAAGTCGTTGGGCATGCTCTGCCTACTCCAGGCGTGGGTGAAGCGCGAGGGTGCGCGGTGGAGATGAATGATGCGGTACGGGGGGTACGAAGCCGCCGCACGCCGACTCGGCCGCGGACGTGGAGCCTCGATGAGTACACGGGGCAGTGGGCCGCCGGCCGGTCACCGGCCCGTCGGATTCGAGAAGAGCTCACATGCGAAAGCGGTGCTCAGCACCACCGAATGCGGGAACGGCGCGCGGGCGCGATGCGGTTAGGCGCAGCCTGTGAAGTGAGAGGTCACGACATCATCCCTTGTTACGGCGCCTCCATGCCACCGCCGTCCTCCAGGTCGGCGACACGCGACGTGGATCATTACAAGCCCTCACGGTGAACGCTGTCAAGGCGTGGATTCGAGACCCGGGGTGGCATACTCGGCGGCATGCCGCGTCCCTTCCAGCAGGTCGACGTCTTCACCACCACTCCATACCGGGGTAATCCGGTCGCTGTCGTGCTCGACGCGAGAGGGCTGACCACCGAGGAGATGCTGGAGTTCGCGCGCTGGACGAACCTGTCGGAGACCACCTTCGTGCTGCCGCCGAGCACGCCCGGCGCGGACTACCGGGTGCGGATCTTCACGCCGGGCTCGGAGCTGCCCTTCGCCGGGCACCCGACGCTGGGCACCTGCCACGCCTGGCTGGCGGCGGGCGGGACGCCGGGCGGGGCCGACGTGATCGTCCAGGAGTGCGGGGCGGGGCTGGTGCCGGTGCGCCGGACCGGATACGGGCTGGCCTTCGCCGCGCCGCCGCTGCTCCGCTCGGGGCCGGTCGAGGAACCGGTGGTGGAGCGCGTCGCGCGGATGCTGGGCATCGGCCGCGCCGAGATCCTGGACGCCGAGTGGGCGGCCAACGGGCCCGGCTGGGTGGCCGTCCTGCTGGCGAGCGCGGACGAGGTGCTCGCGCTGCGGCCAGGGTTCGTGGATCTCGACGTGGGCGTGGTCGGCCCGTATCCCGAGGGGTCGCCGGAGGCGTTCGAGGTGCGGGCGTTCTTCCCCAAGGACGGCGCCACGGCCGAGGACCCGGTGACCGGGAGCCTGAACGCCTCGCTCGCGCAGTGGCTGCTCCGCACCGGCCGTGCCGAGGCACCGTATGTGGCGAGTCAGGGGACGGCCCTCGGGCGTGCCGGGCGCGCTCACGTCTCCCGGGACGCCGACGGGACGATCTGGGTCGGCGGCGGCACGATCACCTGCGTCACAGGCGAGGTCAAACTGTAGACGTGCCGTGCCTGATCGCCTGCGAAGGCGCCCGCCGTACGAGAACCACGGGGTCGCCGCGGGGGCGAGGGCCGTGCGCCGCCTGCCCGCCTCTCGGCGGCCGCTCAGCCGAGGTACTCCGCCACGATCCTGGTGTGCAGCGGGAACGCCAGTTCCCTCGGCTCGTCGATCAGCAGCCACTCCGTCGTCTCGGCCGTGGGCGTGACCGGTGGGAGGGCGGCCGAGCGGGTCCTCGGCCCCAGAGCGAAGATCAGCACGGTGCCGTCGGGGGCGCTGAGCACGTCGAGGAGGCGCACCTCGTCCGCGTCGACGACGATCCCCGTCTCCTCCCGGAGCTCCCGGACGGCCGCCTGCTGCCAGGACTCGCCCATGTCGACGAAGCCGCCGGGCAGGGCGAGCCCACCCCGGTGCGGTTCGATGTCACGGCGGATCACCAGCAGGCCGTCGTCGACCGGCAGCACCATCACCGCGACCGGCAGCGGGTTGAGGTAGGAGATGTTCCGGCAGCCGGCGCAGGTGCGCGGCCAGTCCTGGCCGGGGGCGAAGGCCGCACCGCAGAAGGAGCAGTGCGAGTTCCTGATCGTCACGATCGTGAGACTAGACCAGCACCCCGTACGGGGTCGATGGCCGGTAACGGTGACCAGACGCGGCAGAGGCCGTCGATGGCGGCGCGGAGGCGGCGATGGCACGGCGGGTTCGTGACCGGGGAGAGCCGGTGGTGCGCGGCTTACGCGCCCCAGGACCGCGCGGTCAGGGAACGCGTGTCCCTGGTGCTGTGACCGGGAACGTTCACCGGGGTGTGGTCTGCCGAAATCCGTTTTGTGCCGTATGGGAGAGGCCCTACTGTGGCGGGGTGGCGACTCGGATGATCATTATCAATGGTGGTTCCAGCTCGGGGAAGTCCGGGATCGTACGGTGCCTGCAGGCCGTTCTTCCAGATCCGTGGCTGGCGTTCGGCGTCGATTCGTTCGTTGACGCGATGCCCGCGAGGATGCAGGCGTCGGACGCGGGGATCGAGATCGCGGCGGACGGCGGGGTGAGCATCGGGGCGGACTTCCGGGCGCTGGAGGCAGCCTGGATGGAGGGTGTCGTGGCCATGGCCCGTGCCGGCGCCAGGGTTATCATCGATGACGTCTTTCTCGGCGGAGCCTCGTCCCAGCAGCGGTGGCAGAAGGCTCTGAGCGAGCTGGATGTGCTGTGGGTTGGTGTGAGGTGTGAGAGTACGGTCGCCGCAGGCCGCGAGGTCGCACGTGGAGATCGGGTCCAGGGTATGGCTGCGTCGCAAGCGGATGTGGTTCACGACGGTGTGATTTATGACCTGGAGGTGGACACGACGCATACCGAGTCCCTGGTGTGCGCGCGGACCATCGCCGCCTGTGTCAGCTGATCGACGGATCAACTCCCGGCCGCCCGGCGTTCAGCAACGGGCAGCTCAAGCCGCGGCGGTGCCGGGTGGCCGTCTCCACGCCGAAGTCCTTCTCGCCAGGCTTCAGCAGGCGGGGACGACCTCCCGCCCACTGAGGGTCCAGGCAGGCCGGCCGGATCTCGTTGAACCGGTGGATGACCTCACGGACGGTGAACCTATCCGGTCACAGCACTAGAGGGCGCGGGCGACGGCGATCGTCGACCGGCTCCGCTGGCCGGCCTCGTAGAACATGTACTCCACGCCGCCGTCGGTGCCGAAGGAGGGCGCGGCGCCGCGGCCGTTGTCGGGAGCCCCGACCAGTGGCCGGTGGAAGACGCCGAGATGGACCTCCCGGTCGAATGAGTTGCCCACCTCGGTGATGAACATGTTCCCGCTGTTGCCGTGGTAGACGACGTACGCCGTGCCGTTGCGCTTGACGAGGGTGGGCCCGGAGACGTCGCTCTGCCCGTCGGGGCCGGGCGAGACCAGCGGGGTCGGGTCGAACTGCCAGTTCTTACCGGTGGACGACCAGGCCCAGAAGATCTTTCGGGTGCCGTCGGTGACGCCCATGAAGATCATGACGTACTTGTTGCCGAGTCCGGGGACCGCGTGCTCGAAGACCCGCGCGTAGGACGTCTCCGTCGCCCCGGGGATGACCCCGGTGTGCAGCACCCTGCCGTGGTAGGTGAAGTGCACGCCGTCGGTGGACCAGGCCATCCGGGTGGTGGTGTTCTCGCCGTGGAAGTACAGGTAGAACTGCCGGTTGTCGGGGTTCCAGATGATGTGCGGTGAGGAGACGTGGCTGACCGAGTAGTGCGGTGACCAGTTGTTGGAGATGATCGGGTTGTTCGGAAACTCGGTGAACCGGCCGCCGAGCGAGTTGCCGTAGGCCAGGCAGATGCCGCCGGGCGCGTCGTGCGGGGCGTAGTAGAGGTAGTAGCGCGCCAGCGGGCTGGCGATCTTGTCGTACATGCCCCGGATACAGGGGAAGATCAGCTCGTTGGTCGGGTTGTAGCGCAGGCTCGCCTTGGCGAACGGCGTGCCGATGTACTGGTAGGTGGGGAAACCGACGGGTCCCGCCAGGGCGGCCGCGGACGTGTCCACGATCGACGCCGTGGCCGTCTGGGGCATGGCGAGGCCGAGGCCGCCGGCCACACCGGCGCCGACCGCCGTGCGCAGCAGTCCGCGCCGGTCCAGGAGAGGTTCGGTCATCGGCGATCCCTTCACGACAACTTTCACGGTGAGTGATGGTGAGCAAATCTCTCTGATCGCAAAGGTTCGGCCAGGCACGCTCGTCCGTCAAGGCGCTAATACGAATTATCACGGGTGATATTTACTCGGGACGGTCCCGGCTCCGTGCTCTTGACAGGAGGGGGCGGTCACTTGCAAGATGACGGCCCAACCTCGCTAATGCGCATTATCACCAGAGGGGAAGCTACGGATCGTGACTGCTCCCGGTCGCCGACTCACCCAGCAGGACATCGCCCGCATCGCGGGGGTGAGCCAGACCACCGTGTCGCTGGTCCTCAACAACAGGACCGACGCCGAGGTACGCATCGCCCCGGAGACGCGTGAGCGGGTGCTGAGGGTGATCAGGGAGACCGGATACGTCGCCGACCCGGTCGCCCGGAGACTCGCCGAGCGGCGCAACCGCATCCTGGGCGTCTTCACCTACGAGGCGGTCTTCCCGACCGCGAGCGCCGACTTCTACCACCCCTTCCTGCTCGGCATCGAGGAGTGCGCCGAGGAGATGGGCTGCGACCTGCTGCTGTTCACCAGCGCCAGGGCCGCGGGGGAGCGGCGCCGGATCTTCAACGAGGACAGCCGGGTGCGGCTGGCCGACGGCTGCGTCCTCCTCGGGCGCACGGTCGACCGCGACGACCTGGCCCGGCTGCTGGCGGAGGGCATACCCTTCGTCTCCGTCGGCCGCCGCGACGACGCCGGTGCGCCGGTGCCGTACGTGGGCGCCGACTACCCGCCCGCGGTGCGCGCCCTGGTCGACCGGGCGGTGGGACTCGGCCATCGGCGGCTGGCCTACGTGGGTGCGGGGGCGGGCGCCGAGTCACCCGCCGACCGCATGCGCGGCTTCCGCGAGGCCGTGGCCGCGCTCGGAGCCGAGGGGGTACACGTCCAGGTCACCGACAGGACCCCCGGGGAACTGCTGGAGGAGCTGTCGGCGGCCCGGGTGACCGCGGCCTTCGTCGAGGAACCCGCCGACGCCGTGGCGATCACGCACGCGGCGCGCGAGCGGGGTCTGGCGATCCCCGGGGACCTGTCGATCCTCGCGCTGGGCGCCCCGACCAGGCCCGTCCAGGTCGACGTCGATCTCACCGGGTTCCGCATCCCGCGCCGCGAGATGGGGCGCAGGGCCGTCGAGTTGCTGGCGGAGCTGCTGGAGAGCGGCGGGGAGACACCGCAGGAACTGCTGGCCTGCGAGCTGGTCGAGGGATCCACGCTCGCACCGATTCCAAGCTGATCGAATAACGATGGGAGAGACCTCCGACGTGGTTGAGATATCGGCGGACGCGGTGGTCGTCGGCGGAGGGCTGGGCGGCGTCGCCGCCGCCCTGGCGCTGCTGCGAGCCGGGCGCACAGTGATCCTGACCGAGGAGTACGACTGGCTCGGCGGGCAGCTGACCAGCCAGGCGGTGCCGCCCGACGAGCACTCCTGGGTGGAGAGGTTCGGCGTGACGGCCTCCTACCGGGCGCTGCGCGAGGGCATCCGCCGCTACTACCGCGACCACTATCCGCTGACCGAGCGGTCGCGGGCCTGGCGGGAGCTGAACCCCGGAGCCGGACACGTGAGCCGGCTCTGTCACGAGCCGCGCGTCGCGGTCGCGGTGATCGAGGCCATGCTCGCGCCGTACCGGGGCTCGGGGCGGCTGCGCGTCCTGCAGCCGTATCGGCCGGTCGGCGCGGAGGTCGACGGTGACCGGGTGCGGGCGGTCCGTCTGGAGCACCGGGACGGGGGCGGGGAGGTCACCGCCGTCGCGCCGTACGTGCTGGACGCCACCGAGACGGGCGAGCTGCTGCCGCTGACCGGCACCGAGTACGTGACGGGGTTCGAGTCGCAGGGCGACACCGGCGAGCCGAGCGCGCCCGCCGAGGCCCAGCCGACGAACATGCAGGCGGTCTCGGTCTGTTTCGCGATCGACCACGTCGACGGTGACCACACCATCGACAGGCCCGGATCCTACGAGTTCTGGCGGAGCTACCAGCCCGGCTTCTGGGGTGACCGGCTGCTGTCCTGGCGCTGCCCGCACCCCAGGACCCTGGAGATCGTGGAACGCTCCTTCACCCCCAACCCCGACGACGATCCGCTGCTCGTCGAGGCCGACCAGCGGCTCAACCCCGGCGACGCGAACCTGTGGACCTTCCGCAGGATCGCCGCGCGGCGCAACTTCACGGACGGCGCCTACGCCAGCGACATCACCCTGGTCAACTGGCCGATGATCGACTACCTGGAGGGTCCGGTCATCGACGTTCCGGATGCCGACAGGCACCTGGCCGCGGCCCGCGAGCTCTCCCGCTCGGTGCTGTACTGGTTGCAGACCGAGGCGCCGCGCCCCGACGGAGGGACCGGGTTTCCCGGCCTGCGCCTGCGGGGCGACGTCACCGGCGGTGGCGACGACGGCCTGGCCCAGGCACCCTACATCCGCGAGTCGCGCCGCATCCGCGCCCTGTACACCGTGGCCGAGCAGGATCTGTCGCTCGCGGTGCGCGGAGACAAGGGCGCGGTGAGCTACGCCGACTCGGTCGGCGTGGGGATGTACCGCATCGATCTGCACCCCTCCACCGGGGGCGACAACTACATAGACGTGGCCAGCTCGCCGTTCGAGATCCCCCTCGGCGCGCTCGTCCCGCAGCGGATGACCAATCTGCTGCCCGCGTCCAAGAACATCGGCACCACACACATCACCAACGGGGCCTACCGGCTGCACCCGGTGGAGTGGAACGTCGGCGAGGCCGCCGGCGCCCTCGCCGCCTTCTGCCTGGACAACGCCACCACCCCGCACGCCGTACGCGGTGACGAGGGACTGCTCGCCGCCTTCCAGCGCCGACTCGCCCGCGACGGCGTCGAACTGCGCTGGCCGCAGGTGACCGGTTACTGACCGCGCACCCACCACGACCGTCGGGGGATTCCCAGCAAGGAGAACGGACCATGAGACCATTCGGAAAGCCCGCGGTCGTCGCGCTGGCGGCGCTGCTCACCCTGACGGCGTGCGGCGGGGCGAACGAGGCCACTCCCGCGGCGAAGGGCCCGCAACCGCTGCGCATGACGATCTGGACCTCGAACGAGGCGCATCTGAAGCTGTTCAACGAAATCGCCGCCGAATACCGGAAGACCCGTCCCGACATCGGCGAGATCACGTTCGACCCCATCCCCTTCGAGAACTACACCACCACCCTGACCACCCAGATCGCCGGCGGCAACGCCCCCGACCTGGCCTGGATCCTGGAGAACTCGGCGCCCGACTTCGTCTCCTCGGGCGCGCTGGCGCCGCTCGACGACACGCTGCGCAAGGCCGAGGGCTACGGTTTCGACGACCTCACCCCCTCGGCGGTCAAGCTCTGGCAGGCCGAGGGCAAGCTGTACGCCTACCCGTTCTCCACCTCGCCGTTCGGGGTGTTCGTCAACACCGACCTGCTCAAGAAGGCGGGCCAGAAGACCCCCGCTGAGATGATCGAGGAGGGTACGTGGACCTGGGAGAAGGTGGCGGCCCAGAACGCCGCGGTCGCCTCGAAGACCGGCAAGGCGGGCATGGTCGTCCGCGACTTCGACTACAAGAGCTGGGACAACCTCGCCTCTGTGTGGGGCGGCTGGGGCGCCCAGGCCTGGAGCGAGGACGGCAAAACCTGCGGGTTCGACAGCCCCGAGATGGTCGAGGCGATGACGTTCCTGCACAGGGCGGTCTTCACGGACAAGGCGTTCCCCGGTCCCGGCACCACGGCGGACTTCTTCGCGGGCGACGCGGCGATGACCATCACCCAGATCTCCCGCGCCTCTCTCCTGCAGGACGCGAAGTTCGGCTGGGACCTCGTCCCGCTGCCCGCGGGTCCCAAGGGTGAGTACTCGGTGATCGGCCAGGCGGGCCTGGGCGTCTTCAAGAAGTCCGCGAACGCCGCGGCGGCCGTCGACTTCCTGGCCTTCTTCACCAACCCCGCCAACTCCGCCAGGCTCGCCGCCTACTTCCCGCCGCCCCGGGCCTCCCAGCTCACCGCGGACACCCTGGCCAAGAGCAACCCGCTGCTCAAGCCCGAGCAACTCCAGCAGGTCGTGATCGGCGGCATCGAGAAGGGAGTGGTCAAGCCCAGCCACACCGGCCAGGCGGAGCTCTCGCAGGCCGTGCGGGCCGCGCTCGACCCGCTCTGGCAGCCCGGCGCCGACGTCAAGGCGGTGCTGGGCGGGGTGTGCGCCAAGATCCAGCCGATGCTGGGTGCGTGACGTGGCAGTCTCACACCCGAGGTTCGCGGTGACCGGCCGGGCCGACGTCCGGCCGGTCACCGGCGGGAACGCCACCGGGCGTACCGGGGGCACGGGGCGCGGCCGGTCCTTCTGGACCGTGCGCCGCCGCGACAACCTGGTCGGATACCTGCTCATCACCCCGCAACTCCTGGGCAGCGTGCTGTTCGTGCTCCTGCCGCTCGGGCTCGTGCTCTGGTACAGCCTGCACGAGTGGAACGTGCTGGCCGGCACCTTCGAGTTCGTCGGCGCGGAGAACTACGACCGGCTGCTCGCCGACGCCAACCTGCGCGAGGTGCTGGCCGGCACCGCGGTGTTCTCGGTCGGCCTGGTCGTCTTCAATCTCGCCCTGGCCCTGCTCCTGGCGATCCTGCTCAACCAGCGGCTGCGCGGGACCACGTTCTTCCGTACGGTCTTCTTCTCGCCCGTGGTGGTCTCGCTGGTCGCCTGGACGATCGTGTGGCAGTTCCTGCTGCAGGACGACGGCGGTGTCAACGGCCTGCTCGGCGCCGCCGGAGTCGACGGTCCGAACTGGCTGCGCGGCGAGGGCACGGCGATGCTGGCGGTGATCGTCGTTCAGGTCCTCAAGAACGTCGGACTCAACATGGTGCTCTTCCTGGCCGCCCTTCAGGGCGTGCCGGCCCAGCTCTACGAGGCCGCCGCGCTGGACGGCGCCGGGGCGTGGACCCGCTTCAGGCGGATCACCGTCCCCCTGATCAGCCCGACCATCCTGCTCACCTCGATCATCACCGTGGTGGGGTCGCTGCAGGTGTTCGCGCAGATCGCGGTGCTCACCCAGGGCGGCCCCGGCATGTCGACGACGGTCCTCATCTACTACCTGTACCAGCAGGCCTTCCAGTTCCATCACTTCGGATACGGCGCGACGCTGTCGGTCCTGCTGTTCGCGATCGTGGCACTGCTCACCGTCGTGCAGTGGCGGATGCGCAGGAAGTGGGTCATCAATGAGACATGAGATGCCGACGCGGCTGAAGACGCTCCTGTACGGCCTGCTGTGCCTGCTGTGCGTGCCGTTCGTCTTCCCGACCTGGTGGATGGTCACCTCGTCGTTCAAACCGGTCAGTGAGATCTTCGCCTTCCCGCCGAGGCTGCTTCCCGCGGACTGGGACGTCTCGGCCTACGGGCAGGTCTTCCGGCTGCAGCCCTTCGCGGGCCAGTATTTCAACAGCCTCTACATCGCCCTGGTCGTCACGGCGGGGACGATGGCGGTGGCGGCGATGGCCGGGTACGCCTTCGCGCGCATCCGCTTCCCCGGCCAGAACGTCCTCTTCGTCGTCGTGCTGCTCGGGCTGCTCATCCCGAGCGAGGTCACGATCGTCCCGCTGTTCCAGATGTTCCACGAGCTGGGGCTCACCGACACCCACTGGCCGCTGATCCTGGTGCCGATCCTCGGCGCGCCCAGCGTGCTGGCCACCTTCATCATGAGGCAGTTCTTCATCAGCCTCCCCGGCGAGTTGGAGGAGGCCGCCCGTGTCGACGGGCTCGGCAGGTTCGGCACCTTCTACCGGGTCGCGCTGCCGCTGGCCCGTCCCGCGCTCGGCGCTGTCGCGATCTTCACCTTCCTGCACAGCTGGAACCTCTATCTCGAACCCATCGTGTACCTCTCCTCGCCGGAGAGGTTCACCCTGCCGCAGGCACTGACCCAGTTCGTCGACGCCTACGGCGGGCCGATGTGGAACGTCCAGCTCGCCGCCGCCTCGATGACCGCGCTACCGGTGCTGGTGGTGTTCGTCCTCGCGCAGCGGCAGTTCATCGAGGGCCTGGCCCACACCGGCCTGAAGGGCTGACCTCGACGCGCGCGCGGGTCGGCCGTCCGTGAGGAGTCGGGCGGTGGCGTACGGCGTCTACCCGCCGGCGGCCCCCGCGCCGAGCCTGTCCCAGACGAGGTGGCCTCCCACCAGCACCGCCCGGACGGGCTCCGGGTCGGCGGGCGCGTCGGCGAGGCGAGTGCGCAGGACGACGAGGTCCGCGGGTGTGCCGCGACGGACGCGCCGGGCCGGACCGCCCGGATCGCCGGGCGGGGCGAGGTAGGCGTCGAGGGCCTGGGAGAAGGTGAGCCGCTCACCCGGACCGGCGACCCGCCCGGCCGGGGTGTGCCGCCGGATCGCCGCGCCGATGACGGCCCAGGGGTCGAGCGGGCCGTAGGGGGCGTCGCTGGACAGCGCGACGGGTACGCCCGCCCGGAAGAAGGTGGCACAGCGGTACAGGTCCTGGTGGTCCTGGGTGGGGAGGTCCCGCAGGAAGTCGTCGCCCCGGTGCGCGAGGAAGCCGGGTTGGGTGACGACGCGCAGGCCGAGGCGGGCCATCTCCGGGGCGAGTTCGGCCGGTACGAGCGCGGCGTGCTCGACCCGGTCACCGGGCAGGGAACCGGCGTCGTCCAGCGCGACCAGCAGCAGGACCAGCGCCTCGCGGGTGACGCAGTGCACGGCGACCGCGCGCCCGGCGGCGTGCGCGGCCCGGATCCGGCCGGTGAGCTCGTCGAGTGTGGGCAGCCCGGAATCGGCGATCACGATCTTGTATGGCCCGACGGCCGGGCACGGTGGCCCCACGGGGTCACCGTGCCCGGCCGGGGTGTCCAGCGGGGCGCCGAGCAGCTGGACGCGCTGGGGCAGCGCCCCGCCACGCATGGCCTCGGTGATCGCCGCGACGGCGCCGACGTCGAGATCGGGGGTGGCGTCGGTGACGGCGGTGATGCCGAAGCGGGTGAGGGCGGCGCCCACCGGGGCGAGATCGGGCGGTCCGGCGGGCGGCAGCCGGGAGCGCAGCCAGCCGTCGGCGCGCCAGAGCCGTCCGGTGGGCAAGCCGCGGTCGTCCCGCTCGACGCCAGGGTGGTCGGCCCCGGCCAGGCCGGTCGCGGCCATGGCCGCGGTGTTGAGGGTCCACAGCGCGCCGCTGCGATGCTGGACGCGGACCGGGCGGTCGGGACGGAGGCGGTCCAGCGCGGTGGCGTCGAGGTCGCCGGCGACCGTCTCCGCGTACCCGACGCCACGGATCCACCCGTGCTCGTCGGGGACGGCCGCGGCCAGTGCGGCGGCCAGCGCGGCGGGCCCGGTCACCTCGGGAGGGCCGCAACGCACCGAGGTGCCCCAGGCGGCGAGCGCGTGCAGGTGCAGGTGGTGGTCGCAGAGCCCGGGTAGCAGCGCGCCGCCCCGGCAGTCGTACCAGGCCTCTCCCGGCCGGCGGCCGAGGGCGGTGCCCACCTCGACGACGTGGCCGTCTTCGACGCGGACGTCGACCCCGGTGCGCCCGTCGAGTTCGGCGCCGCGCAGCAGCAGACCGGTCACCGGGACACGACGCCCAGCTCGCGCAGCACCTCGGCGGTGTGCTCCCCGCTCCGGGGCGCCCTCCCGGACACCACCCGCCGCAGCGGGACGGCGACGTCGACCGGGCCGGAGGAGGCGTCGACGACCCAGCCGCCGTTCCGCGACCGGGCGGCCACCGAGCTCGGGGGCGTTTCCGCGACGGGATCCAGCGTGGCGGCGACCACGTCGGACATGGAGACGTCCCACAGCGCGCCCGTGCCGTCCGGCGGCGCCGTCGCGGCGAGGACGGCGGCGGTCAGGCCGGTGAGCGGGTCGGCGATCGCGTCGCCGCAGAACAACGGGGTCCCGTCGGCGTCATGGGCGACCAGGCCGCTCGCCGCGGCGACGTCGTCACCGAATCCGACCCGGTCGCTCCCGCGCCCGTACGCGGTGATCGAGATCCAGACGGTGCCGGCGGCGACCGCGGCCTCGGCGTCGAGCCCGAAACCGGCCAGCGCGCGGGGCCTGGACGCCTCGATGACGATGTCGGCGGCGTCGACCAGGGCGGCCATGGCATGCCGCCCGGAGGGGGTGCGGGGGTCGAGCACGACCGAGCGGTGCCCGGCGTGCAGCAGCCGGTAGAACGCGGCGTTCCCGCCCCGGGCGCCGTCCGGCCGCCACGGGGTCTCCACCTTGACGACCCGGGCACCGGCCAGGCCGAGCAGGTGGGCGCAGAGCGGGCCCGCCCACAGCGCGCTGAAGTCCACGACCAGCAGACCGTCCGGCGGCCGGGGCGTCACCGGCGCGGGCGGGGTGAGCGGGGCGGGCGGAACGGCCCGGTGCCGGACCGGGCCTGCGGCGACGCCGAGGAGCGCCGCCCGCTCGGCGAGCTCGGCACCGGTGTGCTCGCGCAGCCAGCCGGTGACCGCCGGCCACGGGTCCTCGCCCACCTCCGCGCAGACCAGCGCTCCCAGTAACGCCGGGTCATCGGGGCGGGCGCAGGAGACCGCCGCCCAGCCGTCGGCGGTGCGCAGCAGCCGGCACGCGCCTCCGGCCGACACGGCTCCACCTCGCCGGTGGCCGGTGAAGGCGGCACGCTCCGACAGCAACCGGGCACCGTCCACCCGCACCCCGGTGAACTCGGTGAAGCGGCCGGCCAGCTCCCGCGCCACGGTGGCGGCACGGCCCGGTGGCATCAGCGGAGGGCCGCTCTCGCGGCCGGTCAGCGTGACGACGCCGCTGCGCGCCCAGTCGGCCGGCGGATCGGGGGTCATCACGCCCCCTGATCGGACAAGAGGGCTGTAGCGGGCATAAAACGACAATACACTTCCAGGCTATTAAAGATCATATTTTGTCCGCACGGGTCTGACGGAAGGCTTCGGTGACGGGCCCGCGGCGTGGTTCCGGCGCCGGCCCAGCGGACGGCTCCGCGGGCACGCCGCCGCCCGATCGGAACTGCCAGGTCAGGCTCGCGGGTCGACGTGGATCTTGGGGCCGGGGCCGGAGCCCGCGGGGCGGGAGCCGGCGAGAACCGCACCCACCTCCTCGAGACCGACGACGGCCGCCACGAGCGGCCGGGGATCCACCGAGCCCGAGGCGTACTGCTCGATCGCCCCGGCCAGGCCGGGGGAGGCGCTCAGGATCCCGACGGCCGTGACATCCTTGAGCACCAGCGCGCGGGTGTCGACGGCGCTGAGCCTCGGCGCTATCCCTATGTAGACCACTCGCTTGCCCGGCTCCACCAGGTCGACGGCCAGGGCGGGCAGGCCGGGAGCGTTGGAGGCGTCGATGACCGCGTCGAACGGGAGTCGGGGAAGCCTGTCGGAGGTCCACGCCCCGTGCACGCCGAGACCTCGGGCGAACTCCAGTGACGGCTCCGACAGGCCCATGATGTGGACCTCCGCGCCGCGCGCCAGGGCGAACCGGGCGGCGAGCAGGCCGATCGTCCCCGGCCCCAGCACCAGCAGCCGGTCACCCGGTGCGAGGGCCGCGGCCTCGACGGCCCGCAGCGCGTTGCCGCCGGGCTCGACCATGGCCCCGGCCACCGCGTCGACCGCGTCCGGCAGCGCGTGCAGCGCCGTGACCGGCACCGGCAGCTGCTCGGCCAGAGCGCCGGGCCACCCGCCGCGGATGCCGATCTCGAAGCGGTCCTCGCACACGTGTTGCAGCCCGCCCAGGCAGCGGCGGCACCGTCCGCAGCCGAGCATGGTGTCACCGGTGACCCGGGTGCCGATCCAGCCGTCTTCGACGCCCTCGCCGACCGAGGAGACCCTCCCGCACCACTCGTGGCCGAGTCGGATGGGATAGCGGGCGTGATCCTCGTTGAGGTAGGCCATCTCCCCGCTGAAGAACTCCATGTCGGTGCCGCACACCCCGGCCCGCTCCACGTCGACGACGACCTGCCCGGGGCCGGGGGCCGGTGGCTCGACGTCCCACACGGAGAAGCGGCGAGGCCCGGTCACGACGAACGCTCTCACGGAGGAAACCTTATCTGCGCAGCGACATCCCCCACTTCGATGCCGACAGCCGCATGATCCTCGAAGCCCTCGGTTCGGGACTCACCGACGAATCGGCGGCCAAACGGCTCGGCGTCTCGCTACGCACCTATCGGCGGCGCGTGGCTGAGCTGATGGCCAAGCTCGAGGCCGACTCCCGCTTCCAGGCCGGGCTGCGGGCGGGCAGGCTGGGACTATCCCGCTAAGACCGTAGTGATCGCATCCCTTCAGCGGTCTGCACACCTGAGTACCTCGGGCCACGCAACCACCCGTCACGCCAACCCCCGAAGGACTTCCGGAGCCGACTACTTAGGTACGCAGGTGTCGGGGCAGGTAGGTTACCGCTCGCCGGACGGGGGTGAGAAACCGCTGGGATCGGCTGCTCCCGGGTCAGTGCTCGGTGCCGACGCTCAGCCCGGGTTCCGCGTCGACGTGGAATCTGTCTATCCCGGTGAGCTGCCGATATCGGGAGTAGGCGATCTCGTACGGCTCCCGTTCGCGGCCGGGTGGGAACGGCCGGGGCCGGAACGAGCGGCGGACCACCTCGCGCAGTTCGGTGAGGGAGCCGATGCGGCCGTCGGCCATGGCCTGGATGAGCAGGTTTCCCACGGCGGTCGCCTCCACGGGACCGGCCAGCACGGGCCGTCCGGCGAAGTCGGCGACGAGCCGGCACAGCGTCTCGCTGGAGGCCCCGGCTCCCACGAGGTGCACGGCCTCCACCCGCCGGTCGCTGAGGAACTCGGCCTGCTCCAGGGCCCAACGGTAGGAGCAGGCGAGACTCTCCAGGACGCAGCGCACCGTCTCCGCGCGGCCGGCGGGCGGCGCCTGCCCGGTCGAGTGGCAGTAGGCCGCGATCCTCGCCGGCATGTCGCCGGGTTCGAGAAACCACGGGTGGCCGGGGTCGATCAGCGGCCCGAAGGCGGGCGTGGCGGCGGCCTCGGCGACCAGGTCCGCGTACGAGGTGCGCACGCCCCAGGATCTGCGGCACTCCTGGAGCAGCAGCAGGCCGTTGAGGGCGCGGGTGAATCGCACGGTCCCCATGACGCCGCCCTCGTTGCTGAAGCCCGCGAGCCTGGCCGCCCGGCTCGTGACCGGGGCGTCGAGCTCCAGT
This sequence comes from Streptosporangium sp. NPDC002607, assembly GCF_053592655.1. NCBI lineage: Bacteria > Bacillati > Actinomycetota > Actinomycetes > Streptosporangiales > Streptosporangiaceae > Streptosporangium > Streptosporangium sp. NPDC002607. The sequence goes on from NZ_JBSFWD010000044.1 coordinate 73,095, forward strand.
CCCGCCAGCGAACGGGTGCCGCAGGAGACGTAGCCGACAGAGCCGGACGAGACGGGCAGCGCCACCGCGGCGGAGGCGGAGTCGTGGCCGGCCACCGCGACGACCACGACTCCACCCGGGCCGTCCCCGCCCTTCTCCCGCAGCGGCCCCGCGATCGTGCCCGGCTCGGTGAGCCGGTGGGCGAACAGGTGGCGGGGCAGGCCCAGGCGGGTGACAAGGCTGCTCGCCCAGCGGCCGGTCCTGACGTCCAGCAGCTGGCTGGTGCTCGCGATCGTCCGCTCGGTGACCATCTCACCGCTCAGCCAGAGGGTGAACAGGTCCGGCACCATCGCCAGGTGGTCGGCCGCCTCCAGAAGCGGCGATCCGGCGTGCGCCAGCAACTGGCAGGCCGTGGTGCCGGGCCCGGGGCGGATGCCGGTCAGCTCGTAGTGGTCCTGCCAGGAGACGAGGCCCGCCAGGCCGGAGGTGTAGGGATCGAGGTGGTGACGGGGGTTGGCCAGCAGCCGCCCGTCACGGTCGAGGAGGGCGAAGTCGCCGCCCCAGGCGTCCACGCCCACGCTGGTGACACGACCGCGGGCGGCGGCCAGCGCGATGCCTCCGCGCGTCTGTGCGAGCAGCCCGAGCACGTCCCAGTACAGGCCGTCGAGGACGCGGACCGGCCGGTTGGCGAAGCGGTGCACCTCCCGCACCGCGAGCCGTTCACCATCGAATTCGCCGGTCAGCACCCGGCCGCTCTCAGCTCCGAGATCCACGGCCACGTAGACGGGCACGGTCCAAGCGTAGCCGGAAAGCCCTTCCTGATATGGGTGATATGTCAGAGACGGCAGGTGAAACAGCTCATGGAGTCGTCTTCCTCCCCGAACCAGACGGCGAGCCAGATGGCTAACCAGACGGCGCCCCTGCTACCTGGTGGCCGGTCGCGGGTATCGGAACGCGTCCGCCCGCCGGGGGCCGTGATCACCCACACCTCCTGACCCGCGCTCGCGGGGTGGTCGGCACTGTCACGGAGGCCACGCGAGGTACCGAAATGCTTAAAACGTGGCAACAGATGGCGGCCAGATGCTCGGCGGCGGAGAGCGAGGGTCCTCGGAGACGCGGGGCCGGCCGGAACGCATGCCGTGTAACGCTAAGGAAACAGCGTGTTCATGTGCCATTGACACCCCCGGGAGCTTGGTTCTACTGTCCAGCTCAACTTGTTAAATCGTTTTTCAGCAGGAGCCTGCCTGCCGCCGACTTCCCGAGGAAGCGCTTATGTTCACTGTTTCGCGAAGGTCCGCCTCGGCCGCGGTCATGGCCGGTCTGCTCTCGCTCGGGCTCGCCGCCTGCGGCGGCGGCACCACCAAGGACTCGGCCGGTTCGGCGGCCCCGGCGGCCCCGGCGTCCTCGGCCCCGGCCAAGGCCGATCCGAACGCGCCGATCAAGGAAGGGCTGAAGATCGCGTTCCTGCCCAAGCAGATCAACAACCCCTACGAGACGAT
>NZ_JBSFWD010000045.1:0-74386 GCF_053592655.1 Streptosporangium sp. NPDC002607
CCCCGACGAATGCGTCGACTGTGGCGCGTGCGAACCCGTCTGCGCGCGCGGTGCACCACACCGGCGACCGGCCCGCTCACGTCTGCCGTACCGCTGTCAGCCGGCTCTGGTCGGCGGCGCTGCGCTCGACCGCGGCCAGCACGCGCTGGACCCGCAACCCGTCGTCGAACGACGGGGACGGCGCGGTGCCGGAGGCGATCGCCTGTACGAAGTCCTTCACCTCGTGGGTGAAGGTGTGCTCGTAGCCAAGGCCGTGACCCGGTGGCCACCACGCCCCCGCGTACGGGTGCCCCGGCTCGGTGACCAGCACCCGGCGGAACCCCGCCTCCTCGGCAGGCAGGGCGTGGTCGTGAAACCAGAGCTCGTTCATGGCCTCGAAGTCGAACGCCACGCTGGCGGCCGAGCCGTTGATCTCGATGCGCAGCGCGTTCTTACGCCCGGTGGCGAACCGGGTGGCCTCGAACGAGGCCAGCGCGCCACCGCTGAACCTGCCGATGAACAACGCCGCGTCATCGACGTCCACCTCCCCCGTCTCGGCACCGCCGCCGACGCCGGCCGACAGCCCGGCCGAGGTCTCGGCCAGCGGGCGCCGGGTGATGAAGGTCTCGGTCAGCGCCGAGACTTGCGTCAGGTGCTGACCGGTGATGAACTGCGCGGTGTCGATGATGTGCGCGCCGATGTCGCCCAGCGCCCCGGACCCGGCGAGCTCCTTTCGCAGCCGCCACACCAGCGGGAAGTCCGGATCGACGATCCAGTCCTGCAGGTACTGCGCCCGCACGTGCCGGATCTCGCCCAGCCGCCCCTCGGCCACCCAGCGGGCGGCGAGCGCGATCGCGGGCACCCGCCGGTAGTTGAACGCCACCATCGCGTAGACCCCGCGGGCCGCGGCCGCCCGTGCCGCGTCCGCCATGGCCTCGGCCTCGGCGACCGTGTTGGCCAGCGGCTTCTCGCACAGCACGTGCTTGCCGGCCTCCAGCGCGGCGATCGCGATCCGCGCGTGCGAATCACCGGGGGTGCAGATGTCGACCACGTCGACGTCCTCACGGGCGATCAGCTCGCGCCAGTCGGTCTCGACCGCTGCCCAGCCCATCTGCTCGGCCGCCCGCGCCGTGCCCTCGGCCGAGCGGCCGCACAGCGCCGCCATCACCGGCCGGGCCGGCAGGTCGAAGAACGCCGGCGCGCTACGCCAGGCCTGGGAGTGCACCCGGCCCATGAACGCGTAGCCGACCATGCCGATACCCAGCCTCGGGCGTTCCCCCCCTGCCGTTCCCGACGTCGGCCCCGGTGTCGGCGTCGGTCCGGGCGCGGCCTCGTCCGCCTGAGCCATCAGGACTCGAATCCCAGCGGCAGGTAGGCGTCCACGTTCTCCTTGGTGATCGTCTCCGAGGCCAGGGTGATCGACTGGGGCACCTGGTTCTCCACCAGGTCGCTCATCCCCTTGCCCTGAGCGATCAGGCGGGCCAGTTTGATCGCCGAGGAGGCCATTGTGGGGCTGTAGGTCACCGTCGCCTCCAGCACCCCCGTTCCTTCCTTGATGTCGCGCATCGCGTTGGCCGACCCGGCGCCACCGACCATGAAGAACTCGCTGCGCCCGGCCTCCTTGATCGCGGCCAGCACGCCGATGCCCTGGTCGTCGTCGTGGTTCCAGATCGCGTCGATCTTCTTGTGCGCCTGCATCAGGTTCGCCGCGACCTTGGTCCCCGACTCCACGGTGAACTGCGCGTCCTGCTTGGCCGTCACCGCGAACCCGTACGTCTTCAGCGCGTCCTCGAACCCCTTGCTGCGGTCCTGGGTCAGCGGCAGCGTCGCGATGCCCTGGATCTCCAGGATCACCGGATCGGCCACCCCCTTGTCCTTGAGCTTCTTGCCGATGTAGTGGCCGGCCGCGACGCCCATGCCGTAGTTGTCGCCGCCGATCCAGGTGCGGTACGACAGCTTGTCGGGGAAGACCCGGTCCAGGTTGATCACCGGGATGCCCGCGTCCGAGGCCTGCCGGGCGATCTGGTTGAGCTGCTGGCCGTCGTTCGGCAGGATCACCAGGGCGGCGACCTTCGCCGCGATCAGCGACTCCACCGCGGAGATCTGCGCGTTGATGTCGTTGGTCGGCTCGACCGGCTTGAACTCGATGTCGGAGTACTGCTTGGCCGTGGCCTCGGCGTTCTTGGCGATCGCGGCGATCCAGCCGTGATCGGCGGCGGGCGCCGAGAAGCCGATGACCACCTTGTCGCCGGGCGCCTCGTTACCACCGGTCGCGGCCGCCGGTGCCGGCGCCGTGCTTGCCGCGCCGGCCGGTGCGGCCACCTCGTTGCCGGTGCACGCCGTCACCAGCGCACCCGCACCGATGACCGCACCGCCGAGCAGGAAACCCCTGCGAGCGACGTTCTCTGTCATGACCCTGCTCCTTCTTGGGGGGAAACTTGGGGGGAAGCGTGACGCGCCCCGCGGACCCCTGACCGGTCCGCGGGACGCGGGTCCAGGCCCTGTCTGACGGATCTTGCCGCGGCGAGGACCGACCGGCCTCTCGCGAGCCGGCGGAGGGCCGCGGTGACCGGCGGCAACGTGGCGAGACGCCGCCTGACCTCGGGGTGCGGAAGATCCAAGAGACAGGGCCTAGGTCCGTGAGGTGAGGGCGCGCCGCTGGAGCAGCACGGCCACCACGATGATCAGGCCCTTGGCCACCAGCTGGTCGCTGGTGTTGAGCCCGTTGAGAATGAACAGGTTCGTGATCACAGTGAAGATCAGCAGACCCAGGATCGATCCGATGATCGACCCGCGTCCCCCGGTCAGCAGCGTGCCGCCGATGATGACCGCCGCGATCGCGTCCAGCTCGTACAGGTCTCCGTGCGTGGAGGAACCCGTCGTGGTCCTGGCCATGATCAGAACCGCCGCGATCCCGCAGCACAGCCCTGACAGCGCGTACAGCAACACGGTGTGGCGGCGCACGTCGATGCCCGCCAGCCGGGCCGCCTCGGGGTTGCCGCCCACCGCGTAGGTGCGCCGGCCGAACGTGGTCCGGTTCAGCACCACCCACCCGGCCAGCACCACCAGCGCGAAGATGTAGACCAGCACCGGGATGCCCAGCACCCGGGTCGTCGACAGCTCCACGATCATCTCGTTGCCCTGCTGCACCAACTGGGTGCGCCGGTCGGACATCCGCTGTGCCAGCCCCCTGGCGGCCACCAGCATCGCCAGCGTCGCGATGAACGGCACCATCCGCCCGTAGGAGATCAGCAGCCCGTTGACCAGGCCCGCCCCGGTACCGACCAGCACCGCGCACACGATCATCACGAGCGGGCCGTAGGACTGGGTGGCCAGCGTGGTCGCCCACACCGACGCCAGTGCCATCACCGCGCCCACCGACAGGTCGATGCCCCCACCGATGATCACGAAGGTCATGCCGACCGTGATCACCCCGATGGTCGCGGCCAGCGACAGGATGCTCACCAGGTTGGAGGTGGTCGCGAAGGTGTCGGGCACCGTGACCAGGCCCACCACCGCCAGCAGTACCAGCGCGACCACCAGCCCGAGGTGGCGCGTCTCCCCGAGACGGGCCAGCGGGCTCACCACGACGGGTTTACGGACCGACGCCTCGACGCGCTCGTCCGAGGACGACTTCACCGGAGCCCCGCCAGGGTGTTCTCGAAGCGACGAGAGATGACGTTCATGAGGACCTGTCGGTTCCTTTCACCAGTCCCGGTGCTCCCGGTCGAGAGGGATGTCACAGGGCACTCCCTTCCATGATCATGTCGAGGACGGCGTGCTCGTCCAGCTCACCGGCATCGGCCTCACGGATGACCCGGCCCTCCCGCAGGACCAGCACCCGATCGGCCAACCCCAGCACCTCGGGCACCTCGCTGGAGACCAGCAGCACCCCGATCCCCTCATCGGCCAGCCGCCGCACCAGCGTGTACAGCTCCGCCCGAGCCCCCACGTCCACCCCCCGCGTCGGCTCGTCCAACAGCAACAGCTTGCGGTCGTTGAGCAGCCACCGCGCCAGCACCGCCTTCTGCTGGTTGCCGCCGGAAAGCGTCTTGACCGGCCGCTCGGGATCGGCCGGTCGGATGTCCAGGGCCCGCACCATCTCCCGCGCGTCCGCGGCCTCGCGGCGGCGGTCCATCCACCCCAGCCGCGAGTAGCGGCCCAGGCTGGCCAGGCTGATGTTGCGCGACACGCTCTGGTCCAGCAGCAGGGCCTGCGCCTTGCGCTCCTCGGGGGCCAGCCCCATCCCCAGGCGGACCGTGCCCGTCGTACCGCCCCCGCGTACCGGCCGCCCCTCCAGGAGCACCTGCCCCGAGAACCTCCGCGCCCCGTACACCGCCTCGATGATCTCCGAGCGGCCCGAGCCGACCAGCCCGGCCAGCCCCACGATCTCTCCCGCCCGCACCGAGAACGACACGTCGGTGAAGACGCCGGGCACGGTGAGCTTTTCGACCCGCAGCACCTCGGCCCCCGCGACGCGTTCCGCGCGGCGCGGCGGGAAGACGTACTCGACCTCGCGGCCGGTCATCAACGCCACCACCCGCGAGGTCGGAGTCTGCTTGGCCGGCAGCCCCACCGCGACCGTGCGACCGTCCTTGAGCACCGTCACCCGGTCCCCGATCTCGCGGATCTCCTCCAGCCGGTGCGAGATGTAGACCACCGCGACCCCCTGAGCGGTCAGCTCCCGGATGATCCGGAACAGGTTGCCCACCTCGTCATGGGCCAGCGCCGCCGACGGCTCGTCCATGATGATCAACCGGGTGTCGTGCGACAGCGCCCGCGCCATGCTCACCACCTGCTTGGCCGCCGGCGACAGCCGTCCCACCTCCGTCGACGGGTGGATCTCACCGTGCCCCAGCCGGGCCAGCAGCTCCCGCGTCGCCCGCGCCGCCCTTCCCCGTCCGACGAACCCCAGCCGGGCCGGCTCGTGTCCGAGGAAGACGTTCTCCGCCACACTCAGCCCGTCCACCAGATCGAGTTCCTGGTAGATCGTGGAGATGCCGAGCCTGATCGCGGCGATCGGGCTCGACAGCCGCACGTCCGCACCGTTCAACGTGATCGTGCCCTCATCGGGCTGATGAGCGCCCGCCAGAGTCTTGATCAGGGTGGACTTCCCGGCACCGTTCTGGCCGAGCAGGCAGTGCACCTCACCGGGCAGCACCTCCAGGTCGACACCGTCCAGGGCACGCACGCCGGGGAACTGCTTGACGATCCCCCGCATGCGCAGCAGGGGGGTGGCTTCGGACATGGGGCCTCACTGGTTCGTCGTCGGGCCGAGAGAACGTGGTCGCCGCAGGCCCCACCCGCTCCGCCAGGTGCGGCTCGATGAGCCGGTCGGGTTCGGCGCGCGAGCGCGCCCCGCACGCGGCGACCGTGGTGGCGCGTGCTCTCCGGCCGAACGGTGACCCGACTCACAGCACCTCCTCGCCCGGAGTGGGATGTGCAGAAGCTAACCCCCTTTGGCTGGGTTTGTGAAGAGCTTTTAACTAACAGTCCGTCGACTTTTGCAGGAATCAGCAAAAGTCCTGGCCCCGCCCCCGGCGCGGACAGCAGAAGGGGCGCCCCCGGTGTGGGAGCGCCCCTTGAGCCTCAGGACCGCCGGAACGCGGCGCGCGGCGTCAGAGCATGGCCTTCATGGAGGCGGTCGCCTGCCGGCCGAGAGTGGTCGGGGTCAGGTACGGCTGCTCGGCGAGGATCGCCTGCCAGTTGTCGCGGATGTCCTCCACCGTGTGGTCGTCCTGCCGCCAGCCGGGCCCCTCGGCCACGAACACCCGGGCGATCCGGCCACCGCCGACGCTGAAGACCTCGCCGCTGGTCTCACAGGCCTCGTGCGCCAGGAAGGTCACCAGGGCGCTGACCCGCTCCGCGGTGAACTTGGCCTCGAACTCGGCGGGGAGGATTTCCTCGGTCATCCGGGTCCAGGCGATCGGCGCGATCGCGTTGGCCTTGATCCCGGCCCTGGCCCCCTCGATGCCGAGCGTCTTGGTGAGGCCGACCAGGCCCATCTTGGCCGTGGAGTAGTTGGCCTGGCCGAAGTTGCCGAACAGCCCGGCGGGCGAGGAGGTGTTGACGATCCGGCCGTACCCCTGTTCCTTGAGGTACGGGAACGCCTCCCGGCTGACCAGGAACGAACCGCGGACGTGGACGGCGAGAACCTGGTCGAACTCCTCGACGCTCATCTTGCCGAAGGACTTGTCCCGCAGGATGCCGGCGTTGTTGACGACGATGTCCAGCCGCCCGAAGGCGTCGATCGCGGTCTGGACGATCGCCCTGGCCCCCTCGGGGGTCGCGACGTTGTCGGTGCTGGCGGCCGCCTCGCCGCCGTTCTTCCTGATCAGCTCGACCACCTCGGCGGCGGGTCCGGTGGAGGCCCCCGTTCCGTCCAACGCCCCGCCCAGGTCATTGACGACCACCTTGGCACCGCGCTCGGCGAGCGACAGCGCGTGCGAACGGCCGAGACCGTGTCCGGCACCGGTGATGACCGCGACCCTGCCGTCAAACCGCAGCTCTGACATCCGCAACCCTCCTACGAGAACATAATTCTAGTCTCTTGAACAATAGCTTGCTTGGCCCCGGCGATGCCATCGCGGACGCCCCGGCCCCCCCGGTGCGACCGGCGACGCCCCGGAAGCGACCGAACATCTTCCGGATAAAGGCACCAAAATCCCCCAGAGCGGTAACCAAAAAATAGGAGATCATTGCGCATAGTAAGCGAGCGTGTTAATTTCTGCTAAAGTTTCTGCCCCATACGGGCGAGGGTCAATGATGACACCCCTCATTTTCCCAACAGGGCCCCGCCCAACAATTCGGGCTGGAGGCCCCATATGTCCTTATCGCCGCCCCTGCGCGTGGTCCAATGGGCCACCGGCGCAGTCGGCAGATACTCCCTGCGCAGCGTCATCACCCGGCCGGAGTTCGAACTGGTCGGGGTGCTGGTCTACGACCCGGACAAGGTGGGACGGGACGCGGGGCTCCTCGTGGGACTCCCCGAGGCCGGCGTCGTCTGCACCGACGACGTCGAGGAGATTCTCGCCCTGGAGGCCGACTGCGTGCTGCACATGCCGCTGCCGACCTTCTACTTCGGCGGGGGTCATCCGAACGACGTGGAGACCATCTGCGCGCTGCTCGCCAGCGGCAAGAACGTCATCACCACCACCGGGTTCGTCTACCCCAAGTGCTACGGCCCGGCGGTGGTGGACCGCCTGGAGGCCGCCTGCCGGGCGGGAGGGACGTCCCTGCACGGCACCGGCGTCAACCCCGGTTTCATGAGCGACATGCTGCCGCTCACGCTGACCGGCCTGTCCAGCAGGGTCGACCACATCTACGTCCGGGAGTCGTCCGACTTCCGGGGTCACCCCTCCCGGCAGATCGTGGTGGACCTGTTCGGCTTCACCCGCTCGGCCAAGGACTACACCGCCGGGGTGCGTCCCTTCCGCGCCTTCCAGCGCTCGCTGTTCGCCGAGAGCGTCCAGTTCGTCGCCGACAACCTCGGCGTGACCCTCGACGAGGTCGAGGAGAGCGACGAGTTCGAGCTCGCCTCAGAGGAGTTCGAGATCGCCGCGGGACTGGTCAGGGCGGGCACCGTGTGCGCCTCCCGCTGGATGTTCAGCGGGCTTGTCCGCGGCCGTCCCCTGATGACCGTGGAATGTGTCTACAAGGCCGACGCCACCCGGGTGGCACGCTGGGCCGACCCCGGCTTCAGCGTCCACATCGAGGGCATGCCCCAGCTGATGCTCACCGTCAGCGAGATCTCCCACGGGCTGGCCGGCGCCGCCGCCCATGCCGTGAACTCCGTGGCCGCCCTCTGCGCCGCCCCACCGGGCATCCGTACCGCCCTGGATCTCCCCCTGACCACCGGCCGGGGCACCGTCCGCCTCGCCTGAGAAAGCCCCGGGGAAGCCCAGAGGAAGCCCAGAGGAAGCACTGCCAGGCATCGCGCGGGCGAGCCCCGCGGCAGGCCGGCCGTACGGCGACCGGGGCACGCGAAGCCGCCGATTAGAGATATCCGGTATTTAACACTTTCGCCGAAATAAGCGGCTTCTCCGCTCGGGCCCGCGCACCGATCACCCGCCGTGCACCCGCGCCTCCGCGTCGCGTTCACCCATCCGGAAATCGGCCATGGAATTCATCAGGGCACCGAAGGTCAGAGCCCACGGAAGGGAACGCTCCATCACGGGACATCCCCTTGCCCGACCAAACGGAAATTCCACTCAACAATCAGGAGTGAGGGGTGAAACGCCCGAAACGGCCCTGGTGGTACAGGAGCGGGCGACCTCCGGGTTCGAGGCTCGTCTCGGTGACGAGTCCGACGACCAGGATGTGATCACCGATGTCGACGGTGGAGTGGGGGGCACAGACCAGGTGAGCCGAGACACCGTCCAGCAGCGGGACGCCCAGGTGCCCCGGGGCCCAGGAGGTGGGTGCGGCGAAGCGGTCGACGCCCTTCCTCGCGAAGCGCGCGGCCAGCTCGGCCTGATCGCTGGCCAGGACGTTCACCGCGAAGTGATCGGCCTGCCGGAGCCAGGGCCAGGTGCTCGACGACTGGTCCACGTAGAAGGAGACCAGCGGGGGCGCAAGGCTGACGGATGCGAATGAGGTGGCCGTGAGACCGACCGGTACGCCCTCGAACTGCGCCGTGACGACGACGACCCCGGCCGCGTGAACGGCCAGCGCCTGCCGGAACCGCTCCGCGTCGACCGCTCGGCCGGACAGGGTCTCGGTCATGACACCTCTCCCAGGGACGGGTGGGGTACCGCCAAGGTGCTCCACTTGGTCACTTTTCCCCCTTCGAGGAACAAAAGACACTTCTCAGAACCCATTAATGTCGCCATCTCTTCCCGGCGTCACGCGGGAGTCCGCTGCCCGAGCGCCGCCGCCACCTGCGGGCCGACCCGGTCGGCCCAGGGGCCGAGGACCGCGTCGAGGTCGGCGAGCTGCGACTCCAGCAGCGCGAGGCCCGGCGTGGGAACGACGGCACCAAGCTCCACCAGCAGCGGCCGGAAGTGGACCTCCACCGCCAGGGAGTGCCTGGCGTCCCCCATCACCAGCAGCGGGAGCGCGACGGCCGAGGCGAGGGCGCCACCCGGCAGCCGGTCGAGGAACGCCTTGAGCAGGCCGGTGTAGGTGGCCTTGTAGGTCGGGCTCGCCACCACCAGCACATCGGCACCCGCGAGGAGCTCCAGCGCGGCCTTCACCTCCGGCGCCGTCTCCGGGGCGAACAGCAGCGGAGCCAGGACCGCCAGATCGACGACCTCGGGAGCCTCCTGATCCCCGATCCGCCGGGCCACCGCCTCCGCCGCCGAGATGGCCACTCCGTGAGTGCGCGACCCGGGTCGCGGGTTTCCCACCACGGTCACGATGCTCATGAGGCCACCGGCGCTTTCTGGTCGAAACGGGTCAGATAGCAGCTCATACCGGACAAGCTACGCACCACTCCGGACTAAGTCAATATTTCCTACTTGTTTTGCATGAAACTCTCCAGAGGGCCGAGCCCCACCGATCTCCTCAACCGAATCATATTCGGTTCGGGATCCCGTACCGTCATACCATGAAGCTGGAAAAGGAGATCTCCGGCGACGGCCGCTTCGTCAGGCAGCAGAACCGGTTCACGACACGGATCGAGGCGGGCGGCGAGCATCCGCCGGAGCCCGGCCGCTACCAGATCTACGCCTCCTACGCCTGCCCGTGGGCGCACCGCTCGCTCATCGTCCGCGAGCTGCTGGGCCTGCGGGAGGTGGTCGGGGTGACGATCGTCGATCCGATCAGGGACGAGAAGGGCTGGCGGATACCCGGAGGTGATCCGGTGACGGGAGTGGAGTACCTCTCCGAGCTCTACCTGGCGACCGATCCCGGCTACCAGGGCCGCTACACGGTGCCCTGCGTCTGGGACATCGCCGCCGGGCGCCTGGTCACCAACGACTACCCGCAGATCACCCTCACCCTGGAGACGGCCTTCGCGCCGTGGCACGCCGAGGGCGCGCCCGACCTCTACCCCGAGGAACTGCGCGAGGAGATCGACGCGCTGAACGAAGTGATCTTCCACGGCCTCAACAACGGCGTCTACCGGGCCGGGTTCGCCCGCTCCCAGGAGGCGTACGACGAGGCGGTCACCGGCGTGTTCGCCACGCTCGACCTGCTGGAGGAGCGCCTGACCGGCCGGCGCCGCCTGCACGGCGACGCGCTCACCGAGAGCGACGTGCGGCTCTACCCCACGCTCGCCAGGTTCGACACGGTCTACAACTCGCACTTCAAATGCTCGGTGCGAAGGCTCGTCGACTACCCGGCTCTGTGGGCCTACGCCCGCGAGCTGTACGCCATTCCCGCGTTCCGCGACACAACCGACTTCGATCAGATCAAACGGCATTACTTCGTGACACAGACGAACGTCAACCCGAGCGGGATCGTGCCCCGGGGGCCGGAGGTCGACTGGACCGCTCCCTGACGCGGCCCCCGGAGGCTCTGAAAGTTTCATCGGGCAAATCGGTCATTCACCCGGTCAGCGGGCGACCCCGGAGGGGGGTCGATTGACTGCGGGCGAAACGCGCTGGAAACATCGGCACATCCTCGTAGTGGGAGCGCTCCCACAAAGACGCTCCCGCCCAACGCTCCCACCGCGAGGCGCATCCCCCGCGTAAAGGACCCCCCGTGATCAGACCACCTGCCTGGCTCGCTCTCGCCACGGCCGCCGCCCTGGTGACCCTGACCCCACTGCCCGCCGCCGCGGACGGCCCCGAACAGATCGTCAACGGCACCTTCGACACCGGCACCGCCCCCTGGTGGAGCACCGGCAACACCGCGCTGGAGATCGAGGACGGACGGCTCTGCGCGGACATCCCCGGTGGCACCGCCAACCCGTGGGACGTCATCGTCGGCCAGAACGACATCCCCCTGGTCAAGGACGAGACGTACGAGTTCTCCTTCTTCGGCGTCGCGACGCCCGGCCGCGTCGCCAGGGCCCTCGTCCAGCTCCCGGTCGACCCCTACACCCAGTACCTGTCGGCCAACCCCGAGCTGAGCGTGTCGGGCAACGACTACCGCTACACCTTCACCTCACCGGTGGACCTGCCAGGCGCGCAGGTGGCGTTCCAACTCGGGGGCAGCGCCACCCCGTGGAGGTTCTGCGTGGACGACGTCTCCCTGAAAGGCGGAGCCGAACCCGACGTCTACCGGCCGGACACCGGACCCCGCGTCCGGGTGAACATGGTCGGCTACCTGCCCGCCGGGCCGAAGAGGGCCACGCTCGTCACCGAGGAGACGGAGCCGGTGGGCTGGAAGCTCCGGCGCGGCGGGCAGGTCGTCGCCCAGGGCGACACCGTCCCGCGCGGCGTCGACGGAAGCTCCGGCCAGAACACGCACTCGATCGACTTCGGCTCGGCCCCCGGCACCGGCATCGCCCCCGGCACCGGCTACACGCTGGAGGCCGACGGCGAGACCAGCCGCCCGTTCGACATCGGCGCCGACGTCTACGACGAGCTCAGGGGTGACGCGCTGAAGTTCTACTACACCCAGCGCAGCGGCATCCCGATCCTCGACACCCTCCGCCCCGGCTACGGCAGGCCCGCCGGGCACGCGGGCGTGGCCCCCAACCAGGGGGACGTCGAGGTGCCCTGCCAGCCGGGCGTCTGCGACTACACGCTGAACGTCAAGGGGGGCTGGTACGACGCGGGCGACCACGGCAAGTACGTCGTCAACGGCGGTATCTCCGTCCACCAGCTGATGTCCGCCTTCGAGCGCGCCAAGGCCGACGGCATCCACTCCGACGGTGATCTCAACATCCCCGAGAGCGGCAACGGGGTCCCCGACATCCTCGACGAGGCCCGCTGGGAGCAGGAGTTCCTGCTCAGCATGCAGGTCCCGGACGGCCGGCCACACGCGGGGATGGTCCACCACAAGATCCACGACGCCGCGTGGACGGGCCTGCCGCTCCTGCCCCACCTCGACGCGCAGCGGCGCGAGCTGCACCCGGTCTCCACCGCCGCCACCCTCAACCTGGCCGCCACCGCGGCCCAGGCGGCCCGGCTCTTCGCCCCGTACGACGCCGCGTTCGCCGCGCGCAACCTCGCCGCCGCCAGGAAGGCCTGGGCCGCGGCCAAGGCCGACCCCGCACGGTACGCCGACCCCTCCGACGGGGTGGGCGGCGGCACCTACGACGACAACAACGTGACCGACGAGTTCTACTGGGCCGCCGCCGAGCTCTATCTCACCACCGCCGAGAAGGAGTTCAAGGACTACGTGCTCGCCTCGCCGCACCACACCGGCGACATCTGGCGTGAGCGCGGCTTCGACTGGGGCAACACCGCCCAGCTCGGCCGCCTGCAGCTGGCCGCGGTGCCCAACGCGCTCCCCGACCGGGCACGGGTGCGCCAATCGGTACTGGAGGGCGCCGACAGGTATCTCGCCGTCCAGAAGGCCCACCCCTACGGCGTCCCGTACAACCCGTCGACCTACGACTGGGGCTCCAACAACCTGGTGCTCAACAACATGGTCGTGATGGCCGTCGCCCACGACCTCAGCGGCGAGGCGAAGTATCGCGACGGGGTGCTGGAGGGGCTGGACTACCTCTTCGGGCGCAACGCCCTCAACCAGTCGTACGTGACCGGCTACGGCGAGGTCGCCGCCAAGAACCAGCACAGCCGCTGGTACGCCCACCAGCTCGACCCGTCCCTGCCCAACCCGCCGCGCGGCACCCTGGCGGGCGGCCCGAACTCCAGCATCCAGGACCCGGTGGCCCAGGCCAAGCTCAGGGGTTGCGCGCCCCAGTTCTGCTACATCGACGACATCGAGTCGTGGTCCACCAACGAGCTGACCATCAACTGGAACTCCCCGCTCGCCTGGATCGCCTCCTACCTGGACACCCCCGCCGCCACCGGGGTGTGCAAGGTGACCTACACCAACCACGGCCAGTGGCCCGAGGGGTTCAACACCCAGGTCACCGTCACCAACACCGGCAAGAAGGCCATCGACGGCTGGACCCTGAAGTGGTCCTTCCTCGGCGGCCAGAGCGTCCGGCGGCACTGGAGTGCCGACATCTCCCAGGACGGCGCGACCGTGACCGCCAGGAACCTCAGCTGGAACAAGACCATCAGACCCGGTGACTCGGTCACCTTCGGCTTCATCGGCGCCGACGCCCCGGGCCCCAACCCCAAGCCGGAACGCCTGCTCCTCAACGGCACCCTCTGCGGATGATCGGCGCGGGGTGGCCGTCCACTGGACGGCCACCCCGTCCTTCCTCGCCGCGCCGCGCACGCCGCCTAAACTGGGGCCGTGATCGAGGACATCTGGGTGGACCCCGCCGTCAGCGCGCTCAGGCCGGACTTCGCGGTGCTGGTGATAGGGGTGTACGGGCTGCGCAACGGGCCGACGGACGACAGGTCGCGGGCCTGGCTGGCGGAGGCGGCCGAGAAGGCGGTGGCGGTCGACGACGCGAGGGTCGAGGCGTGGCGGGAAACATACCGGGCATTCGGCGCCAAGCCCCAGCGGACCCGGCCCTCGGTGGACGCCCTGGTCAGACGGATGCCGCCGCCGGAGATCAACCGGGTGGTCGACGCCTACAACGCGATCAGCATCAGGCACGGCCTGCCGATCGGCGGAGAGGACCTGACCCGCTACGAGGGGACGGCAAGGCTGGTGCGCGCGACCGGCGACGAGCCGTTCGAGGTCGTCGAGAGAGGCGAGCCGGCGATCGACCACCCGGAGATCGGCGAGGTCGTCTGGCGTGACGACAGGGGGGTCACCTGCCGCCGGTGGAACTGGCGGCAGTGCGTCCGCACCCGGATCACCGAGGAGACGACGGACGCGCTGTTCCTGCTGGAGCGACTCGCACCCCTGTCCATCGAGGAGTTGCGGGCCGCCGGAGACGAACTGGCCGGCCTGCTCGAAGATGTTACCCCGGAGATACAGACAGAGTTCCGACTGGTCGGATTGGATTGACGAAGCCCGCCGGGTCCGGCTGACCAGGGACTCAGCGGGCAGAACGGCTACCCAGGAGGTGACCGTTTTAAACAGTTCTGAGAGGATCGACAAGGAAGCTGTGGCCAGAGTGGCGCAGGTCCGGGCCGAGGCGAGTAGCCTTGGACAGGTTCTCTATCATCAACGCCGATCTGCGGAAGAGGGCGATTTCCGCCGTGTCGTCTGAGTCGTCGCGGACAAACCCGCTGGCAGCCTTTGGCCAGAACGAGTGGCTGGTCGACGAGCTGTACCAGAAATACCTCCAGGACCCCGAGTCGGTCGACCGGGCCTGGTGGAGCTTCTTTGCCGACTACAGCCCTGATGCAGGGGCCGGCAGAGTCGCTCCCCCGGGTGCGGCGACCGCCGCGTCCACTCCTCCGACACCCACCGCTTCCTCGACCCCGGCTGCCCCAGTCCGGGCCGCCGCGGCTCCGGCCGCCCCGGCCCCCGTGACGACGACCCCAGCGCCGGCGGCGGCCAAGGCCGCCCCGGCGGACCGATCCAAGCAGGAGACGCAGTTGCCCGCCGGTGCCGAGGAAGTTCGACTACGCGGCGCGGCCGCGAGGACTGCCGCCAACATGGAGGCCAGCCTTGTGGTCCCGACGGCGACCAGCGTGCGCGCGGTCCCGGCGAAGCTGCTGATCGACAACCGGATCGTGATCAACAACCACCTGTCGCGCGGTCGCGGCGGCAAGGTGTCGTTCACGCATCTCATCGGCTACGCGGTGATCAAGGCCCTCAAGGTCCTGCCGGAGATGAACCACTCCTACGCCGAGGTCGACGGCAAGCCGGCGCTGGTCAAGCCCGAGCACGTCAACCTGGGCCTGGCCATCGACGTCGCCAAGAGCGACGGCACCCGTCAGCTCCTGGTCCCGTCGATCAAGGCGACCGAGCAGATGGACTTCCGCCAGTTCTGGGTCGCCTACGAGGACGTGGTGCGCAAGGCCAGGGCGGGCAAGCTGGGGGTCGACGACTTCGCCGGCACCACGATCTCGCTGACCAACCCGGGCACCATCGGCACCGTGCACTCGGTGCCGCGCCTGATGCCGGGGCAGGGCACGATCATCGGCGTCGGCGCGATGGAGTACCCCGCGGAGTACCAGGGCGCCTCCCCCGACACGCTCTCCCGCCTCGCGGTGAGCAAGGTCATGACGATCACCAGCACCTACGACCACCGGATCATCCAGGGCGCCCAGTCCGGCGACTTCCTGCGCCAGGTCCACCGGCTGCTGCTGGGCGAGGACGGCTTCTACGACGAGATCTTCGAGGCCCTCCGGATCCCGTACGAGCCGATCCGCTGGGTCCAGGACATCTCCACCACGCACGACGACGACGTGGCGAAGTCCGCGCGTGTCATAGAGCTGATCCACGCCTTCCGGGTCCGCGGCCACCTGATGGCGGACACCGACCCGCTGGAGTACAAGCAGCGCAAGCACCCCGACCTCGACATCAAGTCGCACGGTCTGACCCTCTGGGACCTGGAGCGCGAGTTCGCCACCGGCGGTTTCGGCGGCCGGCCCCTGATGAAGCTGCGCGACATTCTCGGCGTGCTGCGTGACTCCTACTGCCGGACCATCGGCGTGGAGTACATGCACATGCAGAACCCCGAGGAGCGGGCCTGGATCCAGGCGCGCGTCGAGCGGCCGCACGCCAAGCCCGACCGCACCGAGCAGCTGCGTGTCCTGGAGCGGCTGAACACCGCCGAGGCGTTCGAGACGTTCCTGCAGACGAAGTTCGTGGGGCAGAAGCGCTTCTCGCTGGAGGGCGGCGAGTCGCTGATCCCGCTGCTCGACTCGGTGCTGAGCGCCGCGGCCGAGGAGCGGCTCGACGAGGCCGTGGTCGGCATGGCCCACCGCGGTCGCCTCAACGTGCTGGCCAACATCGTCGGCAAGTCGTACGGGCAGATCTTCGGCGAGTTCGAGGGCAACATCGACCCGCGCAGCGCCCACGGCTCCGGTGACGTGAAGTACCACCTGGGTGCCAGCGGTGACTTCGTCTCGCCCGACGGCTCCAAGCTCAGGACCTCGGTCGTGGCCAACCCCTCCCACCTGGAGACGGTCGACCCGGTCCTGGAGGGCGTGGTCCGCGCCAAGCAGGACCTCCTGGAGCGCGGCGAGGAGGGCTTCACCGTCCTGCCCGTGCTCGTCCACGGCGACGCGGCCTTCGCGGGCCAGGGCGTGGTGGCCGAGACCCTCAACCTGTCGCAGCTGCGCGGCTACCGCACCGGCGGCACCGTGCACATCGTGGTCAACAACCAGGTCGGCTTCACCACCAGCCCGGCCAGCTCGCGTTCCAGCGTGTACGCCACCGACGTGGCCCGGATGATCCAGGCCCCGATCTTCCACGTCAACGGCGACGACCCCGAGGCCGTGGTCCGGGTCGGCCGCCTGGCCTTCGAGTACCGCCAGGCGTTCCGCAAGGACGTCGTGATCGACCTGATCTGCTACCGGCGTCGCGGCCACAACGAGATGGACAACCCGGGCTTCACCCAGCCGCTGATGTACGACCTGATCGACGCCAAGCGCTCCACCCGCAAGCTCTACACCGAGGCGCTGATCGGCCGGGGCGACATCACGGTCGAGGAGGCCGAGGGCGCGCTCCGCGACTACCAGGCCAAGCTGGAGAACGCCTTCGCCGAGACCCGCGCGGCGGCCAACGCGTCGACGGACGAGTTCTCCCGCCCGATCGACATGGAGAACATCCCCTGGTCCCACGAGGACGTCAAGACGGCCATCTCCGAGGAGACCGTCAAGCGGATCGTGGAGACCCAGCTCAACATGCCCGAGGGCTTCACCGTCCACCCGCGCCTGCTGCCGGTGCTGCAGCGTCGCGGGCAGATGGTCACCGAGGAGCGCATCGACTGGGGCATGGGCGAGACCCTGGCGTTCGGATCGCTGCTGATCGACGGTCACCCGGTCCGCCTCGTCGGCCAGGACTCCCGGCGCGGCACGTTCACCCAGCGGCACGCCGTGCTGGTCGACCGGGTCACGGGCGAGGAGCACACCCCGCTCAAGACGTTCAACCAGGGCACCACGAAGTTCTACGTCTATGACTCCCTGCTGAGCGAGTACGCCGCGCTCGGCTTCGAGTACGGCTACAGCGTGGAGCGGCCCGAGGCCCTGGTCGCCTGGGAGGCGCAGTTCGGCGACTTCGTCAACGGCGCTCAGTCGATCATCGACGAGTACCTCACCTCGGGCGAGCAGAAGTGGGGCCAGCGCTCCGGCGTCACCCTGCTGCTGCCGCACGGCTACGAGGGACAGGGCCCCGACCACTCCTCGGCTCGCATCGAGCGCTTCCTGCAGATGTGCGCCCAGGACAACATGACCGTCGCGCAGCCCACGGTGCCGGCCAACTACTTCCACCTGTTGCGCTGGCAGACGCTGTCGAACCGGCACCGCCCGCTGGTGGTGTTCACGCCCAAGTCGCTGCTGCGGCACAAGGCGGCGATCTCGTCGGTCGGCGAGTTCACCTCGGGGTCGTTCCAGCCGGTGCTCGGCGACACCACCGTCGCCCCGGCCGGCGTCCGCAAGGTCGTGCTGGTCTCCGGCAAGCTCTACTACGACCTGGCGGCGGCCCGCGACAAGCAGGGCCGCAACGACGTGGCGATCGTCCGTCTTGAGCGGCTCTACCCGTTCCCCGGCAACCCGCTGGAGGTCGAGCTGAGCCGTTACTCCGCCGACGTCGAGCTGGTGTGGGCGCAGGACGAGCCGCTCAACATGGGGCCGTGGCCGTTCCTGGCGCTCAAGATGGCCGAGAACCCGGGCGTCTTCGGCGGCCGCGTGATCAAGCGGGTCTCCCGCAAGGCCAACTCCTCCCCGGCGACCGGCTCGCACTCGGCCCACGAGGCCGAGCTGCAGCAGATGCTGGGCGAGGTCTTCACCTAGAGGAAGGGGCCGCCGACCGGCGGTCCGCAGTGCAGGCGTCACCACGGAAGTCCCCCGCAGGAACCTCTGCGGGGGACTTCCCCGTTATGGCAAGTGTCACCACGAGGAGAACGATGTACTTCACCGATCGGGGCATCGAGGAGCTCGTCGAGCGTCGTGGCCAGGAGGAGGTCACCATCGGGTGGCTGGCCGAGCGGCTGCGCGAGTTCGTCGACCTGAACCCGGACTTCGAGACTCCGGTGGAACGGCTGGCCACCTGGCTGGCCCGGCTGGACGACGAGGACGATTGAAATAACGCGATATATCTTGACCTCCCGACCGACGCGACATATCGTGTCATGCACAAGGAGGTCACGAACATGCGGCAGTGGACCATCGAGAAACCAGAGCAGCTCACCTTCGACTCCGTGAGAAAGCTGAACGTGCGCATCGTGGCGGGCAGGCTGGCGGTGCTGGCCGGCGACGGCCCCGCCACGCTTGAGGTCACCGAGGTGGACACCACACCGCTGCTCGTCACCCATGACGACGACGGCACGCTCACCGTCACCTACAAGGACCTGACCTGGGACGGCCTGCTGGGCTGGCTGCGCCCGGGGCGACGCCGGGCGACGCTGACGCTGACCGCGCCCAAGGGCTGCCCGATCAACGTGGGGGTGGTCTCCGCCTCCGCGGTCGTCTCCGGATTCGAGGACCGCACCTCGGTCAGGGGCGTCTCGGGCGACATCGTGCTCGACGGGGTGAGCGGGGAGATCAACGCCGACACCGTCTCCGGCGACGTGGAGAGCCGCGACCTGGTCGGCGACCTGTCGTTCAAGAGTGTCTCCGGCGAGCTGACCGTGGCGCAGGGCACCCCCCGGCGTCTCAGCGTCACCACCGTCTCCGGCCGGATCACCGCCGACCTGGAGCTCCCGCCGACCGGTCATGTGACGCTGAACAGCGTCACCGGCGACATCGTGCTCAGGCTCCCGCACGCCGTGGACGCCGATGTCAAGATCCGCTCCACCTCGGGCAGGCTCGACACCGCCTTCTCCGAACTCCACCACTCCACCCAGACCGGCGCGAGGTCGCTGACCGGCCGGATCGGCGGCGGCATGGCCTCCCTGACGGCGCACACCGTCTCCGCCGATGTCACCCTGCTGAAGGGAGCCCAAGCATGAGCCCGGTTTTCGGTCATGGAAGGCTCCGGCTCTATCTCCTGAAGCTGCTGGAGGAGAGCCCCCGCCACGGTTACGAGGTGATCCGGCTGCTCCAGGATCGCTTCCTCGGTGTCTACTCCCCCTCGCCCGGCACGATCTACCCGCGCCTGGCCCGTCTGGAGGAGGAGGGGCTGGTCACCCACGAGGTCGTGAACGGCAAGAAGGTCTTCACGATCAGCGACCGGGGCCGCGCCGAGCTCAACGACCGCCTCGACGAGCTCGCCGATCTGGAGCAGGAGATCTCCGACTCGGTCCGCGACATCGCCCGCGAGGTCAAGGAGGACGTGCGCGACACCGTGAAGTCGCTGCGCGAGGAGCTCACCCAGATGGCACGTGACGTGCGCCAGGGCTCCGGGTACGAGGAGAAGCAGGCCAAGCACGACCAGCGCAGGGCCTGGCGCGAGCAGAAGACGGAATGGCAGCGCCAGAAGCACGAGTGGAAGGACGACTGGAAGCGGATCTGGGCCGCCGGCTTCACCGGCGAGGGGTCACACGCCGGCGACGCCCGGCTCGGGCAGATGCTGGCCGAGTTCGCCGAGGAGGTCCACAGGGACGCGTCGAACGCGCAGGTCACCGAGGAGACCCTGGCCACCGCGCAGGACGCCCTGTACGACGCGGCCCGCCGCATCCGCGAAGCGCTCCGGTAACCACCCGTCCTCCCCCGCCGACGCGCGCCGGTCCGCGCCCCCGCCACGCGACGCGCGCGGACCGGCGGCACCCGGAGCGGCGGCCTTTCCTCAGGCGACGCGCATGGCGCGGGTGAGCCGCTCCTGTGCGTGTGCCGCCCGCCTGGCGTGATAGGCGATCGGCAGATATCTGGCCCGCTCGGGCAGGCGTGGCATCGTCACGGCGACCGCCCTGCCGAGACGGCGCAGCCGCACCTCGTCCCTGGCGGTCCACGGCAGTTCCAGCTTCTGGCGGACGGCGTCCGGCAGCGTGCCGACCGTGACGAAGTGGTTGAGCCGGCCCGAGGTCAGACCGAGCGGGCGCCACAGTGCCCGCAGCGGCCCGCGGAGCAGCGGCGGTGCCCCCACGGTGAGCGTGGTCTCCAGCACGTCGTGCGCCGTCGGATGGTTCTCCAGCGTGTTGTCGACCATGTCGTGGAAGTAGGTCCAGTAGTCGTCGACCGTGGCGGGGAACATCCGCTCGGGGACCCGCAGGATCCGGCCCAGGCGGATGATCTCCTCGTACAGGCGCCGCTCCTCCTGCGGGGTGTACGGCCGCTCGCCGAAGTACCTCGCCATGGTGACGGCGCGCTCGAAGGCGGTCAGGTGCACCCAGGCGTACGGTCCCGCGCTCAGCGCGTGGTAGCTCCTGCCCTGCGCGTCGACGCCGCTGATGTCCTTGTGCATCTCACGCAGGCGCTTGCCCTCCTCGATGGCCTGCGGCCCTCCGTACACCCAGGTCTGCAGCGAGTTGAGCGAGCGGGTGAGCCGTCCCCACGGGTCGGACCGGTAGACCGACTGCCGGCCGACCGCGGCACCGATCGCCGGGTGCATGACCTGCATGATGAGACCGCCGCCGAGCAGGAACATCAGCCGCTGGTCGCCCATCCCGTCCCAGAGCAGGTCACCGGGGCCGAACGGTTCGGGATCGCTGCGCGCGTGCTCGCCGTCCCCCGCCTCGGGGAGAGTCGGGACGGCGCTCACCACCGGGCCGCCGCGCGTGCCGGGACCGCCGTACGCGGAGGAGCCGGCGGGCGCGGCGAGGGGGGCGCGCGGCGCGTCGGGGTCGCGGTGCGCGGTTGAGTCGGTCATTCCGGGCCTCCCGGGCGATACATCGCTCATCCGTGTTCTATCACCCGGGAGGCAGAAAAGTAACCCATTACTTACGCACGTGATCGGGAACACACCGATGCCCGGCCGTGCTCCGCTCCGCCGCGGACCGCGTTCACCCCGGCAGCGTGAAGACGACCTTCCCGAAGAGCTCGCCCTCGTGCATGGCCGCGATGCCCTCGCGGGCCTCGGTCAGCGGGAGGACCCGGTCGATCAGCGGGCGGGTACCCGTCTGCTCCATGAAGCGGGCGAGCCTGCCCAGCTGGTCACGGGTGCCCATGGTGGAGCCGATCACCGAGAGCTGCAGGAAGAAGATGCGGTTCAGCTCGGCCGGCGGGACCACTCCACTGGTCGCGCCTGAGATCACGATCCGTCCACCGGGGCGCAGCGCCTTCAGCGAATGCGCCCAGGTCGCCTGGCCGACGGTCTCCATCACCGCGTCGACCCGCTCGGGCAGCCGGGCACCGTCCTCGAACACCTGGTCGGCGCCCAGCTCCAGGGCCCGCGCCCGCTTCTTCTCAGAGCGGCTGGTCGCCCAGATCCGGTATCCCCCGGCCCGGCCCAGCAGGATCAGCGCGGTGGCCACGCCACCGCCCGCGCCCTGGACCAGCACCGTCGAGCCCGGCTCCAGCCCGGCCTTGTCGAACAGCATGCGGTAGGCGGTCAACCAGGCCGTCGGCAGGCAGGCGGCCTCCTCGAAGCTGAGCGCGGCGGGCTTGGGCACGAGGTTGCGCCTGGGCACGACGACCCGCTCGGCGAAGGTGCCGTCGTACTTCTCCGACAGCAGGGAACGCTTCGGGTCGAGCGTCTCGTCGGCACCGTTGCCGATCACCGAGTGCACGATGACCTCGTTGCCGTCCTCGTCGTACCCCGCCGCGTCGGTGCCGAGCACCATCGGGAGCTGCTCCGCGCGGATGCCCACGCCCTTCAGGGTGAAAAGGTCGTGATGGTTGAGCGAGACCGCTCTCACCGTGACGGTGGTCCACCCCTCGGGGACCTGGGGTTCCGGGCGCTCACCAAGGGTGAGACCGGCGAGCGGGTTGTCGGGATCGATCTGCGTGGCGGTTACAGCGAACATGGCCGCACCCTACGCTGTCCGCCTGACGACTATTTCAGCGACCGTCCTTTCCACGTGCCCCCGCTCTCCCGAGGCCGCCACGTACACACCGTCCTGACAGGTCTCGGCGGAGAAGCGGCGCCGCTGCTCGATCACGGAGAGCTCGATCGCCGCGACGTCGCAGCCGGGCACCGGCGCCAGCACGAGCAGCGTCTCCCTGGCCCCGCCGAACCACAGCTGCGGCCCCACCTGCTCGCCGCGGAAGGTCTCCCCCGCCCCGGCCAGCCGCACCGGAGCCCGAGCGTCGAGCACGAGGTAGCCGCCCCTGGTCACCCTGCCGCGCAGGTTGCGCGCCCAGAGCATGCGCTGCTCGAAGGGCATGCCGTCCTTGAGATCGCGCAGCGCCACGAACCAGGGGTCGAACGCGAACAGCAGCACCTCCCCCTCGGCGGGGCTCATCGGGTGCCAGAGCGTGACCTGCCCGGCCAGCTTCCGGATCATCGGCCTGCTCATCGCCACCCCGGCCGGCCCTCCCGGCGGCACGGTCAGCTGCCGGTACGTGCCGGCCTCCCCGTCGAGCCTGCCCGTCATCGCGGGCCGGACCCCCAGCCTGGCCAGGCCCAGTTCCGCCGGGTAGTCGACCTCCGCCGCCGAGCCGTCGGGGAAGACCACGTTGAGGATCTCCCTGCCGCCCCTGCGACGGGGCCGGGGGTAGAGCACGTTGGAGACCTCCTTGGCGCCGGCCACCGTCCGGGTGGGCACCGGCGGCGGGAGCGGCGGGACCGCGCCGGGCTCCCGGCCGGCCAGCAGGACCAGCACCGGCACCACCAGGAGCGCCGCCAGCACCGCGGCACCGATCCAGCGCCGAGGTCCCCGCGGGGACCTCGCCTCGATGATGTCGTATCGGCCACCGGCCACGTCCTGGGCCGCCTCCTGCGGAGAAGGTATGGTGCGACTCCATCTTCGGATTCGGGCGATCTCGATACCAGCACGAATCAGAGTCGATACCCGCCAGGGAGGCCGTCACCAGGTCGCGACGTTCACCGGCCCTTCGGGGACCAGGCGCACCTCGGCGCCGACCAGTTCCCGCGACTCGGCCTCGGCGATCAGATCGGGCCCGCGGACGTGGGCGTGTGCCCGGCCGCCACCGGGAAGGTCGGCGATCAGGATGCCTCGTTCGGCCGCTCCGTCCCTGCCGTGCGCGACCGTGTATCCGGCGACGGTCGCGGGTCCCTCGTAGGAGTCCGCGATCGGCACCGGTTCCGCGACGTACACCGGCGCGGCGTCGCCCAGGGCGCCGCCGGGCTCGGTGGACCAGACCGCATAGGTGTGCTTGGTCAGGTGCATGCCGACTCCGGTGACCAGCCCGTGGCCCGGCGCGGCCCGCAGGCGCTCGGCCATCGCCGCTGTGGAGTGCAGGACGTAGTCACTGGCCGGCCCCCCCGCGTACGGCAGGCCACCCGTGACGGTCAGCCCTCGCGGGTCGAGCGGGTCGAGCCCCCCTGCCGCGCAGGCGGCGCGGAGCGCGATCGCGAAACAGCTGTAGAGGTCCAGCGCGGACATCTCGTCGAGACCGGTCCCCGCCCGCGCGAAGGCCGCCCGCGCCGCGGCTGCCATGGCCGGCGAGGAGCCGAGCACGGGACGGGCCGCCACCTCCCAGGTGTCCTCGGCGTAGGACCATCCTCGCAGGTAGACGCGCCTGTCTCGGGGGATGCCGAGCCGGTCGGCGAGCCCGTCGCTGACCAGGATCGCGGCGGCGGCCTGGTCCACCTCCATGACCGCGACGGTGCGCCTGGTGTAGGGCCAGCCGACGATGCGGTTGTCCACGGCCGGGGTGACCAGTTCCGAGGGCTTTCCGACCTCCCGGTACCAGGCGTGCGGGTTGGCCGCGGCGATCTCGGTCATCGGAGCCATCATCAGCCCTCGTGCCGCCCGTTCCTCCTCGATGGACTCGCCCGCCGCCGCCCGCCGGGCCGTTTCCATGATCGCGTAGGTGTGGACGGGCAGGAACAGCTCGTGGGCCAGCTCGGCCGGGTGCGGGGGCCGCTCCCAGCCGTAGGGCGGCTTGGGATTCGCCGGATGGCTCCACGCCACGCGCTCCCCCGCCCTGCGCAGGGCCCTGCGCGTGGCCAGCGCCTCGGCTCCGGCGACCAGGGCGGCGTCCAGCTCACCCCTGGCGATCATCGAGGCCGCCTCCCCGAGGAGCAGTTGCGGTGCCGTACCGCTCACCTTGGAGTAGGCCCGGTGGCGGGGAGCGGCGCCGAGCCGCTCGGCGAGCCTGGCCGTCGGGTCGTCGTACTGCCAGGACTCGGTGTAGACGACCTGGATCGAGTCGAGGGCGTTCAGCAGACCTGGGGCCCCGGCGTCGGCGGCGGCCTCGCGGGCGACGAGTTCCCACAGATCCAACGGCTCGGGCCCCGGCTGGACGCGGACCGTGTGCTGGGCGACGCCGACAAGGCATGGGTTACGGGGATCTCCACTCATGCCGACATCCAACCAGAACATAATTCGGTTTAATAGACCGGGGGTGCCGGAGTTACTCGAGAAACCTTCGGTAATCGCTGTTACCAATGGTGCCACAGATGCCCACAGAGGCCCCCAACACCCGTGATGACCTGCGAAAATGCCTATTTGTTAAACCATAACAAATCGCTATTTAAATAACGAGATCGCATCGCCTGGAACCATTCAATGCTTTTTCCCGTCAATTCCTCGCCGAGTGCTCGATTCAGTCAGTAACGTTCCGATCGTTTTCCCGGCGAGGAGAGGTCCCGTCTCCACGCCGAGCGCGAAAGGAGCTTCATGAATTCCCGAGCACGGCGCCTCACGATCCCCCTCACCGGCGTTCTCATGATCGCCGGAGTGATCGGCGCCACCACAGGCGCCAACGCCGCTCAAGCCCCCAACGATGTGGTCAGTTCCCCGGCCTCTGAGACGGCCACGGAGGCCACCTCCTTCTGGTCGCCCGAGCGCATGCGCAAGGCCACGGACGCCACCGGCGACCTCGACCTGAGCATCAAGGGCGGCAAGGCCTCCGGCGCCGCGGGCCCCGACGGTCCCGGCGGAGCGGTCCCGCCGATCGGCGAGGAGGGCACCAAGTCCTCCAAGAGCAAGCACGTCAACCTGCCCAACACCGTCGGCCGCGTCTTCTTCACCCTGCCCGGCGCCAACCCGGCGGACCCGAAGAGCTGGAAGTACTGCTCCGGCAGTTCCGTCCAGGGCAAGTACCGCAACGTGGTCGCCACCTCCGCGCACTGCGTCTACGACGTGAAGACCAACCAGTTCTACGACAACTGGATCTTCATCCCGTCCTACTGGGACGGCGACCAGGCGTGGGACGGCAAGAACCCCTACGGCATCTACGCGGCCAAGTGGTTCAACGCGCACGACGACTTCGTGGTGAAGGAGGACTACGACTACGACTACGCCTTCGTCAACGTCCACTCCGGGTTCAAGGTGAACTGGGAGAAGGACAAGGACGGCAAGTGGCACCCGATCATCAAGAAGGTCGGGCGGCTCGGCGACAACGTCGGCGGCCAGGGCTTCGCCTGGAACCAGAAGATCAATAACACGGTCTTCGCCTTCGGCTACCCGGCCGGACTGCACCCCGACGGCGACAAGCCCTTCTCCGGCCGCACGATGAAGTGGTGCTACGGCAAGACCGGCGCCATGCCGGCCGCGCCGAAGTACAACGTCCAGGAGCACATCGGCTTCAAGTGCGCCTTCACCGCGGGCGCGAGCGGCGGCCCGTGGCTCTACAAGTACAAGAGCTCCAGCCGGACCGGCTACCTGGTCGGCGTCAACAGCATCGCCTGGGACACCGACAAGAACGACCGGTACGACAAGATCTCCTCGCCGTACTTCAACAGCGACACCTACAAGGTCTACAAGGCCGCGGCCAACCGCTGGACCGACTGACCCGCGCGACGCGCAGCGTCGCCGACAACCCGTGAGGCCGCGCCAGTGACTGGACCGAGGAGAGCGGGGCCGTGAGGCCGCGCCGGGGACTGGACTGAGGAGAGCGGGGTTGCGAGGAACGAGCGGCCCCGGTCGACGAGGGAAGGAGCCGGGTAAGAGCGGCCTCACCGCGACGCGCCGGCGTCGCCGGCAACTCGCGAGGAACGAACGACTCCGCCCGACGAGGGAAGGAGCCGGACAAGAGCGGCCGAACCGCGACGCGCAGCGTCGCCGTATACCCGCGGCCGGCCGGAGGAACGAGAGGGGCCCGGTCTCAAGATCGGGCCCCTGCTCGCGTCGGCGGCCACAGCCCCTCCTCCCCCGGAACGTTCCGAGGGAGGAGGGACACCCACCGTCAGGACAACGACCAGTCTCGGCGTTTTCGCAGTTCACACGCTCAAATGAGCCTCACGAGATCTCTCGATCAAGCAAGGAGGGATCAGACGGGCGGAATGGATTTCCGGTTCCATGAATTTGGTAACGAAATCATATCGGTCCAGGCTCTTGCCCGTTTTGTAGCCCTTTACCCCATCTTTGCCGAGTACGGTCACCTCTTGTCTCTTTACGCATGCGTGGATCGCGTCCCGAGTGATCCATGACAAAGAAGGAGCTTCATTGAACCCCCGAGCCAAGCGTCTGATCCTTCCCCTCGGCGGTGCCCTCGCGGCAGCCGCGATGATCGGCGCCTCCCTCCCCGCCACCGCCCAGGCGAGCACCGCCGACCCCGACATCAAGTCGGCGGCGCTCACCCCCTCCGGTAACGCGAAGGCCATCGCGGGCTACTGGACCGCCTCGAAGCTGAAGTCGGCGAAGACCTACCTCTCCGACTCCACCGTCTCGGCGAAGCTGAACAAGACCGGCGCCGCCAGGGCGGCCGCCGACGGCAAGCCCGGCGTCGTCGCCCCCACCGGCGAGGGCGGCAAGTCCGCCGGCAAGTCGCGGAACGTGAACCTCCCGATCACCGTCGGCAAGGTCTTCTTCGTCGACAGCAAGGGACAGGAGCGCTGGTGCTCCGGCAGCTCCGTGCAGTCGAAGTACCGCAACCTGGTCGCCACCGCCGGCCACTGCGTCTACGACACCGACACGAACAAGCCGTTCAACAACTTCGTGTTCATCCCCGGCTACTACCAGGGCAAGGCTCCCTGGGGCATCTACGTCGGCGCCAAGGTCAACACCCACGATGACTTCACGGTCTACGAGGACTACGACTACGACTACGCCTTCGTCAACGTCTACAACGGCATCAAGCAGCAGCCGGAGAAGGAAGTCGACTACAAGACCTTCAAGGCGCACGTCGACAAGGGCGGTGTGGGCCGCGAGGCGGCCAGCACCGTCGACTTCGAGACCTACGACAAGTGGACCCAGAAGGGTGGCATCGGCAAGGTCGAGAACATCTCCTCCGAGGACGAGGTGGGCCCCCAGTACAAGGGCGCCCTCGCCGTCGCGTCGGAGACGGACAAGTGGGCCTGGGAGAAGGTCACCGGCGAGATCTACGGCCTGAAGAACGACAAGGTCACCCTCAAGGACAAGGAACTGCCGCAGGGCGACTGGCCCAAGGCCGGCTCCAAGCTCGAAAGCCGTGTCGAGAACGTCACCAAGAGCGAGTACGACGCCTACAAGGGTCCCGGCTACCGGAAGATCGACGAAAAGGGTAACTACACCATTACCCACTACTACGTGGTGAAGTACATTAAGAAGACCGCGTCGGTGAAGTATGTGATCTTCCGCCACTACATCTCGACGGTGGCCGACGCCGGTCGCCTCGGCGACAACGTCGGCGGCCAGGGCTTCGCCTGGAACCAGAAGCTGGGCAAGAAGGTCTTCACGTTCGGCTACCCGACCTCGGCCCACCTGGACGGCGACAAGCCGTACTCCGGTCACACCCAGAAGTGGTGCTACGGCACGACCGTCGCCGCTCCCGTCGTCGCGGCCTACAAGGCCGAGGAGCACCAGGCGATCAAGTGCGCCTTCACTCCCGGCGCCAGCGGCGGCCCCTTCCTGCTGCAGTACAAGAACAGCAAGCGGACCGGCTACCTCAACGGTGTGGTGAGCCTGACCATCGACAGCGACAAGAACAACCGCTACGACCGCGTCACCACCCCGTACTTCAACGGTGAGACGTACGGCATCTACAAGCACGCGGCCAACCTCTGGACCGGGAAGCTCCCGGCCTAGGACGCAGGCTGTGTGAACCAGGAGGGGCCCGGTACGCACCGGGCCCTTTCCGCAGCTTCACGGAGTGCTTATACACCCTCGGGCACACTGACCAGATAACGGAGCATGAGCGGATCGGTCCAGCGAACTGCCCAAAACCAAGTTGATCTGGAAAAATCACCCCTTGCATCCCTGGTAGCCCTCCGAAACTCCGGCCCTCCGAAAGGAATCCCCCTCATGTCCTCCCGCGTACGGCGGCTCACGGCCACACTCGGGGCGCTGATCGCCGCCTGTGTGACCATGACGTCGGCGTTCGCCGGGAGCGCCGCGGCGGGTCCGCTGAACACGGTGCCCAGCGGCATCACCTCGATCCCGCTGACCAAGAGCGTCGCCGACATGCGGCGGATCGCGGAGTACTGGAGCCCGGCCAGGCTCAAGCAGGCCATGGACAACGGGCCCGCGACACCCGGGGTGCCCGCGACACCCGGGGGGAAATCCGGCACCACCACCTCGCCGTCCCCCACCGCCGGAAACACCGCCACCGGAAGCGCCACGGCCGGAAGCGCCACGGCCGCCGCCGCCGGGGAGGCGGGCGGCGCGACGGCCATGACCGAGGAGGCCACCACCGCGGCCGGCGGCGGGAAGAGCGCCGCCAAGCCCGGGGGGGCCGCGCCGCTGGTCAGGCCCACCCTTCCGAAGAAGCGGGCTCCGGGTTCCGGCGGCTCCCCACTGACCGTCGGCAAGGTGTTCTTCCGGATCGGCAACAAGGACTACTGGTGTTCCGCCTCCTCGGTGGCGGCGGCCAACCACAACCTGGTCGCGACGGCCGGACACTGCGCCTACGACGCCAAGACGGGCAGTCAGGCCGAGTACTGGATCTTCATCCCCGGCTACGACAAGGGCAACACCCCGTACGGGATCTATGTCGGCCACTCGCTCAACCTGCACGAGGACTTCGTCGGCAGGGGTGACTACGACTACGACTACGCGTTCGTCACCGTGCACGACGGCTTCAGGTGGAAGGCGGATAAGACCACCGGCACCTACGAGATGGAGGGTGTCGGCAGCCTGGAGGACAACGTCGGCGGGCAGGGCCTGGCGACCAACCGGGGCACCGGCCTGTTCACCCTCGCCTTCGGCTACCCGGCCGCCCCGCACCCCAACGGCAGCAGGCCCTACGACGGCCAGCGGCTCAAGTCGTGCGACGGGCGCACCGAAAAGGTGCGGGCCCCCGCTCGCCTGGTCGAGCAGGGTATTGCTCTGACCTGTGGATTCACCAACGGCGCGAGCGGTGGCCCCTGGCTGATCTCCTACGACAACAGGACCGCGCTCGGTTACCTCAACGGCGTCAACAGCTTCGCCTGGGACACCGACACCGACCGCAGGTACGACCGGATCTCCTCCCCGTACTTCATCGCGTCGACCTACGTCGCCTACCACTGGGCGGCCACCCAGCAGGCGCCCCGAACATAACGCCGCCTTAAGAGAGCCTTAAGAGGGGCTTAGACGACGTTTGGCCCGGCGGTCGCTGCATAGGTTCGTAGCTTGTCGTCCCGCAGTTCCCGGATCCCCGGGAACGTTGCAGCGCAAGGAGCTCGTCTTTTGAAGCACTCTCTTCTTCCCCTCGGTGGCGCCGCAGCCGCCACCGCCCTGCTGGCCACCACCCTGGTCGGCCCCCTGGCGGGCACCGCCCAGGCCGCCCCCGACTGGGCGACCGACCCGATGGCCAGGAACAACTCCTCGGCGGTCTCGGTCATCAACTTCTGGGCAGCCTCGAACTTCGCCGCCCTCAAGAGGGCGACCGTCTACAACGCGGACCCCGGTGCCCCGAAGATGAAGGTCGGCGGCGGCTTCTCCCCCGACGGCAGGCCCGGCAGCGTCGGCCCGACCGGTTCCCAGAAGCCCACCCCGTCGCTCGCCAAGAACGTCAACCTGCCCAAGACCATCGGCAAGGTGTTCTTCGTCGTCAACGGGCAGTACCGGTGGTGCTCGGCCACCTCGATCCAGGGCAAGTACCGCAACCTGGTCGCCACGGCCGGCCACTGCGTCTACGACCCGGGCAGCAACAGCGACACCCTCGACAAGTGGGTCTTCGTCCCCGGCTACTACCAGGGCAAGACCCCGTGGGGCATCTACGTCGGCAAGTCGGCGTGGACGCACTACGACTTCGCCAACTACGAGGACTACGACAAGGACTACGCCTTCGTCACCGTCTACAACGGAGTCGCCTTCAACGGCGTCAAGCAGGTCACCAAGGCCGAGTACGCGGGGTTCAGCGGTCCCAAGTGGTCGCGCGGCTCGCACTACTACATCCTGCTCTCCAAGGATGTCGGCCGCCTGGGTGACAACGTCGGCGGCCAGGGCTTCACCTGGAACCAGAAGACCGGAAAGCCCGTCTACGTCTTCGGCTACCCCGCCGCCCCGCACCGCGACGGCGACAGGCCCTACAGCGGCGTGACCCCCAAGTACCTGTACGGCAAGACGTCGGGCAAGGAGTACGTCTCCGCGGCGGAGAAGGTCGAGGAGCACGTCGGCCTCAAGGGCGCCTTCACCCCCGGCGCCGACGGCGGCCCGTGGTTGACGCAGTACAGCAGCGCCAGGCGTCTCGGCTACGTCAACGGTGTTACCAGCCTCTTCGGCGACCAGGACCAGAACGACCGCTACGACCTGATCACCTCGCCGTACTTCGACGGTGAGACCGCCGAGATCTACCGCAAGGCCGCCAACGTGTGGTCCGGCAGGATCGTCGGCCCGAACGGCGAGCTCTACAAGTAGCCCGCGCACCTTCGAAGTTCCCGAACCAGCAGCGGGACCCGGCGCCACGCGCCGGGTCCCGCACCCGTTTCCGGGGCGGGAGGGGCCCGGTCCGGGGGGCCGGAAGCCGGGCCGCGCGATGACGCGAAAGCCGGATCGGACCTTGAGGGGGCCGTTAGACGTGCCCGCGACGGAATCGGTGCCATCAACTTGATGTGATCTGCATCACATGGACATAGTGGCTCACGGTAAGCGGGCACTCACGCCACATCTGCCACTTTCATCCCAACATCATGTCTAGCTGCGCAAACACCTTGAGCAAGTTTTGGTTACAGCGTCGACATCAGAGCCATTTAAACATCACGAAACGGTCTCGACACTCCAGACCCGCTTCTTCCCTCGCAAAGCGGCTTCCGGTGTTCAAGATCGGCGCTGTATGTTTCTGGCATTCCCTTTACTGACGCATGGGACGCAAGAAGCGTTCCACATCAGACCAAGGAGTTCCCTTGAAGCGCATCCTCCTCCCCGCCGGTGGCGCCGTTCTGGCCACCGGTCTGCTGGCCGCTGGTCTGGCCGGCACCGCCAACGCCGCTCCGGACTGGGCCTACGACACCATGGCCAAGGACGCCCCGTCCGCGGTCGAGGTCGCCAAGTTCTGGCTCGCGGCCAACGAGCACACCAACAACCTGGCCAAGGCGAAGGCCTACACCTGGGAGAACAAGGCCACGGCGAAGCTGAACGCCAGCGGCGGCTACACCCCCGACGGCAAGCCGGGCGTCGTCGCCCCGATCGGCGAAGAGAAGAAGACCACCGCCAAGGTCAAGAACATCAACCTGCCCAAGACCATCGGCAAGGTGTTCTTCGTTGACCCCAAGGGTGAGCTGGCCTGGTGCTCGGCCACCTCGATCCAGGGCAAGTACCGCAACCTGGTCGCGACCGCCGGTCACTGCGTCTACGACGACACCAAGAACGCCAGCGTCATGGACAACTGGGTCTTCGTCCCCGGCTACTACCAGGGCAAGACCCCGTGGGGCATCTACGTGGGTAAGACCGCTTTCACCCACTACGACTTCTCCGCGTTCAACGACCGCGACCGCGACTACGCGTTCGTGACCGTGTACAACGGCGTCCAGATCGGTGGCGGCACCGCCAAGGAAGTCAGCGAGGGCGACTACAAGGCCTTCAATGGCGCCAAGTTCGCCAAGGACGTCCCGATCTCCGAGGCCGAGTACCAGAAGACCGTGGACCTGCACGGTGGCGAGACCTCCGCCGCCTGGGCCAAGACCGACAAGCTCAGCGAGCAGGTCGGCCCGGACTACCCCGGCGCGGTGAAGGTGTTCCAGGAGGTCTCCAAGGAGGCCTACGACAAGGCTCCCACCGGTCAGCTCAACGGCGCCAAGGCCCCCGGCAAGACCACCGTCGAGCACGTCACCAAGGCGCAGTACGACGCTTACACCGGCCTGGGCTACCGCAAGCTCGTCGATGGCAACTACACCATCACCCACTACTTCGTGAAGTACTTCGTCAAGGAGTCCTCCGTCAAGGGGTACTTCAAGACGGTCTTCTACGTCGTGGACGGCTTCATCAAGGACACCGGTCGCCTCGGTGACAACGTCGGCGGCCAGGGCTTCACCTGGAACCAGAAGCCCGAGCAGACGGTGTTCGTGTTCGGTTACCCGGAGGCCCCGCACAACGACGGCCACAAGGCCTACACCGGTGTCACGCCGAAGTGGACCTACGGCAAGACCTCCGGCAAGACCTACGTGTCGGCCGCTCACAAGGTCGAGGAGCACATCGGCCTGAAGAGCTCCTTCACCCCCGGCGCCGACGGTGGCCCCTGGCTCGCCAAGTACAGCAACGCCAAGCGTCTCGGCTACGTCAACGGTGTCACCAGCCTCTTCGGTGACCAGGACAACAACAACCGCTACGACCTGATCACCTCGCCGTACTTCGACGGTGAGACCCAGACGGTCTACAGCAAGGCCGCCAACGTCTGGTCCGGCTCGATCGTCAAGTAGTAGTAGCTAACCGACGATCACCCGAGCCTGAGCGTCCAAACCTCCAGGCTCACCTGTTCCACCAGCTTCACCCGAAGGGGTCCGGCACCAGCCGGGCCCCTTCGGCCATTCCCACCGGGGTCGCGGAAGCGATCATCGGCTTCACATAGATACCGAAGGGCCCGGCACATGCCGGGCCCTTCGACGTTGTGGCGCCGCCGAGGGCAGGGAAGCTCGGCAACCGGCCGATGGGGATCCAGCCCTCGGCCCGACTGTCCGTTCCGGCAAGGAGCTCGGCGACGCCAGAGGCCGGAGATCCCGCGGTCGTCTGGCCTGGCCCGTGAACCGCGGGCCACCTCACCCGCGTGACGCCATGTGAGCCACCAGAAGGGATCGAGCCTCCCGCAGGGGATCTTTTCCCCAGCCCGGCGCCGGGAGCCCGGCAGCAAAAGGATCAAGCCTCTGAGAGAGGCTCTCGTGCGTTCCCCGCGTGCCGCTCGACCCTCCGGACCCCCGGATCCCGGATCGCCGGCCCTTTAGACGTGTCCCTCACGGAATCGGTGCCATCAACTTGATGTGATCTGAGTCACATTCGACCGGTAACCGAACGTGCCGACCCACTCACGCCACATCGGCCACTTTCACAACAACACCATGTCTATCTGCGTAAACATGGCGCTCAACCCCCAACCTCAACAACAGCTTCAGGGGCGCCTAAACATCACAAAACAGCATCGACGCGATCAAGGACCTCTTTGATCCCCAAAGCGGCTTCCGGTGTTCAAGATCGGCGCTGTATGTTTCTGGCATTCCCTTTACTGACGCATGGGACGCAAGAAGCGTTCCACATCAGACCAAGGAGTTCCCTTGAAGCGCATCCTCCTCCCCGCCGGTGGCGCCGTTCTGGCCACCGGTCTGCTGGCCGCTGGTCTGGCCGGCACCGCCAACGCCGCTCCGGACTGGGCCTACGACACCATGGCCAAGGACGCCCCGTCCGCGGTCGAGGTCGCCAAGTTCTGGCTCGCGGCCAACGAGCACACCAACAACCTGGCCAAGGCGAAGGCCTACACCTGGGAGAACAAGGCCACGGCGAAGCTGAACGCCAGCGGCGGCTACACCCCCGACGGCAAGCCGGGCGTCGTCGCCCCGATCGGCGAAGAGAAGAAGACCACCGCCAAGGTCAAGAACATCAACCTGCCCAAGACCATCGGCAAGGTGTTCTTCGTTGACCCCAAGGGTGAGCTGGCCTGGTGCTCGGCCACCTCGATCCAGGGCAAGTACCGCAACCTGGTCGCGACCGCCGGTCACTGCGTCTACGACGACACCAAGAACGCCAGCGTCATGGACAACTGGGTCTTCGTCCCCGGCTACTACCAGGGCAAGACCCCGTGGGGCATCTACGTGGGTAAGACCGCTTTCACCCACTACGACTTCTCCGCGTTCAACGACCGCGACCGCGACTACGCGTTCGTGACCGTGTACAACGGCGTCCAGATCGGTGGCGGCACCGCCAAGGAAGTCAGCGAGGGCGACTACAAGGCCTTCAATGGCGCCAAGTTCGCCAAGGACGTCCCGATCTCCGAGGCCGAGTACCAGAAGACCGTGGACCTGCACGGTGGCGAGACCTCCGCCGCCTGGGCCAAGACCGACAAGCTCAGCGAGCAGGTCGGCCCGGACTACCCCGGCGCGGTGAAGGTGTTCCAGGAGGTCTCCAAGGAGGCCTACGACAAGGCTCCCACCGGTCAGCTCAACGGCGCCAAGGCCCCCGGCAAGACCACCGTCGAGCACGTCACCAAGGCGCAGTACGACGCTTACACCGGCCTGGGCTACCGCAAGCTCGTCGATGGCAACTACACCATCACCCACTACTTCGTGAAGTACTTCGTCAAGGAGTCCTCCGTCAAGGGGTACTTCAAGACGGTCTTCTACGTCGTGGACGGCTTCATCAAGGACACCGGTCGCCTCGGTGACAACGTCGGCGGCCAGGGCTTCACCTGGAACCAGAAGCCCGAGCAGACGGTGTTCGTGTTCGGTTACCCGGAGGCCCCGCACAACGACGGCCACAAGGCCTACACCGGTGTCACGCCGAAGTGGACCTACGGCAAGACCTCCGGCAAGACCTACGTGTCGGCCGCTCACAAGGTCGAGGAGCACATCGGCCTGAAGAGCTCCTTCACCCCCGGCGCCGACGGTGGCCCCTGGCTCGCCAAGTACAGCAACGCCAAGCGTCTCGGCTACGTCAACGGTGTCACCAGCCTCTTCGGTGACCAGGACAACAACAACCGCTACGACCTGATCACCTCGCCGTACTTCGACGGTGAGACCCAGACGGTCTACAGCAAGGCCGCCAACGTCTGGTCCGGCTCGATCGTCAAGTAGTAGTAGCTAACCGACGATCACCCGAGCCTGAGCGTCCAAACCTCCAGGCTCACCTGTTCCACCAGCTTCACCCGAAGGGGTCCGGCACCAGCCGGGCCCCTTCGGCCATTCCCACCGGATTCTCACCGGTGAAGGCTCCTCGCCCCGTTTCCCCCGCGAGGTGAAGAACCCGGCCTCCGCCGCAGGGCCATGACGTGGGAGCGAGTCCTGGCCGGCAGCGCCGCTCCCGCTCCTTTCCAAGGCCGGGCAGGCCGACAGCGTGCGTGATCCGCTCGTACGCGCGTACCCGCCCGGTGAGCACAGGTACTTTCCGTAACACGACGCGCGACGGATACCGACGTCCCTGGAGACCAGGAACGCCCCCCGCCGGTCGGGCGAGGGGCGTTCGGTCGTGTGCCTGGTGGGCGTGATCGTACTTCGGCCGGGTGGCGAGTTCGCCTGCCGTGCCGCCTGGGCTGTCGCGATCTAGAGGCGGGCGACCCCGTCGGCACGGGCCTGCTCGGAGACGGCGGCGATGACCGCCGGGGCGACGCGCTCGTCGAACGGGCTGGGGATCACGTAGTCGGCCGACAGATCGTCGTCCTTGACCACCCCGGCCAGCGCCTCGGCGGCGGCGACCTTCATGTTCTCGGTGATCGTGGTGGCGCGGACGTCGAGCGCCCCGCGGAAGACGCCGGGGAAGGCCAGCACGTTGTTGATCTGGTTGGGGAAGTCGGAACGGCCGGTCGCGACCACCTGCGCGTACTTGCGCGCGATCTCCGGCCGCACCTCGGGCGTCGGGTTGGACAGTGCGAAGACGATCGAACCGGAGGCCATCGACGCGATGGCCTCCTCCGAGACCGTCGAGCCGGACAGTCCGATGAACACGTCGGCCCCGGCCAGCGCCTGCTCGGTGGAACCGTGCAGGTCGGCCCTGTTGCTGTCGCGGGCCAGGGCCTCCTTCACCGGGTTGAGCCCGTCGCGGCCCTGGTGGATGACGCCCTTGGAGTCGGCCACCGCGATGTCACCGATGCCCGCGTTGAGCAGGATCCGGCTGACCGCGATCCCGGAGGCACCGGCACCGGCGACCACGGCCCGCAGATCGCCCAGCGAGCGACCGGTCAGCCGCGCCGCGTTCTTCAGCGCGGCCAGCGCGACGATCGCGGTGCCGTGCTGGTCGTCGTGGAAGACGGGGATGTCGAGGATCTCGCGGAGGCGCGCCTCGACCTCGAAACAGCGGGGGGCGCTGATGTCCTCGAGGTTGATCCCCCCGAAGGAGGGGGCGAGCCGGACGACCGTCTCGACCAGTTCGTCCACGTCGGTGCAGTCCAGGCAGATGGGCACCGCGTCGACATTCGCGAACTGCTTGAACAGCAGGGCCTTGCCCTCCATGACCGGCATGGCGGCGGCAGGCCCGATGTCTCCGAGACCGAGCACCGCGGTGCCGTCGGAGACGACGGCGACCACGTTGGAGATCCAGGTGTAGTCCTTGGCGAGCTCGGGCTTCTCGGCGATCGCGCTGCAGACTCTGGCCACGCCAGGTGTGTAGGCGAGTGCCAGGTCGTCGGCGTTGCGGACCGGGACCGTGGAGCGGACCTCCAGCTTGCCCCCGCGGTGCAGGGCGAAGGCCGGATCCAGATCCAGGGCTTCGAGGGCTTCGAGAGAGATGGAAGATGGCATGGTGGCCACAGCGACCCCTGTAGTTCAGTCAGGCAGACGGATAGTTCCTTCTGAGACGGCCGCGGGAAGCCTGTCCCCGGCTTCTGTAGCCGCTCGGGGCCTACTTCACTGAGCACGGTCGCCTGGAGGGTTCGGGGGTCACCCGTCGCTCGATTGTGCCACATGTTGAGACTGTCACCACGGGCGGGTACCCATACTTTCGTCGTCCCGGTGTTAACCTCACCACACCGTGTAATACTCGAAGTCCATGCCACCTCTTACATTGACGGATCCCCAGATGGACCTGACCTCCTACGCGGAGCTGGCCGTACTACTGATCAACAGCCCCGACCGGCTGACCGGTCTCGAAGGGCTGCGCGCGCTCCTGGAAGAGGGCGGTCGCTACCGGCCCGGCTGCCGCATCACCAGAAGCGACCTGGAGGCCCTGCGCGACCTGCGCGAGGAGCTGATGATCGTGTTCGAGACCGCCGAGGCGGGCGACGAGGAGGCGGTGGTCGACCGGCTCAACTCGCTGCTGATCCACCATCCGGTCCAGCCACAGATCTCCGGGCACGACGGCGAGCGCTGGCATCTACACCTCACCGAGGGTGGCCGGATGGCCGACCAGTACGCCGTGGGAGCGGTGATGGGACTCGCCACCATGATCACCGATCTCGGCGTCGACCGGCTCGGCCTCTGCCAGGCGCCGCCCTGCCGCAGGGCCTACCTCGACACCTCCTCCAACCGATCGCGCCGGTACTGCTCGGAGCGATGCGCCAGCCGTGCCAACGTCGCCGCCTACCGGGCCCGCCAGAAGGTCGGCCAGTAGCGCAGCACCACCCGGCCGACGATCGACGACGGAGGCAGCGCGCCGAAGTCCCAGCTGTCGCGCCTGCCGGAAGCGCGCTGGTTGTCGCTCTCCAGCCACCAGCCGCCGTCCGCCTCCCAGACCGCACGTTTGACGATGAGCACGGCGGGGTCGGACGGCAGCCGGGCGACGACCAGATCCCCGGGCCTCACCACCGCTCCACGCCGTACCCAGAGCCAGTCACCGGACCGCAGCGCGGGCAGCATCGAGTCCCCCACGACACGTACTCTCATCGAGCGTAACCCCCTCCCACACGGGCATTCAGAGACGAGTAAGGTCGTTAACCGGACCATTCTGAACATGGCATCAAGGAAGGATTTCCGATGCTCGCACGACTTCTGCGCCCCAGGCACATCGCGTCGGCGCACTGCGACCTGCCCTGCGGCGTTTACGACCCGGCCCAGGCCCGCATTGAGGCCGAGTCCGTCAAGGCCATCATGGAGAAGTACGCCGGAAACGAGGACCCGGTGTTCCGCTCCCGTGCGCTCACCATCAAGGAGGAGCGGGCCGAGCTGGTCAAGCACCACCTGTGGGTGCTGTGGACCGACTACTTCAAGCCCCCGCACCTGGAGACCTACCCGCAGCTGCACCAGCTGTTCTGGGAGGCCACCAAGCTCGCGGGCGCGGCCGGCGGCAAGGGCACCGTCGACGTCGCCAAGGCCGACGAGCTGCTGGGCAAGATCGACGAGATCTCCAAGATCTTCTGGGAGACCAAGGCTGCCTAAAATCCTCACGACCAACCCGTGAGGAAGCGCCGGCGACTGGACCGAGGAGAGCGGGGCCGTGAGGCCGCGCCGGGGACTGGACCGAGGAGAGCGGGGTCGCGAGGCCGCGCCGGGGACTGGACCGAGGAGAGCGGGGTCGCGAGGAACGAGCGGCCCCGGTCGACGAGGGAAGGAGCCGGGTTTGAGCGGCCGAACCGCGACGCGTCAGCGTCGCCGGCAACTCGCGAGGAACGAGCGGCCCCGGTCGACGAGGGAAGGAGCCGGGTCCCAG
The DNA here is from genome assembly GCF_053592655.1 of Streptosporangium sp. NPDC002607. Classification (NCBI taxonomy): domain Bacteria; kingdom Bacillati; phylum Actinomycetota; class Actinomycetes; order Streptosporangiales; family Streptosporangiaceae; genus Streptosporangium; species Streptosporangium sp. NPDC002607. The sequence goes on from NZ_JBSFWD010000045.1 coordinate 38,582, forward strand.
CGGCCTCACCGCGACGCGCCGGCGTCGCCAACAAACCCGTGAGGAAGCGCCGGCAATCCGGATCAAGGAGTTCCCGGACACCCCTTGATCCGGACCGGAGAGCCCCAGGAACCTCCGCGCAGACGTGCCGTCAACCCGCCCCAAGCAGCATCCTTGGGACGTGCCCCATGCCCTCCCCTGAGGGACTACCCGTGAGGCCGCGCCGGCGACTGGACTGAGGAGAGCGGGGTCGTGAGGCCGCGCCGGGGACTGGACTGAGGAGAGCGGGGTCGCGAGGAACGAGCGGCCCCGGTCGACGAGGGAAGGAGCCGGGCAAGAGCGGCCGAACCGCGACGCGTTAGCGTCGCCGGCAACTCGCGAGGAACGAGCGGCCTCCCTCGACGAGGGAAGGAGCCGGGTAAGAGCGGCCGAACCGCGACGCGCAGCGTCGCCATAGGCAGGACACGCGCTAGCTTCGTAATCAATACAGTCAAATCGCCCCGATCGCGAGTCCAAATGGGCCAACCACCGTCTCAGGGCTGTAGGTTGCAGTCAGCGACTCTGCGAGGAGGAACGTGACCGAACACACCGAGGCGCCCGCGGTCGGCATGGGCGGGATCCGTGACGTGGTGAGCGTCCGGCTGCCGGCAACGAGTGCTTATCTGTCCGTGCTGCGTACGGCGACAGCCGCACTTGCCGTACGGCTGGACTTCACGCTGGACGAGATCGAGGATCTACGGATCGCGGTCGATGAGGCGTGTGCGATGCTGCTGACCCAGGCCGTCCCCGGCACCGATCTGACCGCCGAGTTCGAACTCACCGGGCAGTTGATGAAGGTGCGGGTCGAGGTCAGCACGGTGGGAAGCACCCCCCCGAAGCGCGACGATTTCGCGTGGATGGTGCTCACCGCCCTGGCTGATGATGTGGATGCCGTAACCGACTCCCCCGACCGTATGGCGATCGTCCTCCGCAAGCGCCGAGGCGCGGCGAGGCCGGCGTGACGGAAAGGACTCGTGCCATGGCCGCCAGCGACCACGCGGTGCCCGACCGGGTGCGTGCGCGCCTGCTCTTCGCAGAGCTGGTGGAGTTGACCTCCGACGACCCCCGGCGCCAGCGCATCCGTGACGAGCTCGTCGAGCTCCACCTGCCCCTCGTCGAATATCTCGCCCGCCGGTTCCGCAACCGGGGCGAGTGGCTGGACGACCTCACACAGGTCGCGACCATCGGTCTGATCAAGTCGATCGACCGTTTCGATCTCGGCCGCGGCGTGGAGTTCTCCACCTACGCCACCCCGACGATCGTCGGCGAGATCAAACGTCACTTCCGTGACAAGGGCTGGGCGGTCCGTGTGCCGCGCCGGCTGCAGGAGCTGAAGCTCTCGCTCACCAAGGCGATCAGTGAGCTCTCCCAGCGGGAGGGACGCGCGCCGACCGTGGCCGAGCTGGCCACGTTCCTGAAGATGAGCGAGGAGGAGGTGCTCGAAGGGCTGGAGTCGGCCAACGCCTACTCCACGGTCTCCCTCGACGCGCCCGACTCCGGCGACGACGACGCGCCGGCGGTGGCCGATTCCCTCGGCATCGTGGACGACTCCCTGGAGGGCGTCGAGTACCGCGAGTCGCTCAAGCCCCTGCTGGAGCGGCTGCCTCCGCGCGAGAAGCGAATCCTGTTGCTGCGTTTCTTCGGCAACATGACACAGTCCCAGATCGCCACCGAGCTCGGCATCTCGCAGATGCACGTGTCCCGGCTGCTCGCCAGGACACTCGCCCAGCTCCGCGAGGGCCTGACCGTGGACGACTAGGGCCTGCCTGCGAGGATCGGTCAGGTGGTGCCTCGTATAAGGGGCGGAGGGAACCGCGGTGTGCCGCGGTGACCTGTGACAACGCGGCGAGGCCCCGTCTGACCGGCCCCGGTGGGCACGTGCCTAGCCCTGGTCCCCGTAGAGGGCATGCGTCGTCGGCGGAGACAGTAGCGTGACCAGTCCGATCACCACCAGGGTGATCAGCGAGATGCCGATCACCAGTTGGTCGGACTGGATCAGCGTGACCGAGATCGGGATGGCGAAGATCTGCGTCAGCACGCCCGGACTCCGGGCCCACCGCTCGGTGAGGATCATGCCCCATCCGACCCAGAGCAGGGCCGCGCCGATGATGATCCCGGACACCGCGACGGCGATCGAGGTCATCAGGTCGGACGGCCGGCCGATCATGGTCTCCACGCCGACGTAGCCGCCGAGGAGCAGAGCGGTGGCGCCTTCCACCGCCATGACGGCGGCGGCGACGGTGAGGGTCATCGGACGGTTCGACACGGTGTCAACCCTATCGCCGGGGGGCGCCACACCGTTCTTTGCCGTCTCGGCTCAGGTCTTGACGGAAGGTCGGGTTTCGACGGAAGTCTGGGTTCCGGCGGATACGCTGAGATTATGCGCGCGATGCTCCTGGTGAATCCGAAGGCGACGACGACCAACCAGCGGACCAGGGATGTGCTCATCAGGGCGCTGAGCGCGACGATGAACCTGACCGTCGAGGAGACCGGCTACCGGGGACACGCGACACAGCTCTCCCGCAAGGCCCACGCCTCCGGTTACGACGTGCTGGCCGTACTGGGCGGTGACGGCACCATCAACGAGGCAGTGAACGGGCTGCTCGACCCGGTGGATGGAAAGGGCGGCGACGAGGGCAGTTCGGTCGACCGGCCGGCGCTGCTGGCCATTCCCGGCGGCAGCGCCAACGTCTTCGTCAGGGCCCTCGGCCTGCCGAACAGTCCGGTCGAGGCGGTGGGGGCGATCCTGGAGGCGATCCGTGACGGCCGGCAGCGGATCGTCGGCCTCGGTCAGGCGATCTGGGATGACCAGACTAGATATTTCACGTTCTGTAGTGGCCTGGGGTACGACGCCGAGGTGGTCAGGGCGGTCGAGGGGATAAGGGGCACCGGCCGCAAGGCCACGCCCGCGCGCTATGTGAACACCGCGTTACACCACTACCTGTCGACGGACAAGCGTCACCCCTCGATGACCGTCGAGGGGCCGGAGGTGCCGCCGACCGGCGGCGTCTACATGGCCGTCGTCTCCAACACCTCACCCTGGACGTACATCGGCCCGCGGCCGGTCTCACCGACCCCGTGGGCGAGCTTCGAGACCGGCCTTGACCTGCTGGGCCTGCAGCGCCTGGGCCTGCCGAGCATGCTCCAGCTGATACCACAGATCATCGGCGCCCGCGACACTCTGCCCACCGGCCGTCATCTGGTGCAGCTCCACGACGAGAGAGAGTTCACGCTGAGTGCCGGGCGGCCCGTGGCGTTTCAGCTGGACGGGGACTACCTGGGGGAGGTTGAGAGGATAACGTTCCGCTCTATCCCTAACGCGTTACGAGTCTTGGTCTAACCCGTTACATCCCGTCATTGTGTGACGCATCCGACATCCATTTCAGGCAAAACCTTCTCCCAAACCTCTTGCGTGTACTGAGCGTGGCTGACAATCTCGAGATTGACGTCGGAACGTAGGACCTTTGAGCGGCACCCCGCTCCCAGGCCATCGGCGATCAAGCGGACGTGCCCCGAGCCGAACCACGGATCGGGGAGTTGTTCGCGCTGGTTAGTGAAACTCTTCACAAAGTGAGCCGTTGGAGCGCGTAAGGGCTCCTCTTTACTAAGGAGTGGACGCATGGACTGGCGCCACCGAGCTGCCTGCCGTGACGTGGACCCCGAGCTGTTCTTCCCGATCGGCAACACCGGCCCCGCCCTGATGCAGATCGAAGAAGCGAAGCAGGTCTGCCGTACTTGCACTATCAGTGAAGCATGCCTGAAGTGGGCGCTGGAGTCCGGGCAGGACGCCGGTGTCTGGGGCGGCCTGAGCGAGGACGAGCGACGCGCCTTCAAGCGCCGTACGGCCCGAGCCCGCGCCCGCAGTAGCGTTTAATTGCGACGCTAACGCGTCGCGGTTCGGCCGCGTGCCGATGGCGACGCTGCGCGTCGCGGTTCGGCCGCTCAGACCCGGCTTCTTCCCTCGTCGTTCATCCGCTTCGCGCTGTGTCAATGGCGACGCTGGCGCGTCGCGGTTCGGCCGCTCAGACCCGGCTTCTTCCCTCGTCGTTCATCCGCTTCGCTCCTTCACTCCTCAGTCCAGTCGCCGGCGCGGCCTCACGGTAGTCCCTCGGGGTAGGCATGGGCACGTCCCCAAGGTGGCATCTGACCGGTCACCGGCGTGGCGTTGTGGTGAAGCGCTCTGACCTGGTTTCCTACCTCTTCGTTCGTTCCGTTTCGCGTTGCGTCAACGGCGACGCCACGCGTTGCGGTAAGAATGTTCCGCTCCTTGGTCCGGTCGGCGATGCGGCCTCGCTGTGAGGTTTCGATCTGACGCGGTTTCCCTGCCCCGCCGCTCAGGCCGCGGGGAGGGGGATGCTCAGGCTCACCTCGGTGCCGCCGCCCTGTCGCGGTTCGATGGCCAGCCGCCCGGACAACTCGCCCACCACCAGGGTCCGTACGATCTGCAACCCCAGACTGGTGGTCTGGTCCAGGTCGAAGTCCTCTGGCAGCCCGCTGCCGTTGTCGGACACGATCACGTCCAACCGCTCGGCCCCGCGCGACACGATCACCTGGAGCTTACCCTGACGCTGCGCCAGCCCGTGCTGGACAGCGTTCTGCAGCAACTCTGTGAGGACCATCGCCAGCGGCGTCGCGATCTCCGAGCGCAGCACCCCGAAGCTCCCCACCCGGCGCGGCACGACCTGCGTCTCCGGGGCCGCGACCTCTCCCGTCATCGCGATCACCCTGTCGGCGATGTCGTCGAAGTCCACCTGCTCCTCGGGCGTGTGGGAGAGCGTCTCGTGCACGATCGCGATCGACCCGACCCTGCGTACCGCCTCCTCCAGCGCCTCCCTGCCCTCCGGCAGCCGCAGCCGCCTGGCCTGGAGCCGCAGCAGCGCGGCCACCGTCTGCAGGTTGTTCTTCACCCGGTGGTGGATCTCCCTGATGGTGGCGTCCTTGGTCATCAGCTCTCGCTCACGGCGGCGCAGCTCGGTCACATCCCTGATGAGCACCAGAGCGCCGATCCTTCCGCCACCGACGATCAGCGGGATCGCCCGCAGCTGCACCACGGTGCCGCCCGACTCCACCTCCGTCTCCCGGGGCTCTCGCCCGCTCGCGACGATCATCAGGTTCTCGTTGATGGGCTCGTCGGAGTAACAGAGCGTGGCGGTCGTACGGCCCAGCTCCGCACCGACCAGGTCGGCGGTGAGGCCCAGCCGCCGGTAGGCCGACAGCGCGTTCGGCGAGGCGTACGTGACACGGCCCGCCCGGTCGAGCCGGAGCAGCCCGTCGCCCACCCGCGGGGAGCGGACCAGGATCGGCTCCGCACCGGAGAACGGGAAGCGGCCCTCGGCCACCATCTGGGCCAGGTCGGAGGCGCTCTGCAGGTAGGTCAGCTCCAGCCTGGAGGGGGTCCGCGCGGAGGACAGGTTCGTCGAGCGCTGGATGACGCCCAGGAAGTGGTCGGCCCGCCGCACGGGAATGGTCTCCTCGCGCACCGGCACCCCGCTCGACCAGTCCGGATCGCCCTCGCGGCAGATACGCCGCTCGTTCCAGGCGGTCTCCAGCAGCGGCCGTTCGCCCTTCGCCGCGATCATGCCCACGATGTCGTCGTGATAGACGGTCGGCCCGGTGGTGGGCCGCATCTGCGCGATCGCGACCCAGCCGGAGCCGTCCTTCAGCGGGATCCACAGGATCAGGTCGGCAAAGGACAGGTCCGCGAGGAGCTGCCAGTCGGAGACCAGCGAGTGCATCCACTCAAGGTCCGCATCGTCGAGCGCGGTGTGACGGACCGCCAGGTCGCTTAGAGTCGGCACTCGTGCATCATGCGTTCTTTCCAGGCCCGAACGCGAATCGGGTGAGTCCTGCTGAAAAGATGCCGCTTATGGAGCAGATCCCTGATCCGCTGGCCCGGTTCCGTACGGCGGCGGCCACGAGGGACGCCGCGGGGCTGCGGCGGACCCTACGCGCCCGCACACCGGACGACGACGGCCTCGTCGATCTGGCCTCCAACGACTACCTCGGCCTGGCCAGGGACGAGCGGCTGGCCGAGGCGGCCGTGGCGGCGACACGCACCTGGGGTACCGGCTCCACGGGTTCCCGCCTGGTCACCGGCTCCACGGCCCTGCACGCGCGCCTGGAGGCACGACTGTGCGCCTTCACCGGCGCGGAGGGCGCCCTGGTGTTCTCCTCCGGCTACCTGGCCAACCTGGCCGCCGTCGCGGCTCTGGGCAGGGGCGCCCTGGTGGTCTCCGAGGCGGGCAACCACGCGTCGATAGTGGACGCCTGCCGGCTGTCGCGCTCGCGGGTCGTGGTCACCCCGCACCGGGACGTCGCCGCCGTGGAGAGGGCGCTGGCCTGCCGGGACGAGGAGCACGCGATCGTGGTCACGGACGCGGTCTTCTCCGTGGACGGCGATCTGGCCCCGCTCGCGGAGCTGCACGCGGCGACGGTGCGGCAGGGTGCGCTGCTGGTCGTCGACGAGGCCCACGCGATCGGGGTCATCGGGCCGCGCGGACAGGGCGCTGTGCACGCCGCGGGGCTGGCGGACGAGCCGGGCATTGTGAGAACGATCACACTGTCCAAGTCCCTGGGGGCCCAGGGCGGAGCCGTACTGGGCGCGCCCGAGGTCATCCAAACCCTTGTGGACACGGGCCGGCCGTTCATCTTCGACACCGGGCTGGCACCCGGCAGCGTGGCCGCGGCACTCGCCGCTGTCGATATCCTTCACCATCAGCCCGAACTGCCCGGACGCGTGCGAACCATGGCGAGGAAGCTGGCCGCTATGGCCCGCGATCTCGGCCTGGAGAGCGGCGATCCGGCGGGTGCGGTCGTCCCCGTCGTGCTCGGCCCACCCGAGATCGCACTTCGGGCCGCCCTCATCTGTGCGGAACACGGGGTGCGCGCCGGATGCTTCCGGCCGCCCTCGGTGCCGGTCGGCCGCTCTTGCCTGCGGTTGACGGCACGGGCCAATCTGAGTTCCGACGATCTAGCGGTGATCAGGGGTGCACTCACCGCCGTGGCCGAGATGAAGGTGACCATGTGAGCGACGACTCCCCGAGAATCCCGAAATACTACGACGTCAAGCGCAGCCTGCTCACCCTCACCAAGAGCCTGCCCGCGGGCAGCGCCCTGCCCCCCGAGCGAGCCCTCGCGGTCCGCTTCGAGACGTCGCGCACCACGGTGCGCCAGGCCCTGTCCGAGCTCGTGGTCGAGGGTCGCCTGGTGCGCATCCAGGGCAAGGGGACGTTCGTCGCACAGCCCAAGGTCGCCCAGGTCCTCCAGCTGACCTCCTACACCGGGGATCTGCGGACCGTCGGCCTCGAACCCGACACCAAGATCCTTGACATCAGCTACGTCACCGCCGACGAGCAGCTGGCCCGCCGCCTGGCCATCAACGCCGGCGGCCGCGTGCTGCGCATCCACCGGCTACGCCTGGCCAGCGGCGAGCCGATGTCGATCGACACCACCCACCTGTCGGCCCGGCGTTTCCCCCGCCTGCGACGGGAGCTGGAGATGCACTCCTCGCTGTACGAGACGCTGTACAACGCGTACAACGTGCGACTGACCGACGCCGAGGAGATCATCGAGACCGTGCTGGCCACCCCGTACGACGCGCAGGTGCTCGGCGTCGACGCGGGCCTGCCGCTGCTCCTGCTCACCAGGCATGCCTTCGACGCGGACGGCAACCCGGTCGAGTGGGCCCAGTCCCTGTATCGGGGCGACCGCTACAAGTTCGTCACCCGCCTGCGCCGCCCCTGACCCACCTAAGCTGGGACGAGTGAGCATTCTCGTGGTCACCGGGACCGACACCGGGGTGGGAAAGACCGTCGTCACCGCGGCGGTGGCCTCGCTCGCCAAGGAGCGGGGCTCCTCCGTGGCCGTGGTGAAACCCGCGCAGACCGGGGTGTCGGACACCGAACCCGGCGACGTGGACGACGTCATCCGGCTGTCCGGGGTACGGACGACCTTCGAGTCGGCCAGGTACCCCGCCGCGCTGTCCCCCGCGGCGGCGGCGCGCCTGGCCGGTCTGCCGCCGGTCTCCCTCGCCCGGGTGGCGGACCGGGTCGGCGAGCTGGCCGACTCACACCGGCTGGTGATCGTCGAGGGGGCGGGCGGGCTCCTCGTCCGCTTCGACGAGGAGGGCGCGACCCTGGCCGACCTGGCCAGGGCGCTCTCGGCGCCGGTGCTCCTGGTGACCAGGGCCGGGCTGGGCACGCTCAACCACACCGCGTTGACGCTGGAGGCGATGGCCCACCGAGGGCTGGAGCCGGCCGGGGTGGTGATCGGCTCCTGGCCGGCCGCGCCCGGTCTCGCCGAGCGGAGCAACGTCGCGGATCTGGAGATGCTGGCCGCCCGGCCGCTGGCGGGCGCCCTTCCCGAGGGCGCCGGGCTGCTGGAGCGCGACGCCTTCGCCCACGCCGCCCACTCCGGGCTGGGGCCGGCGCTGGGCGGTGGTTTCGACCCCGCCGCCTTCCGCACCACCCTTAGGCTTTCCCCGTAGCCACGACCGCGGATCCGAACCGCTCGACGTCCTCCCCGGTGGAAGCCGGGAATCCCGCCCCTTCCCGGGGCCGCACCCGGGATCTCCACGCTGGAGGTATTTGATGAGCGACATCCTCGAGATCGCCAGGACGCAGGTGCTGGAGGGAGGCCGTGGTCTCGACGCCGCGCAGGCCCTGCGCTGCCTGGAACTGCCGGACGACCGCCTGGCCGAGCTGCTGGCCCTGGCCCACGAGGTGCGGATGAAGTGGTGTGGTCCCGAGGTGGAGGTCGAGGGGATCGTCTCCCTCAAGACCGGCGGCTGCCCCGAGGACTGCCACTTCTGCTCGCAGTCGGGGCAGTTCTCCTCCCCGGTCCGCTCCCTCTGGCTGGACATCCCCTCTCTGGTCGAGGCCGCCAGGGAGACCGCCGCGACCGGGGCGACCGAGTTCTGCATCGTGGCCGCCGTACGGGGACCCGACCAGCGCCTGATGGACCAGGTCCGCCAGGGCGTGAAGGCGATCCGCGAGGCGGTCGACATCAACGTCGCGTGCTCGCTGGGCATGCTCACCCAGGCACAGGTCGACGAGCTGGCCGAGATGGGCGTGCACCGCTACAACCACAACCTGGAGACCGCGAGGTCGCACTTCGGGAAGGTCGTCACCACCCACACCTGGGAGGAGCGCTGGGACACCTGCCTGATGGTGCGCGAAGCCGGCATGGAACTGTGCTGCGGCGGCATCGTGGGCATGGGCGAGACGCGGGAGCAGCGGGCCGAGTTCGCCGGGCAGCTGGGCGAGCTGGCGCCCGACGAGGTCCCGCTGAACTTCCTCAACCCGCGCCCCGGCACGCCCTTCGAGTCCTTCCCGCTGCTGGAGGGGTCCGAGGCGCTCCGGACGATCGCCACCTTCAGGCTCGCGCTGCCCCGCACGATCCTGCGCTACGCGGGCGGTCGCGAGCTGACCCTGGGCGACCTGGGCACCCGCGACGGCATGCTCGGCGGCATCAACGCGATCATCGTGGGGAACTACCTGACCACCCTGGGCCGCTCGGCCGAGGCCGACCTCGGCCTGCTGGCGGACCTGAAGATGCCCATCAAGGCGCTCTCCGACACTCTCTGAGCCTCCCGCCGACGAATGCCTATCCCTTATCTCCAGCCGGATGCCATATGTGCTGCCCGCATTAGGCGAGGGGATCTGGGCAGGGAGAACAATCCCTGTTCGGCTAAGTGACTGACTGGTAGGTTGCGCGATATGGAGTCTCCGAAGCACGCAGGTGACATCGCGGTCGCCATCTCCAAGGCATACGGCATCGAGACCATGTTCACCCTGTCCGGTGGACATGTCTTCCCGCTCTACGACGGCGCGGTCCACGAGGGGATGCCCATCCTGGACGTCCGCCACGAGCAGAGCGCGGTCTTCGCCGCCGAGGCGACCGCGCGGCTCACCCGTAAACCCGGGCTGGCCGTACTCACCGCGGGCCCCGGCATCACCAACGGCGTCAGCGGAGTGGCCACCGCGCACTTCAACGGCTCGCCCGTCGTGGTCATGGGAGGCCGCGCCCCCCAGTCCCGGTGGGGTTCGGGCGCGCTGCAGGAGATCGACCACCCGCCGCTGTTCGCACCGATCACCAAGCTGGCCTTCACCGGCTCGGGCGCCGACTCCGTCGCGCAGGACGTGGAGATGGCCTTCCGCACCGCCCTCGCCCCGCACCGCGGCCCCGTCTTCCTCGACTTCCACATGGACCACCTCTTCTCGGCCGCGCCTGCGCTCGAAGAGGCCCCCCAGACGCTGACCCCGTCGCCGCTGGAGCCCGACCCCGACGCGCTGGCCGCGATCGCCCGCCTGATCGCCGAGGCCCAGCGCCCGGTGCTGGTGCTCGGCTCCGACGTGTGGATGGACCGCGCCGAGGAGGTCGCCAGGAGCTTCGCCGAGGAATACCGCCTGCCGGTCATCCCCAACGGCCAGGGCCGCGGCATCCTGCCCGCCGGCCACGAACTGCTGGTCACCCGGGCCAGGGGAACGGCGTTCTCCCAGGCCGACCTGGTGATCGTGGCCGGCACCCCGATCGACTTCCGCCTCGGCTACGGCTGGTTCGGCGGCAAGGACGGCACCCCGCTCGCCAAGGTCGTGCACCTGGCCGACGCGCCGTCGCAGCTGACCACGCACATGGAGCCCGCGGGCACCGCAGCCGGTGACCTCTCGCTGCTGTTCTGGGGGCTTGGCACGGCCTGCGCCGAAGCGGGCGTGTCCCCCAAGGCCTACGCGCCCTGGGTGACCCGGCTCTCCGAGGCGGCCTCGGCCGCCATCGCCGCCGACGCCGCCCTGCTCGAGTCCGCGGCCGACCCGATCCACCCGATGCGGATCTACGGCGAGCTGGGCAAGCTCCTCGCCGACGACGCCGTGGTGATCGGCGACGGCGGTGACTTCGTCTCGTACGCGGGCAAGTACGTCGAGCCGAAGCAGCCGGGAAACTGGCTCGACCCGGGCCCGTACGGCTGCCTGGGCACGGGTCTGGGTTACGCCATCGCCGCCAGGGTGGCCCGTCCCTCCTCGCAGGTGGTGCTGCTGCTCGGCGACGGTGCGGCCGGCTTCTCGCTGATGGACGTCGACACGCTCGTGCGGCACCGCCTGCCGGTCGTGATGATCTGCGGCAACAACGGTATGTGGGGCCTGGAGAAGCACCCCATGCAGATGCTCTACGGCTACGACGTGGCCGCGGACCTCCAGCCGCAGTGCCGCTACGACCAGGTGGTGACCGCCCTCGGCGGTGGCGGTGAGCTCGTCACCGACCCCTCGCAGATCGGCCCGGCCCTGCGCCGCGCGTTCGACTCCGGTGTGCCCTACATGGTCAACATCGCCACCGACCCCTCGGTGGCCTACCCCCGCCAGACCACGGGCATCTAGGCCCTGCCCGGCGGATCTCGCCGTGACGGGGATCGGCCGGCTGGTGCCTCGCGAGGCGGAGGAGGGAGCCGCGGCGTGCCGCGGTGACCGATGACGCGGCGAGGCACCGCCCGCCCCCGAAGGGGAGGAAGGTCCCCGCGGGACAGCCGCCGTTACCTTGCCTGCCTAGAGCTTGGGGGTCGGGGTGGGCGTCGGGGTGGGCGTGGGCGGGCAGTCGACGTTGACGGCGATGATCTCCACCGGCTTGGAAGGGCTCCACATCGTTCCCGCGCCGGGGCGGGACTCGACCACCTCGACACACCCCGAACGATCGACGTCGGCGCTGTAGGAGAGCTTCGACGTGAAGCCCGCCTGCTTGAGCGTCGCGGCCGCCGCCTCCGGCGTCATCCCGATGACGGCAGGAACACTCTTCTTCGGCAGCAGGGTCGGGGTGGGAGTGGCGGTGGGAGTAGGAGTGGGGGTCCGCGTCTTCGTGGCCTCCGCGGTGGGAGACGGCGGCTTGTCCCCCTGGGTCGCCGTCGGCGTGGGCCGATCGTTCGGGGTCAGGCGGGTCACCGTGGGAGTAGGGGACGGCGGCTTGCGGGATCCCTTCTTCGGCGGCGTCGGCGACGCGCTGACGGTGGGCACCGTTTGCCCCCCCATGAGGTCGGGGTCAGGGGCCGAGCCTGAGGCCGCCAACCCGTTGATCGCCACCGTGACGAGGCCGACGCATATCGCGCCCGCCGCCACCGACGCCGCGATCACCCCTCCCTTGCGCCCCTGTTTCCGCGCGGCGCGGCGGCCGCGGTGCTGCGAGACCGTCTCGGTGGCCGGTCCCACCCCGTGCGCCGACGTGGTGGGGTGTTGCACCGCGTCCTGCCAGCCGCCCGTCTGCGGCATGGCCGGTCCCTGGCCCTGCCAGCCGGTCTGTCCCTGCTGGGGTGCCTGCACCTGCCATCCGGTCTCCGGGACGTTTCCTGCCTGCGGCGACAGCGCGGTGGCACCCTCCGCGCCGAAGGCCGCCTGCCTGGCGGCGGCGCTCATGGCGGCGGCACTGGGGAAGCGCCGGGCCGGATCCTTGGCGAGGGAGCGCTCCACAAGCGCCCGGATCGCGGGCGGGACGTCCGGCGGCAGCGGCGGCGGCGCCTCGCGGATGTGCTTGAGCGCGATGGTGACCGGCGTGTCACCGTCGAACGGGCGCTGCCCGGCCAGGCACTCGTACGCCACCACGCCCAGCGCGTAGATGTCCACGGCGGGCGTGACGGGTGCGCCCTCCGCCTGCTCCGGCGCGCAGTAGGCGGCGGTGCCGAGCACCATGCCCGCGTCCGTCAGCCGGCTGGCGGTGTCGGATCTGGCGATGCCGAAGTCGGTGAGCACCAGGGTGCCGTCCGAGCGCACCAGCAGGTTGCCCGGCTTGATGTCCCGGTGGACGATGCCCTGGTCGTGGACCGCCTGCAGCGCCGAGGCCGCCTGGGAGATGAGGTCCATCGCGGCCCCGGGGGCGATGCGTCGCAGCCGTCCGAGCAGGCGGTCGAGCGGCTCGCCGTCGACGAACTTCATCACCAGGTACGCCGTAGCCCCCGCGCCGGGTACCTCGTGAACCCCGTAGTCGTACACGTCGACGACCCCGGGATGGTTGATCGTCGCCATCGCCCTGGCCTCGCCCTGGAAGCGAACCAGGAAGCCCGGATCGTCGGTACGGCCCGGGAGCAGCACCTTGACGGCGACGGTGCGGGCCAGGACCATGTCCTCGCCCTTCCACACCTCGCCCATACCGCCGGCGCCGATGCGGGTATCCAGGCGATACCGCCCCGCCAGCGTCGTGCCTTGGGCCACCATTACTCCCCCGTAACCCTCTCCACTCCTACGCCAGGGCTCTCCAACAAAGCGGATTCGCATCGCGGCACCATCACGGCGCTGTAACGAAACCCTGCATGCCGTATGGCTCGCAAACAAGACGCGTGCCGTAGCATCGCACAAACCCCGGCAATTTTGGGCGTACTTGTACACCTTGCAGGCCCTTGCGCCCGGGGCAACTCGGGCGTCATACCCGAAACAGCCGACCCGGGTACCGCAACGGCAACCCACAGCACACCAGCAAAGTCCGTAAAACCCTACAAGACTACGCAGATAAGACGTAAGCCGGGGCGAAAGCGACCCATCTCCACCGAACCGCATTCGGGTGAAAAAGCCGGCACACGCTGCTCACCGTCAGCCGCTTGTCACACCGTGCTCGGCGCAGCGCGCGGACCAGCCGCCTGGGGTCACCTGCACCACCATCCGGCGGCGGCAGCGGGCACAGTAACGGGGCGGCTCCATCACGCGCGCGGCCCGGCACCCGGCGTGGTCGGCCTCGCCCTCCGGGCGGCCGCAGTGGTCGCAGTACGGGGTCACGGGACCAGAGCCTATGCTGGCGCGCATGACGCTCGCTCCCGGTCTGCAGGCACGGCTTCTCACCATGGTGGAGAAGGAGGACACCGCGACGAAGGTCGGCAGCGGGGACGTCCCCGTGCTGGCCACCCCCCGCGTGCTGGCTCTCGCGGAACAGGCGACCCTCCAGGCGGTCGCTGGAGCTCTGGCCCCCGGCCAGACCTCCGTGGGCACACGGGTCTCTCTGGAGCACCTGGCGGCCAGCCCGGTCGGCACGCACATCGAGGTCGCCGTCGAACTCACCGAGGTCGACGGCCACCGCCTGGTCTTCGGCTTCACCGCCCGCGATCGGAAGTCCGTCGTCGCGAGCGGAACCATCGAGCGCGTCGTCGTCGACCGCGAGCGCTTCCTCGCGCGCCTCACTCCCGGGAGCGGGGGCGGAACTACTCGATGACGGCGATCAGGTCGCCCTCCTGGATGACATCGCCCTCGGCGACCTGCAACTTGGCGATCACGCCGTCGTCCTCGGTGAGGACCGGGATCTCCATCTTCATCGACTCAAGAATGAGCAGGGTGTCGCCGTCCTCTACGGTGTCCCCCTCGGCCACGAGGACCTTCCAGACATTCGCCACCATCTCAGCGCGGATCTCAGCCACCGGAAACTCCCATCGTTCAACGTTCTTCAACTGTGCCAGACAGAGCTGATCACGCTCGCATGCGAGATACCAGTCCTGTGTCGTACTTTCCGTCGACGGACTCCGGCCGTTCCAGCAGCTCCAGGCGGAACGGTCGGTTGTTGCCCGCCACGGCCTCGCGGGCGCGCCCCAGCGCCTCGGCATGCGTCCGCCCGTACCCGCACAGCTTGGCCATGAGCGGATCGTAGAACGGCGTGACCGTGTTCCCCAACGCGTACCCGGAGTCGACCCAGCCCCCCTCGCCCGGCGGCTCCTTCGGTGACGAACGGCAGGTCGGCATCCACCTCGAAGTACACCGCGACGGCACGCACCCCCATGTGCCGAACCGTGCGGACGATCCGTCGTGCGATTTCGCCACGGTCGGCGATCAGAACGGACTCGAACACGTTGGTGGGTTCCTTTCGACCGCTCCACCCTACGGCTGGGCATTCCGCGCAACCGTTCGCCCGAAACCACCGATCGCGGCAACGCGAACCGTAGGAACCCCGCAGATGTGAGCGGGCGGAAACCGCAGGGAACCGGCGTTCAACTGTAGGAGAACCCTAAAGCCGATGGATCGGGGCCAGCCTGTCGATCACTCTGGCCATCGCCTCGACGACCGTCGGATCGTACTCCTTGCCCGCGCCGAGACGGAGACGCTCCAGCGCGGCGCCTGCCCGATCGCGGTCACTGGAACCACCCACGAGATCGTCGTAGGCGTTGGCCGCCTTGATGATGCGGCTGGCCGTGGGCGGCTTCTCGGCGCAGGTGTCACACTGACGACGGACGATCTCGGCCACCCGGTCCAGCACCCCGGTCTGCTTGATCACCTCCGCGCCCAGCTCGGCGATGCGCCGCGCCTGCTCGGGGTCGGTGAGAACCGTGGCACCGCCGGGAATCGGGTCGCGCAGCGACAGCTGACCGATGTCGTGCATGAGCGCGGCGTATTCGAGCTCCAGCAACTCGGGCTCGGCCGTGCCGAGCTCCCGCCCGACCGCCACCGCCAGGCGGCTCACCCGGCGGGAATGCCCCGGCTCGACATAGCCGCCGACCTCGGTGACCCTCGACAACGCTCGTACGGTCTGCAGATAGGTGGCCCTGATCCCGGCGTACTTACGGAAGGCGACCTGGGTGACCAGCAGCGGCGCCGCGAAGACCAGCAGCGCGGCCATGTCCATGCTGTGCGAGGCGAGCGCGAGCAGGATGCCCGAGGCCGCGACGGCGACCCCCAACGGCGCGGCCATCCACAGCTCGTCGTGAACGGCCACCTTGAAGGCGGCACGCACCTGTTCGGCCCGGAGCGCGGCGGCCAGCAGCACGTCGGCCACCACCATGAGCAGGATGAACAGGGCCATCACTCCGAGCGCGGGCCACCAGCCGCTCTCATCGCCCCTGGCCAGGTCGAACAGCGGGCCTGCCAGCGGCCGGTAGGCCAGCGCGAGCAGGGCGCCGGTGAGCAGCCTGCGCGCCATCGCGTCCAGGCGGGGTGGGCGGCCCACCGCGAGGTGCGGCAGCGCCCCGGCGACCATGCCGACCGAGAGCACCGCGACGACCTGGAGCGCCGAGTGCCGGGTGGGAACACCACCCATGTCCAGCAGGAGCGTGTAACCGAGCGCGGCCGCCGCGCCGATCGGCGCCACCTCCCTGTTGCCGGGCATGGTCAGCCTGGCCAGTTCCCCCGCCGCGATCAACGCGCCGAAGGCGACGGCGATCTGGGGATCGAGCAGCCCTGTCGCGGCCGTGTGGGCCACCCCGGCCACCGCCAGCAGGCCCGCCGCGCAGATCAGCAGCAGCTGACCCGAGTCGAGCGCCTGGAAAGCCCGGTTGGCGCCGGAGCCGTTCATCGCTCGGACACCACCTGAATGGGCATGGTCGGGTCGTCGTGGTCCTTCGTGGTGGTCTCCGCCACGTCGGCCAGGGGCGTGACGACGGTGCGCGGCGGCTCCCAGCCGTCGCGGTCGACCGCCTTGATGAACGCCACGACCATCACCGGGTCGAACTGGGTGCCGGCGCCCTTGCGCAGCTCGGTCATGGCCACCTCGCGCGGACGGGCGTTGCGGTAGGAACGGTCCGAGGTCATCGAGTCGAAGGCGTCGGCCACCGCGATGATCCTGGCGAACTCCGGGATCTCGTCCCCCGCCAGCCCCATCGGGTAGCCCTTGCCGTCCTGCCGCTCGTGATGGTGCATGATCCCGGCGAACGCCTCGTCCAGGAAGTCGATGCCGCGCACGATCTCCAGCCCGCGCATCGGATGGAGCTGGATGGCCGCGAACTCCTCCTCGCTGAGCGGGCCGTCCTTCTGCAGCACCTTGGTCGGCACGCCCAGCTTGCCCACGTCGTGAAGCATCCCGGCGTAGCGGATCGCACGCAACCGCTCGGACCCCATGCCGATCTCCTCAGCGATCATTCCCGCGGCCAGGGAGACGCGGGTGCAGTGGCCGCGCGTGTAGTAGTCCTTGGTCTCCACCGCCTGGCAGAGCGCGGCGATCGTGGCGTCGTAGGAGCGCTGCTGCGCGAGGTACTGGCCGAAGGCCCAGCGGGCCACGAAGAGCGGGAGCAGCACGAGCACCGCGGAGATCGAGTTGACCGTGGCCCACAGCCCCGCGATCAGCAGGCCGAAGGTGGCGTAACCGAAGTAGGAGACCATGAACTGGGCCACGCCCCGCAGCGGCACCTGATCGGCCTGGCCCGTGACCGCCAGCACCAACGCGATCAGGACGAAGTTGAGGGGCACGAAGACGGCCGCCGCGCCCGCGAACGGCACGATGATCTCGTCGAATCCGGCGATGGTGGGCACCTCGGCTCTGCCACCGAGCGCCACGTAGACCCGGCCCGCGACGTAGCCGCAGATGGCGAACTGGGCGCTGTTGAACAGCCGCTTCACCAGCGGCAGGCCGGGCCGCACGCTGAACATGGCCGTCATGCCGACCAGCGCCGCTCCCTCGGGGCCGAGCAGCACCACCGCGGCGAGCACGGCGGAGAAGCTGACCGACACCGCCGCCTGCCTGACGCTCAGCAGGGTGGGCACCGACTCGCACACCAGGAACAGCAGGGCAAGCACCATGAGGTTGGACCAGTCGAGCCGATCCAGGCGACCGTCCGCCGCCACGCTGTATCCGAGCAGCACAAAGGCGGCTCCGATGACAAGGATCAGATAGACCTTGGCAAACCACGGCAGTCCACGCAAAGCGGCCACCCTAGGGTTCCAAAGGGCGCGCGTTCAGGTCCAGGAGATCCCGGGGTGGGCCGGGTCGACCGTTTCCTTCAACATGCGCTGCCTCCACGTCGATTTCGCACTCAGGCTACAGAAGCGAGCCAGATCAGGAGGGCGAGACGGCCAATCGAAAGCAAAGCGTAACCGGTCAATCACGGACTGCTGGCGACGCTGCGCGTCGCGGTTCGGGCCTGCTTCTGGCGACGCTAACGCGTCGCGGTGAGGCCGCTCTTATCCGGCTCCTTCCCTCGTCGAGCGGGTCGCTCGTTCCTCACGAGTTGCCGGCGACGCTGCGCGTCGCGGTTCGGCCGCTCTTACCCGGCTCCTTCCCTCGCGACCCCGCTCTCCTCGGTCCAGTCGCCGGCGCGGCCTCACGAGTAGTCCCTCGGGAACAAAGCATGGGGCACGTCCCCAGGGGGCTTCCTGGTCCAGTCGCCGACGCGGCCTCACGGGCCGTCCCTCAGGAAGATTCTTGAGGGACGGCCCCAGGGCGCTGTCCCGGCCGGTCCGGTGTGGCCTCACGAGTTGAGGGTGCTTGGTGGGATTACGGGGTTGCGAGTTTGGTCCTCGCCCAGTCGACCGTGGCCTTCAGGCCCGTGGCCAGGTCCGTCTGGGGGCGCCAGCCGAGCCCGTCGAAGGCGGGAGCCGGATCGACGGCCATGGCCGGGAGGTCTCCCAGGCGGGCCGGAGCCCCACCCGGCTCGTCGACGGCCCCCGCCGCCGCGGCGACCAGGGAGTGCAGCCTCCGGTCGGTGGTCTCGACTCCGGTGCCCAGGTTGAAGCGGCCGCCGCCGCCCTTGGCGCCACAGGAACGGGCGAAGCCGTCGACCACGTCGTCGACGAAGATGTAGTCGCGGGTCTGGGTGCCGTCGCCGTACACCACCGTGGGGGTGCCGTTGAGCAGCGCGTCCGTGAAGATGGCGACCACCCCCGCCTCGCCGTCCGGCGACTGGCGCGGGCCGTAGACGTTGGAGAGCACCAGCGTGGTGTAGTCGATGCCGTGGAGCGCCTTGAAGGTGGCCAGGTAGGTCTCCGCGCTGAGCTTGGAGGCCGCGTACGGAGAGCGCGGGTCGGTCGCCGCGCCGCCGGGGACCGGAATGACCGCCGGCCTGCCGTAGACCGCGACCGAGGAGGCGAAGACGACCTTGCGGGTGCCACCGTGGTGGGCGGCCGTCAGGACCGACGCGGTGCCCTCGACGTTGAGCCTGGCGTCGTGTACCGGGTCGGCCACGCTCTTGCGCACGCTGATCTGCGCTGCGAGGTGGCAGACGACCTCGGGTCTCCACTCGGCCGCCAGGCCGATCAGGGCCGGGTCCCGGATGTCCATCACGTGCAGGGCGAACAGGGGGCTCTCCGCGGCGCGGACCAGGTTGCCGCGGTCGCCACCGGACAGGTCGTCCACCACCGCGACCTCGTGCCCGTCGGCCAGCAGCCGGTCAACGAGGGTGGATCCGATGAACCCCGCCCCACCGGTCACGAGTATGCGCATGAGCAACCCCCATCGTCGTGTGACTCCTCCGCTCCACGAGGGGAGTGGCTTCTCGGTTCCCTCGGCCGAGAGAACCGACGGCCAGGCCATGACCGTTTCGAACCCAGGAACCATAACAGGGAAGCGGTTCACCTGCCGGGTGAACCCGGCAGCCCCTCGGCACACGCGATGACCACGACCATACGGAGGCTCCGGAGAGGTCAGTGGGCGAGTTCGGAGCGTACCTGGTCGATCCGGCTGAGCACCTTGGCCCGCAGGTCCTCCGAGACCTGGTCGCAGCCGCAGTGCTTGGCGACGAGTTGCTTGACGACCTGCTCCAGGCCGTACTCCTCCAGGCAGGGGTGGCACTCGTCCAGGTGCTGGCGGATGTCCGCGCAGTTGCGCTCGTCGAGCTCGCCGTCCAGGTAGGTGTAGACCTTGTCCAGGACCTCACGACAGTCGGTGTCGTGGTGCTCGCCACAGCTCATGCGATCACCTCACCCAGGGGTGTCGAGGCCACCGGGGCGGAATCGCCGTTCCTGTCTCGCTCGCTCACTTCGCACCTTCCGCGGGAACCAGGCCACGCTCGCGGGCGTAGTCCTCAAGTTGGGTCCGCAGCTGGCGACGGCCACGGTGCAGCCGCGACATCACGGTCCCGATGGGGGTCCCCATGATGTCCGCGATCTCCTTGTACGGGAAGCCCTCGACGTCGGCGAGATAGACCGCGATGCGGAACTCCTCGGGGAGCGCGGCCAGCGCCCGCTTCACGTCGGTGTCCGGGAGGTGCTCCAGCGCCTCGACCTCCGCCGACTTCAACCCCGCCGAAGTGTGCGACTCGGCCCTGGCCAGCTGCCAGTCCTCGATCTCCTCGGCACCCGACTGCTTGGGCTCCCGCTGCTTCTTGCGGTAACTGTTGATGAAGGTGTTGGTCAGGATTCGGTAAAGCCACGCCTTGAGGTTCGTGCCTTGCTGGAACTGGTGAAAAGACGCGAACGCCTTGGCGAAGGTCTCCTGAAGAAGGTCCTCGGCGTCCGCGGGGTTCCGGGTCATCCGAAGTGCGGCAGAGTAGAGCTGGTCGAGATAGGGCATGACATCCCGCTCGAACCGTGTGCTCCGCTGCTCCAGAGTCTCCTCGTCTGTCGCAGGGACCGGACCCACCCCCTTAAGATCGCCGAAGTCCTGCTGACGCGGGACACCGTACTGAGCGGAGGATACCCGCTCACCGGGGATGGCCCGATCACCGGGGCGGGTGACGGGTTCGATCAAGGCGAGCATCTGCTTGCCAACCTCCGAAAGGATCGTGCGTTGTCCGCTTGCAACACGCTCGTCCAGTCATCTGTTCCCGCAAGATAGAAGGTGACGAACGACCCGGTACGGGGAAAAGAAGATACGTACCGGTAGGTAATCAAAGACCACCGGATCCTCCCGACGCCAGGAGCTGCTTGTGCTGCCCATCCCGGCCGAAGAGCTGAACGGCTCAGGTGCGCTCGGGCCGTACTGGACCTTTTATCACGCGGTCGTGGCCGAGCAACTGAGTCGATGGCTGCCGGAAACCCCCTCCACCGTCCTCGACATGTCCTGCGGCAACGGCCGCTGGGCCGTCCAGGCGGCGAAGGCGGGACACCGGGTGATCGAGATGGTCGACTTCCGCCGGCCCGCGGACGACCAACCGCTGCACGACATCTCCAGGGTCAGCCAGGTACGCGCCGACGACCTGCGTTTCCTGCCCGACTGCAGCGTGGACGCCGTGCTCGCCGAGGAACGGGCGATGTCCGTGGAGCTCATGGCCGAGTCCGCGATCGACGATGTCGTCAGGGTTCTGCGTCCCGGCGGCCGGACACTGGTCTGCGTCGACTCCCTGGTGCTGGGGATGGCGATCCTCGCCGAGCAGAACTACTGGGCCCACCTGCGCCAGACCGGCGAGGTCATGCTCGTGCCCTGGCCCGACGGCAGCATCACCCGCTGCTTCAGCAGCGCCCAGCTCCGCGAGCTGCTCACCGAGGCGGGCCTGGAGGTCGAGTGGGTACGGCCCCGCACGGTGCTGTCCCCCTCGACCGTCGACCATGTGCTCGCCTCCGACTCCCGGGCGCTCACCTGGCTGGTCAACACCGAACTGGACACCCACCCCGACGACGACGACACGGTGGGCATCCACTTGGTCGCCAGCGCGCGCCGGCCCTGTTAAAGGCGACGCTGCGTTGATTGCGACGCTAACGCGTCGCGGTTCGGCCGCTCTTGCCCGGCTCCTTCCCTCGTCGAGGGAGGCCGCTCGTTCCTCACGAGTTGCCGGCGACGCTGCGCGTCGCGGTTCGGCCGCTCTTGCCCGGCTCCTTCCCTCGTCGACCGGGGCCGCTCGTTCCTCGCAACCCCGCTCTCCTCAGTCCAGTCCCCGGCGCGGCCTCACAACCCCGCTCTCCTCGGTCCAGTCGCCGGCGCGGCCTCACGGGGAGTCCCCCAAAGGGAGGCATGGGGCACGTCCCCGGGGAGATTCTTGGTGCGGGAGGACGGCGCGTCCCTTCGGGGAAGGATCACGGGCACGTCCCCTGGATGCTTCCGGGGGCGGGGTCAGCGTCGGCGTTCGCGTTTGGACTGGCACTGGAGGCAGCGGGCGGCCTCGGGGCGCGCCTCCAGCCTGCCCTCCGGAACGGGCGCGGCGCAGTCCGCACAGAGTCCGTAGCACCCCTCGTCCATCCGCCTGAGCGCCTCGATCACCGAACCCCGGTGCCGGGTGGCCCCTTCCAGCAGTGCCCGGTTGCGGTCGGAATCGGTCAGCTCGGAACCGGCGTCCGCCGGGGAGCGGTCCCCCGCGGCGGGTGAATCTCCGCGAAGGACTCCGATGGAACGGTCAAGTTCGGCGAGCATGTTCTTCAGACGCTCGCGCGCGGTCGCGACATCCACGAATCCGCACCTCCGGAAAACGGGGACGGCCTGTGAAGGGATCCCCGACTCTCCCGTCAGGCGCAAGGGGTGAGCTCTGGCGACGGTGATCTCGCCCACTCGTCGCGAGTCACCGCTTTCCTCAGCGGATGCCCACTTGCCGGAACTTTTACACCGGATCGACCAGCGTTTTCAGAAGAGCGGCCGACTACCGCTCCCCTCCTACCGCAGCGGCTCGACGAGCTCGGGGCTGTTGTTGCGCACCGAGTTGACCGCGGTGGAGACCGGATAGACCTCCAGCCCGGTGGAGCCCGCGGGGATCAGGAACTCCCGCGCGTCGGTCACTCCCGGGTCGAGCCACTCACCCCACCGGTCGCGCTCGATCAGCATCGGCATCCGGTCGTGTACCGCTCCGGCCTCGTCCACGGCGTCGGTCGTGATGATCGTGCAGGTCACCAGCCAGGAGAGCGGGTCGTCTTCGGCCCGGCCCCGGTCCCGCCAGAACTCGTACAGTCCCGCCATGGCCAGCACGCCGCCGTCGGCGGGGCGGACGAAGTAGGGCTGCTTCTTCGGTCTGCCCTTGGCGTCCTTCTCGTCGAGCACGACCCACTCGAAATAACCATCGGCGGGCAGCAGGCACCTGCGCTCCGCGAACGCCTTGCGGTAGGCGGGTTTCTCCGCCACCGTCTCCACCCGCGCGTTGATCATCTTTGAGCCGATGGAAGGGTCCTTGGCCCAGGCCGGGACCAGCCCCCAGCGGACCACGCGGAGCTGCCGGACCGGTCGGCCGTCCGGATCGGCCTTCGGCACCCGGCTCATCACCGCGTACACCGGTTTCGTGGGCGCGACGTTGTAGTCGGGCCTGAGTTCGTCGTCGGCCGCACCGTCAAGCTCGACCTGGAACTCCTCCAGCAACTCGTGCTTGTCCCGCGTAGACGCGTATCTCCCGCACATATCTCCACTTTGCCACGCCACGGCACACCGGAAGCCCCCACCGGGAAGTACCCAAGATCTCTCTCCCCAGGGACACCCCGTTCTCTCCCCCCAAGAATCACCCCGGGAACGTGCCCCATGCCTCCCCTTGGGGGAACTCCCCGTGAGGCCGCGCCGGCGACTGGACCGAGGAGAGCGGGGCCGTGAGGCCGCGCCGGCGACTGGACTGAGGAGAGCGGGGCCGTGAGGCCGCGCCGGGGACTGGACCGAGGAGAGCGGGGTCGCGAGGAACGAGCGGCCCCGGTCGACGAGGGAAGGAGCCGGGCAAGAGCGGCCTCACCGCGACGCGTTAGCGTCGCCGGCAACTCGCGAGGAACGAGCGGCCCCAGTCGACGAGGGAAGGAGCCGGGCAAGAGCGGCCGAACCGCGACGCGCAGCGTCGCCGACAACACAGCTAGGCTTTTGGCCATGTCCGCTCCGCTGTGGCCCGCGCCGGCCGCGACCGAACCCGTCCGCGCGACCGTTCCCCTGCCCGGATCGAAGTCCGTGACCAACCGCGCACTGCTGCTCGCCGCACTGGCCGAGGGACCCGGCACGGTACGGCTGGCGCTGCGCAGCCGCGACGCCGATCTGATGGCGGACGCGCTGCGGGCACTGGGCGCGACGATGACCCCCTCCAACGAGAGCGCCTCGAGCGTCGACTGGGCGATCACGCCCGGCCCCGTCATCAGCGGCGCCCACATCGATGTGGGGCTGGCGGGCACGGTCATGCGCTTCGTGCCGCCCATGGCGGCACTGGCCAGGGGCGAGGTGTTCTTCGACGGCGACCCGCACGCGCGTAAGCGCCCGATGGGCCCGATCCTGCGCGCGCTGCGCGCCCTCGGCGCCGAGGTGACCGGCGACGCGCTGCCTTTCACCATCAGGGGGCCGCTGACCGGCGGCGAGGTCAGGCTCGACGCGTCGGGCTCCTCACAGTTCCTCTCCGGCCTGCTGCTGACCGCCGCGCGCTTCGAGAAGGGCGTGACGGTACGCCACGACGGCCCGCCGATCCCCTCGCAGCCGCACATCCAGATGACCGTTCAGATGCTGCGCGAGTTCGGCGTCGTGGTGGACGACTCCGAGCCGGACGTCTGGCGGGTCGAGCCCGGCCCCATCGGGGCGAGGGACTTCACGGTTGAGCCCGACCTGTCCAATGCGGCGCCGTTCCTGTCCGCCGCCATGGTGACAGGCGGCACGGTCACCATTCCCGACTGGCCCGTGCGGACGACCCAGCCGGGTGACCAGTTGCGCACGCTGCTGGCCGACATGGGCGCCTCGGTGGAGCACACACCCGAGGGGCTGGCGGTCACCGGTACCGGACGGATCACCGGAATCGAGGCGGACCTGCGCGACGTGGCCGAACTGACCCCGACGATCGCCGCGCTGGCCGCTCTCGCCGACTCCCCCAGCAGGATCAGCGGTGTCGCCCACATCCGCGGGCACGAGACCGACCGGCTGGCCGCTCTGGTCGCGGAGATCAACGGTCTCGGCGGCGACGCGAACGAGACCGAGGACGGCCTGGAGATCCGGCCCCGACCGCTCACCGGCGGCGTGTTCCACTCCTACGCCGACCACCGGATGGCCACCGCCGGAGCGGTCATCGGGCTGGCCGTGCCCGGCGTCGAGGTGGAGGACATCGCCACCACGGGTAAGACCCTTCCCGAGTTCGCCTCGATGTGGGCGGACATGCTGCGCGGCGCGCGGTGAGGGGCGACCGGCCGGCAGGCCCAGGAGGCGCCCGGTAGTCGCGGCCCTTCGCGGGGCGCACCGGGCCGGACAAGGCGGAGAAACTGAGAAAGCGCGAGTACGACGAGGACGACGTCAGGGTCAGGCCGGGAAAGGGATCCCGGCCCCGGACCCGGATCCGTCCTGCCCATGAGAACGCGGTCCCGGCGTTCGTGGTCGCCGTCGACCGCGGACGCTACACGTGCCTGGTCGAGTCGGAGGGCGAGCGGGGACGCCGCCGCAAGCGGGACCAGGCGGAGGGCGCCGCGATGAGCGGCCGGGTCGTGGTCGCGATGAAGGCCCGCGAGCTGGGCCGCAAGGGAATCGTGGTCGGCGACCGGGTGGCCCTGGTGGGCGACGTCTCCGGGATGACCGACACGCTGGCCCGCGTCGTACGGGTGGAGCCCCGCGCCTCCATGCTCCGCCGCTCCGCGGACGACACCGACAACACCGACGGCATCGAGCGCCCCGTGGTCGCCAACGCCGACCAACTCGTCATCGTGACGGCCCTGGCCGATCCACCGCCCCGGCCCCGCATGATCGATCGGATGCTGGTCGCGGCCTTCGACGCCGACATCGAGCCGCTGCTCTGCCTCACCAAGTCCGATCTCGCCTCGCCCGACGAGTTGGTCTCGCTGTACGCCCCCCTCGGCGTGCCGTACGTGGTGGTCTCCAAGGGCGGCGACCTGGTGGAGGTGCGAGAGCGCCTCAAGAGCCGGATCAGCGTGCTCGTCGGCCATTCCGGGGTGGGTAAGTCAACCCTGGTCAACGCCCTGGTGCCGGACGCCAACCGGGCCGTCTCACACGTGAACGCGGTGACCGGCCGGGGCCGTCACACCTCCACCTCCGCCGTCGCCCTCGAACTGCCGGAGAGTGGCTGGATCATCGACACCCCCGGGGTGCGCAGCTTCGGTCTGGCCCATGTCTCGGTGGAGACGGTCCTGGCGGGCTTCCCCGACCTGATCGAGGGCACCGTCCATTGCCCGAAGGGCTGCACCCACCTTTCAGAGGAGTGCGCCCTGGACGCCTGGGTAGCCGCCGGCCACGCCGACCCGGCCCGCCTGACCTCCCTACGCCGCCTCCTCGCCAGCCGCGAAGGCACCCCCGACGACGACTAGCCCCCAAGGAACACCGCAGGGACGTGCCCCACGCTCCCCCCTTGAGGGACTCCCCGTGAGGCCGCGCCGGCGACTGGACCGAGGAGAGCGGGGCCGTGAGGCCGCGCCGGGGACTGGACCGAGGAGAGCGGGGCCGTGAGGCCGCGCCGGGGACTGGACCGAGGAGAGCGGGGTCGCGAGGAACGAGTGGCCCCGGTCGACGAGGGAAGGAGCCGGGTAAGAGCGGCCGAACCGCGACGCGTTAGCGTCGCCGGCAACTCGCGAGGAACGAGTGGCCCCGGTCGACGAGGGAAGGAGCCGGGTCCCAGCGGCCTCACCGCGACGCGCCGGCGTCGCCATAGGCTGGCGACACGATTGTCCCTCTTGCGCCCCACTCTCCTCAATTCGGTCACCAACGCGATAGCGTTGGCATCCGTGACGGGTTACAACGACGATCTTCGCCTCGCGCACGTCATGGCCGACGCGGCCGACGATCTGACCATGCGTCGGTTCAAGGCCCTGGACCTGCGGGTGGAGAACAAGCCTGACCTCACACCGGTGAGCGATGCCGACCAGGCGACTGAGCAGGCGATCCGCGCGACCCTCGGCCGGGCCCGGCCTCGCGACACCATCATCGGCGAGGAGTTCGGCAAGAGCGGCTACGGCGAGCGCTCGTGGATCATCGACCCGATCGACGGCACCAAGAACTACGTACGCGGAGTGCCCGTCTGGGCCACGCTCATCGCCCTGGTGGACCAGGGCCGCGTCGTCGTGGGCCTGGTCTCGGCCCCCGCGCTCGGCCGCCGCTGGTGGGCCGCCCGCGACGGCGGCGCCTGGGCCGGCAAGAGCCTCACCAAGGCCACGCGCTGCCAGGTCTCCTCCGTCGCCTACCTGGAGGACGCGTCGTTCTCCTACTCCAGCCTCGGTGGCTGGGAGGAGGCCGGGAAGCTCGACGCCTTCCTCGACCTGAACCGTTCCGTCTGGCGCAGCCGCGCCTACGGTGACTTCTGGTCACACATGATGGTCGCCGAGGGCGCGGTCGACGTGTCGGCGGAGCCCGAACTCTCCCCCTGGGACATCGCGGCACTGACCGTGATCGTCGAGGAGGCGGGCGGCATCTGGACCGACCTGTCGGGTGTCCCCGACATCGACGGCGGCAGCCTGCTGTGCAGCAACGGCCCCCTGCACACCAAGGTCCTCGAGCGCCTCGGCAGCGGGCCGCTCACCCTCCCCGTCTAGTCCCCCTTCCGGGCGCCGTACGGCCGTCCGCGCTTCTCTTCCGCACACGCCCGGGTACTCGCCATGCCCGTTGGCCCACCCGTGTCCGTTCACCTTCCCCAGGATGTCGGGAGGGTGAACGGATCGACACACCTGCGACGACCGCGGCCGGAGGCGATGGCGAACTGACGGCCCTCCCCTGCTCACCAGGTCATATTTCCGCCAAAACCCTCTAAAGCACAGCCCAAAGGCCCTGCGAGGGTGCAAGCCAGGACGAAAATCCTGCCAAAGCCCGGGTATTCACATCCGTGGGTTCACCTCTTCCGGTGCCGGTCACGGCTCGTTTCACTTCCGTTCACTTTGCCCCAGTTTCATCGAAGACATCGAGAACGGATCTCACTACGGAGAAGGAACATAACCGTGACCAGTGGACAGCGCCGCCTCAGCGCGGTGGCGACGGCCGCGCTCGTCGTTTCGCTCGCGGCCGCATGCGGTGGCGACGCCAAGCCCAGCAGTGACGGAAGCACCTCGTCCGCCGCCCCCGCCACCGAGGCGAGCGCAGCCCTGAGCGGCGAGATCAAGATCGACGGTTCCAGCACCGTGGCTCCCCTCACCCAGGCCGCCTCCGAGCTCTTCGGCGAGGAGCAGCCGCAGGTGAAGGTGCCGGTCGGCACCTCGGGCACCGGCGGCGGCTTTGAGAAGTTCTGCGCCGGCGAGACCGACATCTCGAACGCCTCCCGCGCGATCAAGGACGAGGAGAAGGCGGCCTGCGAGGCGAAGGGCATCACGTTCACCGAGCTCACGGTGGCGACCGACGCGCTGACTGTCGTGGTTCCCAAGGAGAACGACTGGGTCACCTGCCTCACCACCGACCAGCTCAAGAAGATCTGGGAGCCGGCGGCCGAGGGCAAGATCAAGACCTGGAAGGACGTCGACGCCAAGTTCCCCGCCGAGGCGCTGAAGCTCTACGGCCCCGGCACCGACTCCGGCACCTTCGACTACTTCACCGACGAGATCAACGGTGAGGAGGGTGCCAGCCGCAAGGACTACAGCCCGAGCGAGAACGACAACGACATCGTCACCGGTGTCTCGGGCGCCAAGGGTGGTCTGGGCTACTTCGGCTTCACCTACTACGAGGAGAACGTCGACAAGCTGAAGGCCGTGGAGATCGACTCGGGCAGCGGCTGCGTGGCCCCGAGCGTCGAGGCGGCCCAGGGCGGCAAGTACACCCCGCTCTCCCGCCCGCTGTTCATCTACCCCTCCACCGCCGCGGCGAAGCGGCCCGAGGTCGCGGCCTTCCTCGACTACTACGCGTCCAACATCGACGCGATCGCCAAGGACGCCAAGTTCGTCCCGCTGAACGCCGAGCAGGAGGCCAAGCTCAAGGCTGACATCACGTCGCTGAAGAGCGCCGGCTGATGTCGGCACAGCACCGCACGACCGTTCCAGGGACCTCGGGGTCCCTGGCGCGGTCGCGCCCGCGTTACGGCGAGTCCGTGGTCAAGGTTGTTCTCCTGATCGCGGCGCTGGTCTCGGTGGCGACCACGATCGGCATCGTCATCGCACTCCTCGAACCGACCATCGAGTTCTTCGCCACGGTGAGCATCGGCGAGTTCTTCGGGTCCACCGACTGGGGACCGCTGTTCAACCCGCCGGCGTTCGGTGTCTGGCCGCTCATCGTGGCGACCGTGGAGATCACCTTCATCGCCGTCGTGGTCGCCGTGCCGCTCGGCCTGGCCGCGGCGATCTACCTGTCGGAGTACGCCTCCCGCAGGACTCGCAAGATCTTCAAGCCGGTGCTCGAGGTCCTCGCGGGTGTTCCGACGGTGGTCTTCGGCTTCTTCGCCCTCACCTTCGTCACGCCGCTGCTCAGGGACCTCTTCCCCTTCCTGGACCTGGAGGCCAAGAACGCGCTCGCCGCCGGCCTCCTGGTCGGCGTGATGATCATCCCGATCGTCGCGTCGCTGTCCGAGGACTCGATGGCCGCGGTGCCGAACGGCCTGCGCGAGGGCTCGTACGCCCTCGGCGCCTCCAAGATGCTCACCTCGGTGCGCGTCGTCGTCCCCGCCGCGTTCTCCGGTATCGTCGCCGCCATCATCCTGGCGATCTCCCGGGCCGCGGGCGAAACGATGATCGTCGCGATCGCGGGTGGTTTCAAGTCCGTCTTCACGCTCTACCCGGGCAATGAGATGTCCACGATGGCGGCCTTCATCGCCCAGGCCGGCTCCGGCGACGCCTCGGTCGGCTCGATCGCCTACAAGACCATTTTCGCGGTGGGTTCCCTGCTCTTCGTGATCACCTTCGCGATGAACTACCTCAGCGCCCGCATGGTCCAGAAGTATCGCGAGGTCTACGACTGATGGCCATCCTCTCCACCCCGCGTTCGGCCGTGCAGCTGGCGAGCAAGGGACGTCCGCTCAGGGAGCACCTCTTCCGCATCGCGCTGCTGGCCAGCCTCGCGATCGCTCTGGCGTTCCTGGCCATGCTGCTGATCTACGTCGTCGAGAAGGGCTGGCCGAGGCTCAACCCGATGCTCTGGGAGAACCAGCCCTCGATCCGCCGCCCGGAGACCTCGGGCATCCAGTCGGGCATCCTGGGCACTTTGTGGATCATCGCGCTGACTGCGGTCATGGCCCTGCCCACCGGGATCCTCGCGGCGATCTACCTTGAGGAGTACGCCGACAAGACCAAGTGGTACAACAAGCTGATCGAGCTGAACATCTCCAACCTGGCGGCCGTTCCCTCGATCGTCTACGGCATCCTCGGCCTGGGCATCATCGCCCGCTGGCTGCAGTTCGGCTTCACGGTCATGACCGGCGCGGTCACCATCTCACTGCTCGTACTGCCCATCGTCATCATCTCCGCGCGTGAGGCCATCCGCGCGGTGCCCCCGTCCATTCGCGAGGGCTCGCTGGCACTGGGCGCGACCCAGTGGCAGACCATCTACCGCCAGGTGCTCCCGGCGTCGATCCCGGGCATCGCGACGGGCTCGATCCTGGCCCTCTCCCGTGCGATCGGCGAGGCCGCCCCGTTCCTGATGCTCGGCGCCGCGACGCTGGTCCGGTTCAACCCCGAGGGTGTCTGGAGTAGTTTCACCGTCCTGCCGCTGCAGATCTACAGCTTCATCAGCCGGCCCCAGGAGGAGTTCAGCATCCTCGCCTCCGCGGCGATCGTGATCCTGCTGGCGATCCTGCTCCTGATGAACTCGGTCGCCATCTGGCTCCGTAACCGCTACCAGAAGCGCTGGTGAGGTAAGAAATGTCCGAGATTGGAATTTCCGTGCCGAATGTGAACGTGCGCGGCCCCGAAGTCCCCCGCACCATCGAGGCCCTCGACCCGGTCTTCACCGTCTCCAACCTCAGCGTTTTCTACGGTGACTACGAGGCGGTACGCGGGGTCGACCTGACCATCGGCAACCGTGAGATCACGGCCATGATCGGCCCGTCCGGCTGCGGCAAGAGCACGGTGCTCCGCTGCTTCAACCGGATGAACGACCTGATCCCCGGCGCCCGCGCGGTCGGCGAGATCCTGTACCACGACGAGAACCTGTACGGCGACCACGTGGACCCGATCGAGGTCCGCCGCCGGATCGGTATGGTCTTCCAGAAGCCGAACCCCTTCCCCAAGTCGATCTACGACAACATCGCCTACGGTCCCCGGGTCAACGGGATCAAGGGCAACATGGACGAGATCGTCGAGGAGGCGCTGACCAAGGCGGCGCTTTGGGACGAGGTCAAGGACAAGATCAAACAGAACGCGCTCTCCCTGTCCGGAGGACAGCAGCAGCGCCTGTGCATCGCCAGGGCTATCGCGGTGAAGCCCGACGTCATCCTGATGGACGAGCCCTGCTCGGCCCTGGACCCGATCGCGACCACCAAGATCGAAGACCTGATGCAGGAGCTGACGCGCGACTACACGATCGTCATCGTCACCCACAACATGCAGCAGGCCGCCCGTGTCTCCGACCGTACCGCTTTCTTCACCGCCGAGGTCGACGAAGCCGGCGTGCGGCACGGCCGCCTGGTGGAGTTCGACGAGACCAGCCGCATCTTCACCAACCCCAGCGACAAGCGGACCGAGGATTACATCACCGGTCGCTTCGGCTGACCCACATTGGAGGATCCGGGTGCTCCAGCCGCAGACGGCACCAGAAGTGGAAGGGGACAGACGGACGGCACCCATACTGCTGGTGGCCGATCCGGAAGCGGCCATGGTCCATGACCTGTCCGCGGCCCTGGAACGCGAAGGGGTGCGGGTCACGGGCGTCACCGACGGTGCCCAGGCTCTCCTGCAGGCCGGGGCGCTGCAGCCCGACGTCGTTCTCGTCAGCGCCTCGCTGCCGGTCCTGGGGGCTGTGGAGTTCGTCCGCGCGGTACGGCTGACGCGGGCGATCCCCGTCTTGCTGGGCGTGGGCGAGGGACACGCCCAGCAGGCCGTCCAGGCGCTGGCCGCCGGGGCCACCGCGTGCGTGGCCCGCCCCTACCGGGTGCCCGAGCTACTACCCCTGGTCCACGCCGCGTTCACCGGCGAGCCCGGGGCCCGCAGGGTGCTCGTGGTCGGCAAGGTGGAACTCGACGTCAACGCCTACCAGGTCACGGTCGACGGCCGGATCATCCACCTGCCGCTGCGCGAGTTCGAGCTGCTGCACTACCTGATGCGTAACGCGCACCGCACCGTGACGCGGGAGCAGATCATGAGGCATGTCTGGAACTCCACGGACACCGCCTCGACCAACACCATCGCGGTACATGTCAAGCGTCTCCGCGCGCGTCTGGGCGACACCGACGACCGGCTGATCCAGACCGTGCGCGGGGTGGGCTACCGGCTGGTCGACAGGACCCCGTAACGGGTACCCGCCGCTCAGTTCGCGTCCGGCTCGCAGCCGTGTTCGCCCCTGAAGGCTTTCATGACGCGCGCGGCCACGCCCTCGACCTTGGCGATGCCGGCACTCATGCTCGGGCTGTCCTCGGTGAGGACGGCCACCGCGTAGTCGTGCCCGTGCCCGCGGATCAGTCCGGCGCTGACGACCACCCAGCGCCCGTTCGACTCGTGCCGCAGCCAGCCGTTCTTCAGCGACACCTGGTCGTTCTCGCAGGCCCCCGCGCTGATTCCCCACTTCTGGCCGGGGGTCACCCGCTCCATCAGCCCGAGCACCCGCCGGCGTTCCGCGGGAGCCAGCGGGCTCCTACCCGTGGCCAGCGCCCTGACCAGCCGTACCTGGTCCTCGGCCGTGCTCTGCATGGTGCCCCAGCAGTTCTGGGCCACGCACCGCCCGCCGGGGGTGTAGGTGCGCTTGAGGCCGAGCCTGCGGTTCGCACTGGCCAGCCCGGGCTCCAGGCCGATCCGCTCGTACAGCCGGTCGGCCGCTCCGTCGTCGCCGAAACGGATCATGTGCCTCGCGTCGGACCTGGCCTGGTCGCCGAGCTCGCGCCACCGTGTGTCGAGCAGCAGTGCCGTCAGGATGCTCACCTTGGAGATGCTGGCCATCGGCAGCTGGAGGGCACGGTGGTAGCGGTAGCGCCGGCCCGTGGTCAGGTCGCGCACCGAGACCGCGGTCCGGCCACCGCCGTACCTGACGAGAAAGCCGTCGAGGGTGTGCGTGAGCTTCCCGGAGAGAATCCTCGGCGAGCCGGCGAGTCCCGTCCGCCCCGGGACCCCGAGCGCCATGGCGCCGGGGAAGGTGGGCGCGGGAACCGCTGCCAGGAACGGCGCCTGAGGAGGGGGCACCGACGCCGGTGCCGCCTGCCGCCAGGAGGGTGCTGTCGGGGGAGACGCCGTCGGGGTGGAGATGCTCACCGGCGTCAGGCCCTGGCACGTGCTACAGGCGGTGACCTGCGCGGTGACCAGCAGAACAGCTGCCGCGACCACCCGGTGCCTGGCTCTCATCATCCACCCCAACCGTCTCCCCCATTACGTGACGATCGGGATATATCCCACAACAGGCACTAAGAAGATGATGAAGCGAAATCTAGCCAGAAAAAGGACTTACCGCTTGGAATGTCGCACTGAACCTGCATCTACCCTTGGGAAGCCCTGGCGGTTAGCCGGGCGATGCTCTCGTCGTCACAGGTCGCCCAGAACTCACCGACGACGTCTTCGAGGTGCTTCAGCGACTCGGCTCGGAAGAGAACATCCTGATATTTCGTGATGTCGTAGTGCGTGGTGCCCATGACGGCGACGTCCAGCGGCCGGATGTCCATGCCCCGGAACTCTTCGATCTCCCCGTAGGAGGACAGAATGCCCGCCCCGTACGCCCGCAGCTCACCCTGGTCCATCATGACGCCGAACTCCATCGTGAACCAGAAGACCTTCGAGACGAACTCCAGCGCCTCGGAGCTCTCGACCCTCCGCGCCGCCTCCCCGGCCAGCCGGTAGAGCCGCGAGTAGCGGTCGGAGGCCAGTGCGTTGGCGTGCCCGATCACCTCGTGGATCACGTCGGGCTCCGGCGTGTACAGCGGCGTGGAGTGGTGCCGGATGTACTGCGTGGAGTGGAAGAGGCCATCGGCCAGAACGCCGTAGAAATCTCTGAGCGGCACCAGCCCCGCGGCCGGGATATAGCGGAACCCGGTCAGCGGCTCCAGCAGATCGCCGACCTCCTGTAGCTGCGGGATGCGCTCGGCGGGCAGTCCGAGCCGCTCGGTCGCGGCCAGATACTCGACGGTGGCATATTTGCGGTGCTTCAGGCTGAGTTCTCGGCTGACCAGCGCCCACACCTCGTGCTCCTGGGCGGTGTACTCGGCCGTCGGGATCGGCGTACCCGGCACGTACCCCACAGCGAGGGCCGCGATCGCGTTGCGGCGCGCACGGTAGACCGGATCGGCGAAACCTGGATGACCGGCACCGAGTTGGACCTCGATCGTGCCGTCGTCATGGGTCGCCACCGGCGCGAAGTACTGCGCTTCTTCGAACATGTATGAAATGACAGCAATTTCTGGAAACGTTGACAAGAGCGGCCAGTTTTACTGGGCGATCCGCACAGAACTGTACGGTCATACCGCGCTTACGCTGGTCGAATCGCCCAGTCTGCTGCCATCCTGTTGGGATGTCTATCGACGAGTTGGACGGCCGCCTCCTGGTCACCATGCGCGCCAATCCGCGCATCGGCCTGACCGAGCTGGCTCGCCTGCTCGGCGTGGCCCGGGGCACCGTTCAGGCCCGCGTCGAGAAACTGACCGCCCGCGGCGTCATCGCCGACTTCGGCCCCACGGTCACCCCCGAGGGGGCCGGGTACCCGATCCTGGCGTTCGTCTCGCTACAGATCGCCCAGGGCCGCCTGGACGAGGCTGTACGGGCGCTGGAGCCCCTTCCCGAGGTCCTGGAGGTCTACGGCACCAGCGGCCAGGCCGACCTGCTCTGCCGCGTGGTGGCCCGCAGCACCTCCGACCTCCAGGAGATCATCGCCCGCATTCTGGCCTCCCCCGCCGTCCAGCGGACCGACACCACGATCGCCCTCTCCGTCCAGGTCCCCTACCGGATCGAGCCCCTGCTCCGTGCCGCAGCCGACGCCTGACCCGCGGCCGGTTGCCGGCACGGGTCATCGACGGTCCGCGGACGCCCTGAGGCCGTCGAAGACGATGGCGAGCGTACGACGCTGGAGGTCGCGATCCCAGCCCGCGTGGAGTGCTCCCTGGCAGATGCCGGTGAGCAGCGCGATCACCTCGTCGAGCCGGACCCCCTCACGGACCGTGCCGGCTTCCTGGGAGCGGACCAGGAGCGTCGCGATCCCCTCGCGCAGCATCTGAACCGAGCTCGCCACCTGGAGATCGATCCCCGTCTCGGCGAGAAGCCCCACGACCGTCCTCTTCTGCGCCGCCTGCTCGACCATGCGGGTGACGAAGGTGAACAGCGCCTCGCCGGGTGCGTCGTCGGCCGCGAGAGCGGCCATATCCCGATCCAACCTGCCCAGGAGGTCCTTCATGATGGCCTGCAGGAGCTCCTGCTTGGTCGGAAAGTGCTTGAAGACCGTACCGATGGCCACTCCCGCACGGGCGGCGACCTCCTCGGTCGACGCCGACGGCCCCTTCTCCGCGAAGACCGCCTCCGCCGCGGCGAGAATCCGCTCCCGGTTACGCCGGGCGTCCGCGCGCATCGGCCTGGCACCGCCCGGCGAGGGCTTCGAGGACGTCATCCCAGCCGGCCTTCCCCGACCAGGGACACGAGACACGGCATTGACAAAGTGAGTCTCCACTCATAATCATTAAGATGAGTTTCTGCTCATCTTAACTTCCATCAGCAAGGAACCCATCATGCCCGAAACCGCAGTCGTTCCCGGTCCCCGCGAGATCTTCGAGCGCATGCGGCGGCACTGGCTTGAGAACCTCGGCGGCATCGGGGGTGAGCTGGCCGAGGACGTCGTCATCGAGGTGCCCTTCGCCCCTTCCGGCAGAACCCGGCGGTACGAGGGACGGGAGGCGTTCCTCCACTTCGCCGGCCCCGAGCAGGCCGCCTTCGCCCGGAAGTTCCGCCTCGACGAGATCCGCGATGTGGTCATCCACGAAACCACCGACCCCGAGGCCATCGTCGTCGAGTACGAGCTCGCCGGCACCGTCATCGCCACCGGCCACCAAGCCGCCTCCGCCTTCATCGGGATTCTCCGGGTACGGGACGGGAAGATCATTCATTGGCGTGAGTACCAGAACACGCTGGCGATGATCGAGGTGCTCGGAGCCACTGAACGGACCTGAAAACCTCCGGTGGACGGGCCCCGGAAAGCACGAAGGCCCCCACCGAAAGGTGAGGGCCCTCATAAAAGATTGTCCGGCGGCGACCTACTCTCCCACACCGTCCCCGGTGCAGTACCATCGGCGCTGAAGAGCTTAACTTC
>NZ_JBSFWD010000046.1:0-74192 GCF_053592655.1 Streptosporangium sp. NPDC002607
CCGGCGTCTCCCGCTCCGGCGTCTCCCGTCTCCGGCGCGCCCTGCCCGCCGCCTGCGTGCTCGTCCTGGCCTGCGCCGCCCTGCTGCTGTACGGGGTCTCGGCCACCGACCTGGCCCTGTTCGCCGCCTACCTGGTCCTGGGCCTGACCCTGCCCGGCGTGCTGATCATCCGCGCCACCTACCGCGGCGACCGCACCCTGGCCGAGGAGATCGCCCTGGGTGCCGCACTGGGATACGCCCTGGAGATCTTCACCTACATCCCCGCCCGCGCCGCCGGCCTGCCCCTGCTCGTACTGGCCTGGCCCGTGGCCGTCTACACCCTGTTCCTGACCGTGCCGCGCCTGCGCGGGCACTGGAGCGGCCGCCCGCGCACCCCCGCCCCCGCCTGGTGGTCCTGGGCACTGGCCCTGACCTGCGCCTACCTCATCTTCCTGAGCATCGCCAGGTTCTTTCGCGGCCACGCCCTGACCTGGCCGGCCCTGGGCACCGCCTCGGTCGACATGCCCTTCCACCTCGCCCTCATCGGCGAGCTGAAACACCACATGCCTCCCACCGTCCCCATGGTCGACGGCGAACCCCTGCTCTACCACTGGTTCGTCTACACCCACTTCGCCGCCGCGAGCTGGATCACCGGTATCGAGCCCCTGGTGCTGCTGTTCCGCCTGGGCATGCTGCCCATGATGTTCGCTCTGATCGTCCTGCTGTCCATGATCGCCCGCCGTCTCACCGGCTCCCGCCCCGCCGCACTCCTGGCCATCGCGGGCACCTTGTTCATGACCGCCCCGAACCTCTACCTGGGGGTGAACATCGGGATGTTCACCTGGAGGGGCTTCCAGTCCTGGACGGGGCCCACCCAGACCTTCGGAGCCCTCCTGTTCGCCCCGGTCGTCCTGCTGCTCGTCGACCTTCTCGAAAGGCGGAGACGCGACCTCGGCAGGTGGTTCCTGCTCGGCGTGTTCGTCATGGCCGTCATGGGTGCCAAGGCCACCCATCTGCCTCCGCTCGCCGCGGGACTGGCCGCCGTCGCCGGAGCGGAGGTGATCAGGTGGCGCCGGGCGCCGTGGCCCGCGCTCACCGCGCTCGGGATGACCGTGGCCTGCTTCCTCTTCGCGCAGGTGACACTGTTCGGCGGTGCGCGGCAGGGGATGATGGTCGACCCTCTCTCCCTGTTGCGCCGGACCTGGGGAGAGCTGAGCGGTCACGTCGGCGCGGTCGAGCCGCCGACGCTGTCGGTGCTCGGTGTCACCGTGCTGTACGTGCTCTGCCTGGTCGTCACGTGGTGCGGGATCCTCGGGCTGCTGTGCAGGCCGAGACTGCTCCTGCGACCGGCGGTGATCCTCCTGCTCGGCATGGGGGCCGCGTGCGTCGCCGCGGTGCTCCTGCTCGGGCACCCCCACCTTGGCCAGCTCTACTTCTTCGGCGCGGGCTACCCCTATCTGATGATCGTCACGGCCTACGGGCTCTCCGTCATCGTGCGGCTCGCACGGGTACGGCTCACCACGGTCGGGTGCGCGGTCGGTGCCGGGGTGATGACGGCCTGCCTGATCCGCGTGCTGTGCGATGTCCGGACCCCCCTGAGGCCGGGGCAGCCGGACACCTTGCTGTACCTGCCCTATGCGGTGCTGCTGGCCCTCGCGGTGCTGGTGGCCGTAGTGCTGGTGGTGACCGGGCGCGGTGGCCTCCGGGCCTGGGCCTTCGCACTCGTCATGCTCGCTGCCGTCGGGCCGCCCGCCGCCTGGTTCGCACGCGTTCTCCCGGTCGGTGAAGGCCCCCCGGGGACCCGGACGTTCGCGGAGGTTCCGCCGGTGGCGGTGCAGGCGGTTCCGCTGGGTGCCCTGGAGGCCGGCCGGTGGTTGCGCGCCCACTCGGATCCGGACGACCTGGTGGCCACGGACGCGCACTGCCGCTGGGGATACGAGGATCCGTGCGACACCCGCCAGTTCTGGGTGGCCGCCCTGTCCGAGCGGCGGGTGCTGACCGAGGGCTGGACCTACACCGCCGCGAACATGAGCCACTGGCGCCCCGGTTCCCCGCCGGAGTACCTGCCGTTCTGGGACGGTGAGCGGCTCGCCCTCAACGACGCCGCCTTCCGGGCGCCCTCGGCGGCCGCGATCCGGCGGCTGCGCGAGCGCTACGGGGTGCGCTGGCTCTTCGTCGACGAGCGCCACACCGGCCAGACCTCCAGGATCGGGGACTTCGCGGAACTCCGGTTCCGCTCCGGCGACTGCGCCGTCTACCGGATTGCGGACAAGGTGGGGTGACCTAAGGCTTGCGTAATGGATCGCCAAGGAAGGACGGCGCAACGCGTGTCGTAGGGTCTCCTCGTTGTTCACTTCGGCGGTGAACGTAACCGATCTGAAGACGATCCCCTTCAACCGAACGCACATCTCGGTGAACGAGCTGGATTACCTGGGGGAGGCCGTGCGACGGCGATCCACCTGCGGAGACGGGCCGTTCACCCGGCGGGCCGCCGAGCTCCTCGTCAAGATCACCGGGGCGGGCCAGGCGCTGCTGACCACCTCCTGCACGCATGCGCTGGAGATGTCGGCGATCCTGCTGGATCTCCAGGCCGGCGATGAGGTGATCATGCCGTCGTTCACCTTCGTGTCGACGGCGAACGCCTACGCGCTGCGCGGAGCGGTCCCGGTCTTCGTCGACTGCAGGCCCGACACGCTCAACATCGACGAGCGGCTGATCGAGGCCGCGATCACCGATCGCACGCGGGCGGTGGTGGTCGTCCACTACGCGGGCATCGCGTGCGCGATGGAGGAGATCGCCGAACTCTGCGACCGCCACGGCCTCGCCCTCATCGAGGACAACGCCCATGGCCTGGGCGGGTCCTATCGGGGCCGGTCGCTCGGATCGTTCGGCAGCATGGCCGCGCAGAGCTTCCACGAGACGAAGAACGTGCAGTGCGGGGAGGGCGGCGCGCTGCTCCTGAACGACGCGGATCTCGTCGCGCGTGCCGAGGTCATCAGGGAGAAGGGCACCGACCGCAGCCGGTTCTTCCGCGGCCAGGTGGACAAGTACCGGTGGGTCGACATCGGCTCCAGCTACCTGCTGTCCGACGTCCTGGCCTCGCAACTGACCTCCCAGCTGGAGTCGTTCCACGAGATCCAGCATCGGCGCCACGCCGTCTGGCGGCGATACCACGAGGGCCTGGCGGACTGGACGGTCAGGAACGGGATCGCCCAGCCGGCGATCCCTGACGGCTGCGCGCATCCGGCGCACCTGTACTACCTGCTGCTTCCGGATATGGCGAGCCGGCAGGCCTTCATCGGCCACCTCCGGCGGAGAGGCGTGCAGGCGACGTTCCACTACCAGCCGCTGCACGCCGCACCGGCGGGGGTACGGTTCGGCCGGGTGGCCCCCGGCGGCTGCCCGGTCACGGAGAGGGTCGCCGACCGTCTCGTCCGGCTGCCGCTCTTCGCCGATCTGGACGAGGCCGGCGTGGCACGGGTGATCGACGCCGTCCGGTCCTACGAGGTGAGCTGATGGCCTGGTGCGACGTGATCGGGTCGCGGGCCGTACGGGCCGTGGAGTCACCGTTGGAATCGGCCCGATTCGGATGCTCCGTGGAGCGGCTCACCGTCCCCGCGGAGTCCGGGACACCGTTCTCCACGGTCGCCGAGGCGCTCCTGGGATCGGCCGCGGACGTCGTCGTGCTCCGGTATCCGGCCGAACACGTCGACTGGTTCGCGAAGCTGACCGCTTTCGGCAGGACCGCCGTGTTCGCGGACTCCCTCGTGTACTGGCGGCTGCGCGCGGGGGAGGGGCGCGAGCCCGCTCCGTCGCCTGACCTGCGGACGTCGGAGCTGGTCGACCCCACCGCGGTGAAGGCGCTGGTCTCCGACATCTTCGGCGCGTACGGGAACCACTACCTGGCCAATCCGCTGTTCGACGCCGCCGGGGCACTGGCGGGCTATCAGGAGTGGGCACTGAGATCATGTGCCGAGGGGAGGTGCCTGGCGTTGGAGGATCGAGGCGCGGGAGCGGAGAGTCCGCGCGTGCTCGGGCTGGCCACGCTGGAGGAGGAAGGTTCCCGGACGGAGATCCTGCTGGCCGGGGTGATCTCCGGCTCGCAGGGGCGTGGCCGCTACGCCCACCTGCTCAGGGCCGTCGAGCACCGCGCGCTGGCGCGTGGCGCGACGGAACTCGTCATCTCCACCCAGGGGCACAACACGCGGGTGCAGCGGGCATGGGCGAGGTACGGATTCGAGCCGGTCCAGACCCTCCTCACCGTTCATCTGGTCCGGGACCGGCTCCCGTACGCGCGGGAAGGCCGGGACCGCCGGATCGCGGGGGAAGAGTGACGGCGGACGACCCGACGCGCTCGCGCACCACGTATGTCGGGCGGCCCATGCCGTTTCCGTGAATGCGGCCGATGTACTCACCGAGGAGTCCGATGGACACCAACTGGGCGGACGAGAAGAGCGCGACCATCGAGGCGATGGTGGTGAATCCGGCCACCGTGGTGTCGCCCGTGGCGAAACGCCACAGGACGGCGCCCCCCAGCAGCAGGCCGATCATGCCGACCAGGAACCCGAGGTAGCTCGCCGCGCGGAGCGGAGCCGTGCTGTAGCCGAGGAGCATGTTCATCGCATGCCCGATCAGCAGGCGCGGCGTGTAGTTCGATCGCCCGTGGTCGCGTTCGTTCATGTGCACGCCGACGGAGCCCACCTGTGTGGTGGCCCATGACAGGGCCACGTCGATCGACGCGTGCGGCCCGGACAGGTCGGTGAAAGCGTCGCGCGTCTGCGTGCGCAGGGCACGGAAGGCGCTGATCGTACGCGCGGTGCGGATGCCCAGCGCGCCGGCCATGGCGGCCTTGACGGACCGGGACGCGAGACTCCGCAGGAACCCGTGCTCCTCGTGGTGCGGGATGCCGTACACGAGGTCGAGGCGGTCGCCTTCGAGGGCGGCCAGCAGGAGGGGGATCTGCTCGGGCGGATGCTGCAGGTCGTCGTCCATGGTGACGATGACCTCGAAGACCGCCTCCCTGATGCCGGCGACCAGCGCGTTGTGCTGCCCGTAGTTCCGGGACAGCCGGATCGCCCGGACGGCGTCGAACCGGCGGGCCAGCTCGACGGCGGTCTCCCAGGTGTCGTCCGGGCTTCCGTCGACGACGAGTATCACCTCGTGCTGGACGGACAGGCCCCGAAGGACCGGCACGAGCCTGTCCACCAGCGCCGGGAGGGTCCGCGCGGAGCGGTAACACGGAATAACCACCGACACCGACATTAATCCCCCGATTGTTTTTCGCCACCCACTACAATCCTTTTTCAACCCCACTGTCGGATCACGACCCGGAGCGCCCGTCGCATGGTTGAAGTTGAAGGCAGAGCCGCCGATGGCAAGAATTCGCTTTTCGGGCGGCTGGCTGCGATCTCGGCCTTTGGTGGCCACCGCATCACATACCTGCTCGCCGGCGCCGTGACGGCCATGGTCTATTGTGGTCTCCTTGGCCTG
Source organism: Streptosporangium sp. NPDC002607 (assembly GCF_053592655.1). Taxonomy (NCBI): domain Bacteria; kingdom Bacillati; phylum Actinomycetota; class Actinomycetes; order Streptosporangiales; family Streptosporangiaceae; genus Streptosporangium; species Streptosporangium sp. NPDC002607. Next base: position 5,470 of record NZ_JBSFWD010000046.1, read on the forward strand.
GGATTAATGGTTGCTGAAGATCGCGTCCCTTATCTTTTCCTGGTCGTGGTCAGTCATTTGACGACCGTGGTGATCGTCTACCCCGGGTACAGGCTGGTGGTCTTCCGCGGTTCCGGGGACCCCTGGCTCACCGGCTACCTGCGCTTCTACCTGGTCGGTCTGAGCTTCCTCGCGGCGTCCGTCATCGGTGTCCCGCTCCTGGTGGAGTTCGCCGGGATCCCGATCATGGTGGCCCAGGGGGTGGTGATAGTGACGAGTCCACCGCTGAGTTATGCGATAAACCGGGCCTGGGTGTTCTCTGATCGAGGAAAAGTGTGAAATCGGCAACATGCCATGCGCTCTTCGGTAAAGAGGCGAGCCGGTGCGGAAACGCTGATTCCGGTTCCCAGTAAACTTCGGCGGAAATATGGCGCACGGTCATGTGTTCTTCGTGGAAGGACTAAAAGAACGTTGAAGGCACTCGTTCTGGCGGGCGGCAAGGGGACGAGGTTGCGCCCGCTGACCCATACCTCGGCGAAACAACTGGTCCCGGTGGCCAACAAGCCGGTGCTCTACTACGGACTTGAGGCGATCCGGCAGGCCGGCATCACCGGCGTGGGCATCGTCGTCGGCGACACGGGCCACGAGATCCGGGCCGCCGTGGGCGACGGCTCGCGGTTCGGGCTGGACGTCACGTACATCCCCCAGGAGGCTCCCCTGGGGCTGGCGCACTGCGTCCTGATCGCCGGAGAGTTCCTCGCCGACGAGCCGTTCGTGATGTACCTGGGGGACAACTTCCTGGTGGACGGCATCACCGGTCTGGTGGACGCCTTCCGCGAGAGCGACCACGACGCGCAGATCCTGCTCACCAGGGTCGCCGAACCGCAGTTCTACGGGGTGGCCGAGCTCGGGCCGCAGGGCGAGATCATCGGGCTGGAGGAGAAGCCCGAGCATCCGCGCAGCGACCTCGCGATCGTCGGGGTCTACATCTTCTCCCCGGCGATCCACCAGGCGGTACGGGCGATCACCCCGTCGGCGCGCGGCGAGCTGGAGATCACTGACGCCGTCGCGTGGCTCGTCGCCAACGGCTTCCGGGTCCACTCGCACCTCGTCAGCGGCTACTGGAAGGACACCGGACGCCTCCAGGACATGCTGGAGTGCAACCGCATCGTCCTCGAACGCGTCGAGCCCGCCATCAGGGGCACCGTGGACGATCTGAGCGAGATCACCGGGCGGGTCGTCGTCGAGGAGGGCGCGGTGGTGGAGAACTCGATCCTGCGCGGTCCGATCGTGATCGGTGCGGACACCAAGATTCTCTCCTCCTACGTCGGCCCCTTCACCTCGATCGGTTCCGGCTGCCTGGTCGGCAACGCCGAGATCGAATACTCCATCGTGCTCGACGGCTCCTCGGTACAGGGCGTCTCGCGCATCGCGCACTCCCTGATCGGGCGCAATGTGGAGGTCAACCGCGCGGTGGGCGTGTCCAACACCCACGAGCTCATGGTGGGCGATCACAGCAGGATCCAGGTGCGCGGATGAGAGTCCTGGTCCGTCGCCGAACCCGCCCCACCCGATGGCCGGGGGCGGGCACGACGTGCTCTGCCGCACGCACCACGGTGCCCACGGGTCCGGCCTCCGGGTGACCCGCACTCACCAGCCACGCGGGGACGGTCCGGCCGAGGTGATCCGGCGGTGCCGGGACGCCCCCGGCGGTGGCGTCCGCTCAGGGAGCGGACGCCCTGACCCGCCCTGGCCCCGGACCGGTGCCACGAGGGCACCGGTCGCGGGAGCGCCGCGTCAGTTGTGGAAGATCGGGTCGACCCAGTAGTTCGTCGCCTGGTAGGTGTTCGTCGGGAAGATGTTGCTCGCGTTGTAGGTGTAGACACCGTTGCCGCCTGCGGCGCCGTCGGCCAGGGCGGTGAGAGCGCCGTTGACGTACTGGGTGGTGAAGTACGAGCGGTTCATCGAGTAGTTGCCGGACGTGGTGTGGTAGGAGGCGATGTAGGTGGTGCCGCCGGTGACGTCGACGGGCTGCGGGAAGTTGACCTGCTGCCAGCCGGTGGCGGTCTCGCCTGCGAAGACGGCGCTGGCCAGGAGTGCGCCGTCGCTCCCCCACAGGCTGGCGGTGTGGACGCCGTTGTTCTGGGCGCCCTTGTAGAACCGGATCCCGCTCACCTTCCCGTTCGTCGCCGCCTTGAACTTGACACCGAGGACGACCCCTTGCGGGTCGGACTGCGACGGGACGGCGGGCACCGCCACCTTGTCCCACAGGCTGTCCGACGGGACGAACACGACGTCCACCCAGTAGTTCGTCGCCTGGTAGCTGTTCGTGGGGAAGGTGTTCGCCGCCCCGTAGCCGTAGACACCGTTGCCGCCCTCGGCGCCGTCGGCGAGGGCGGAGAGCAGACCGTTGACGTACTGGGAGACGAAGTAGGGGCGGGTCGTCGCGTAGCGGCCGGCGGGAGCGAAGTACGAGGCGATGTAGGTGGTGCCGGAGGTGATCGCCACCGGGGTCGAGAAGCTCACCTCCTGCCAGCCGCTGGCGGTCTCGCCGGTGAAGGTGGCGCTGGCCAGCAGGGTGCCGCCGCTGGTCCACAGGCTGCCGATGTGGGTGCCGGTGTTCTGGACGCCCTTGTAGAACCGGATCCCGGTCGCGGTTCCGCTCGTCGCGGCCTTGAACTTGACGCCGAGGGTGACCCCCTGGGTGTCGGGCTGCGAGGCGGTGGCGGGCACCCCGGCGTTGTCCCACAGGCTGTCCGACATGGTCTGGATGATGGGCTGTGACGTGCTCGGGGCGAAGTGGATCAGGGCTTCGTGGTCGAAGGTGTCACCCCCGAGGTAGACGGCGACGATGCTGTGATCTCCTCCGGAGAGATTGGGGACCGTGATCCTGGCGGTAGTGCTTTCGTTCTGGAAGGCCGAGCCGAGGACCGTCGAGCCGTCCTTGAAGACCACCTCGCCGGCGGGCACGACGGTGCCGCTGACCGCGTTCACGGTCGCCGTCAGGGTGACCGGGTCGCCCTTCCACGCCGGATCGGCCGAGGAGGTCAGGGTCGTGGTGGTCGGCGGATCGTTCGGCACGGTGACGCGGGTGCGCGGCAGGCTGGTGGTGCCCTGGATGGAGATCGTGTTGTTGAGCGCGAAGACACGGCCATCGACGTTGGCGCCGCTGCCGATCGTGACCGTGCCCTGCGCCATGAGGTTGCCGCGGAAGGTGCAGTACGTGCCCAGTGTCGCCGAGCCGCTGATCTGCCAGAAGAGGTTGTCGGCCTGGGCTCCGCGCTGGAGGCTGATGTTGCCGACGTTCACCGTGTCCAGGGTGGACGCCTGGAAGATGAAGACGGCGTCCGGGTTGCCCTGCGCGTCGAGGGTGAGGGTCCCGCCGATCGAGAAGCTGCCGCTGACGGAGTTGTAGACGCCGGGCCCCCTGGTCGTCCCGCCCAACTGGGCGGGCACCGTGGCGTCGGGCGTGCGCCCGGCGGCGTCGTTGTAGGCGCCGACCACGTCGGCCTTGGCCTCTGCCGCGGTGGCGTTCCCTATCTGCTTGGAACCGGAGACCATGCCGGGTGGGAAGCCGACCACCGAGGTTCCCGGGCTCACCCCCAGGTCGCCGGTGATCGTCGTGGAGTTCACATTGGTGATCGAGACTCCGGCCAGCACCCCGAACGACGCGGCGTCACCGAGGTTCACCGGATCGGCCGCGCTCGCGCTGCCGGGGGTGCCGATGAGCGCGCCCATCGCGAGGACGACCGCCGCGGCCACCTTCAGCAGGACGCGATCGGCGGTATTTCGCGGGTGGATTCGGAAGGGCGGCAGGCTCCGAGAGCCTCTGGCGTCGATCGTGGTCGCGCCGGCCGACTGGCCGAGCGCGTCACGGATGGGTTTGGACATACGACACAACTCCTCGCTGATCTCGTGCTGCGCCAGGCGTCCGGTGCTGTCCGTCGCCTGCGGCCCGTCATGAATGAAATTTGAGATTTTATCGGGCCTATATATGATTTATTGCATTAATCGTAAGATGTGGCTAAATGTCAATGCTGAGTGGAAAGGCGGAAATATTGCTTTCCGGGGAAAGCGGTCAAGTGGCACGCTGACGACTGTGCCTTAGCGGGCTGCGTGTGCGAGCTTGCGCGCAACCGGGAAGGGGGCACCTTGATATGTGACCGATGGAAAATTTACTCGCCGCTACTTTGGGATGTGATTTAGGATTAAAACGGTTTTTGTTCTTTTCGGGATATCCGCCGCTCCCGATGGAGCGGATCTTGATCCCCCGGTCGGGAGCCGCGGAGCGAAGGCCGCTGCCGTTCCCGCTGTTTGCGACCTTCCGGCAGAGTCGATCGACCTCAGGTCACCCCTTACCGGACAGGCCCTGGTCGGTAAGGCGCTGTTCACCGTTCCCGAGCGGTGTCGGACTCCAGGCGACACGCCCGGACGGAGGCGGGACCGGAGATGCGGGAAGCGGGACTCCTACAGTCGAGGTGGTGTTCTCATCTTGAATCGACGGGGGTTCTGCCGTGGGAGAGAAACTGGTTGTGGTCGGCCAGGGTTATGTCGGCCTGCCTCTCGCGATGCGGGCCGTCGAGGCGGGGTTCGACGTGGTGGGCATCGACGTCGACGAGTGGAGGGTCAAGCGGCTCAACGCCGCGGAGTCCTACGTCGAGGACATCGGCGACGAGACGCTGTCCGCGGCCCATCGCTCGGGGCGCTACCTGGCCGACACCGACTACGCCGCGGCCGAGGGGTTCGACGTCTGCGTGATAACCGTGCCGACGCCGCTGCGCGAGGGGGTTCCGGACCTGCGCCACATCGGTGCGGCGGGGGAGTCGCTCGCCCCGCTGCTGCGGCGGGGCGCCACGGTGGTGCTGGAGTCCACCACCTACCCGGGGACCACCGAGGAGTACCTGCTGCCGCTGCTGGAGGACGGCTCCGGGCTGCGGGCGCCGCAGGACTTCCATCTGGGCTACAGTCCCGAGCGGATCGACCCGGGCAACGCGCGCTGGCGCCTGGAGAACACGCCGAAGGTGGTCTCCGGGATCGACGGGGCCTCCCTGGAGAGGGTCGGGGCGTTCTACGCGAGGATCGTGGACGAGGTGGTCCCGGTCTCCTCGCCGCAGGTGGCCGAGCTGTGCAAGCTCCTGGAGAACACCTTCAGGCATGTCAACATCGCCCTGGTGAACGAGCTGTCGATCTTCGCGCAGCAGCTCGGCATCGACGTCTGGGAGGCCATCGACGCCGCCTCGACCAAGCCGTTCGGCTACCTGCGCTTCACCCCGGGGCCCGGGGTCGGCGGGCACTGCCTGCCGATCGACCCCTCGTACCTGTCCTGGAAGGTCAAGCGCAGCCTGGGGCACAACTTCCAGTTCGTGGAGCTGGCCAACGACATCAACGACCACATGCCGGACCAGGTCGTGCGCCGGGTCGGCCTCGCGCTGAACCGCCTGCGCAAGCCGGTCAACGGCAGCCGGGTGCTCGCGCTCGGCCTCGCGTACAAGAAGAACGCCGGAGACTGCCGCGAGTCGCCCGCGATCGACGTGGTCAGGGGCCTGCGCAAGCTGGGCGCGGACGTACGGGCCGCGGACCCGCATGTGGACTGCTTCCTGCTGCCGGAAGGCGTCGAGGTCGTCGCCTTCTCGGAGCGGGAACTGGCGGCGGCGGACGTGGTGCTGGTCCTCACCGACCACGACCGCTTCGACTACGAGCTCGTCCAGCGGGCGAGCGCCTTCGTCCTCGACACCCGGAACCGGTGCCGCGGGCCCAACGTCGAGAGGCTTTGACCTCCCGGCGCGGGGTCCGCGGCTCCGCGGAGGGTCACGACTTCATGACGCGGGCGATCAGCTCCTCGACCTGGCCGTTGAGCTTGGCCCCCCGGGGCCACCCGGCGTAGTGGGTGAGGAAGATGACGATCTCGCGCAGCTCGTCGGGGGTGAGGTCACCGGTCCTCAGCGCCGCGTCCAGCTGGAGCCCGACGACATCGTCCATGCCCTGCCCGACGAGCAGGCCGACCAGCAGCAGCCGCCGGTCGCGGGTCGAGATCCCCTCCCTGGACCACACCTCGGCGAACAGGTGCTCGACGGTCATCCCGAAGAAGTCGCCCGGCCCGTCCCCGACGTGATCCCAGCCGTAGACCTGTTTCATGATCTCCAATCCGCGCCTCCGGCGGTCAGGAGTGGTGTCATCCGCGTGATCGCTCATGGGGCACTCCGAGTCCGTCGGCCAGCTGTTCCAGGGCGAGGGCGGCCAGGGGGGTCTCCACCCCTCTGGCCCGTGCCAGTTCCAGTGCGAGGGTAAGGTCTTTCTCCCCCAGAGTCCTAACATGTAGCAATATGTCGTACCAGGGATCGTCCGGCGTTACAGGTCCCGTCGTCTTCCTCAACATGATCGCCCCCGGGCCGCCGGTGATCGCGTCCGAGTGCTTGACGGCCCGCGCCAGCGCCTTCAGTGAGATCCCGCACGACTCGGCCAGCCGCTGCGCCTCCGCCGCCGCGGCGAACGACGCGAAGTGCAGCAGGTTGCGCGCCAGCTTCGCCCTGGTGCCGGCCCCGGCGGGGCCGACGTGCAGCACCAGCTCCGCCCAGCGCCCGAACGGCTCCTCGCACCGCTCGACCGCCTCCTGCGGGCCGCCCACGAACACCGCGAGCCTGCCCTGGTGCGCGCCCATGAAGCCGCCGCTCACCGGGGCGTCCACCACGTGCACGCCATACGGCTCGGCTTCGGCCGCCAGTTCCTCGGCGGTGGACGGGGCGATCGTCGAGTGGACGGCGATCACCGTGCCCGCCCTCGCGGCCGGCAGCCCGGCGCGCACGACCTGGCGTACCTGCTCGTCGTCGAGGACCATCACCTCGATCAGATCGGCCTCTGCCATGATCTCCAGTGGGTCCCGCACGGCCCGCGCGCCCTTCTCCACCACCGGCGCGCACGCCTCGGCCCTGATGTCGTGCACGAGCAGCCCGCCGGGCCAGCCGGCCAGGTGCGTGGCCATCGGCGCGCCCATCTGCCCCAGCCCGATGAATCCGAGTCTCAACGGAGAACCCCCTCGTTGATTCGAAGGTCACACGATCGGGGTTGCGTCCACGTTGCGCCGCTCATGACCGGATCACCTGCCCGCCGTCCACGTTGAAGATCTGCCCGGTGATCCAGCCCGCCTCCTCCGACAGCAGGAACAGGCACATCCCCGTCAGGTCCTCGGGCCGGCCGAGCCGCTTGAGTGCCAGGTCACCGACCATCTGCTTGCGGTAGCCCTCGGGGACCACCGCCCGGGTGGCCTCGGTGTCGGTGGGGCCGGGGGCGATCGCGTTGACCCGGATGCCCATGCCGCCGAGTTCGTGGGCGAGCTGCTGGGTCAGGCCGTTGATGCCGACCTTGGCCAGGCCGTAGAACCCGGAGTAGACCCACGCGGCGGTCGACGACTGGTTGACGATCGAGGCGCCCTCGCCCATCAGCGGATAGCAGGCGCGCACGCAGTTCAGCGCCCCGTCCAGGTTCACCGCCATGAACCTCCGGTAGTAGTCCCAGTCCACGGTGATCAGGAAGTCCAGCCGCATCCCGCCGTAGATCGCGGCGTTGTTGACCAGGTGGTCGAGCCTGCCGAAACGCTCCCTGGCCACCGAGGCCATCGCCCTCGCCGACTCGGGGTCGGCCACGTCGGTCCTGACGAACACCCCGCCGACGTCCTCGGCCACCCGCTCGCCCAGCTCGGTCTCCAGGTCGGCCACCACCACCTTCGCGCCCTCGGCCGCCAGGGCGCGGACGTAGGCCTCGCCGATTCCTCGCGCGCCGCCGGTGACGATCGCCACCCTGTTCTCGAAACGCATCACTGACCTCCGTGAGGGGTGGCGACGACCTTGCTCTCCAGGTACTCCTCGAAGCCGAGCACGCCCATCTCCCGGCCGACCCCCGACTGCTTGTAACCGCCGAACGGCACGTCCCCGCCGTACCACTGCCCGCCGTTGACGCCGACCGTTCCGGTCCGCAGCCGCCCGGCCACCGCCAGCGCGCGCTCCTCGTCGCCCCCGTGCACCGCGCCCGACAGCCCGTACGGCGAGTCGTTGGCGATCCGCACCGCGTCGTCGTCCCCGTCGTGCGGCACGGCCACCAGTACGGGGCCGAAGATCTCCTCCTGGGCGACCCTCGCGGAGTTCGGCACCCCGACGACGAGGGTCGGCTCGATCCAGAAGCCCCTGTCCCGCTCCGGCGGCCGCCCACCGCCACAGGCGAACGCGCCGCCCTCGTCCACGGCCAGCCGCAGGTAGGACTCCACCCGGTCCCGCTGCGCGGCCGAGATCACCGGTCCGCAGACGGTCCCGGGGTCGGTGGGGTCGCCCACGCCCAGCCTGCCCAGCGTCCTGGCCGCGGCGTGCACGCCCTCGTCGAACCGCTCCCGGGGGAGCAGCAGCCGGGTCGTGATCGCGCACCCCTGTCCGGCATGGGTGGCCACCGCGAAGGCCGCCATCGCCGCGGCCGAACCGATGTCCGCGTCCTCCAGCACGATGTAGGCGGACTTGCCGCCCAGCTCCAGGAAGACCCGCTTCACGGTCGCCGCCGCCGAGGCCATCACCGAGCGGCCCGTCGCGGTGGAACCGGTGAACGAGACCAGGTCCACCCGCGGGTCGGCGACCAGCTGGGCGCCGAGCGCGTGCGAGGAGGAGGTGACGACGCCCAGCACGCCGGGCGGGAAGTCCGTCTCCTCGTGGACGATCCGCGCCATGAACTCGGCCACCAGGGGAGTGTCGGGGGCGGGTTTGAGCACCACGGTGTTACCCGCCGCCAGGGCCGGGCCCAGCTTGGCCAGGTTGATCTGGTGCGGGAAGTTCCACGGGGTGATCGCGCCGACCACCCCGGCGGGCTCGCGCAGCAGGGTACGCCGCGACGTCATGCCCATCGGCGCGCCCACCCCCAGATCCCGCGACCACTCGTAGGACTCGGCGAGGTCGGCGAACCAGCCCAGGTCCGCCACCGGGGCGTCCAGCTGGGGGCCGTACGTCAGGAAGACCGGGCAGCCGGCCTCCGCCACCGTCAGCTCCCGCAGTTCGGAGGCGTGCGAGACGAGCCCGTCTCGCAGCTGGCGCAGGCAGCGGGCACGCAGCCGCGGGTCGGCGGACCACACCCCGGCGTCGAACGCCTCCCGCGCCGCGCCGATCGCCGCGTCCATGTCGGCGGGCGTCCCGTCGAGGGCCTCGCCGACCACCTCCTCGGTGGCGGGGTTGACGCTCGCGAACCGGCCGCTCATCGCCGCCCCCTTACGGCCGGAGCCCGCTCCGGCGCACGATCGGAGGACGGCGCGGCCCGTTCCGGAACCCGGCGGGCGCGAGCGGTCGTGGTCCGGCGCGGCAGGCCGGGGCGGCGGCTCACAGGCGGTCCCAGAGAGCGACGGGGGCGCCGCCCAGCCGGTACCAGCCGCCGGGTCTGCCACCGGCGCGCTCCATCCGGCGCTTCATGCCGTCGGTCAGCACGCCCGCCTGGATCATCTCCACGAACAGCGCGGTGGCGTTGCCGAAGTCGAACCAGTCGCGCTGCCACGACCACTTCATCTCACCGGCGTACCTGAACCACGAACCGCCGATCCCCGCCACCTCGTACGGCGTGCCGTCGGGGCGCGTCGCCTCGGCGACCTGCTTCCAGAAGCCGACCACCTCGCCGGCGACCTCGTCGACGAGGACCTTCTGGTACGGGTACCGCCAGCCGTCGAGACCGCCCATCTCCTGGCCGAGCGCGATGTCGCGGATCTCCCGCCGGCCCACGGCCATGAACTCCAGCTCGGGCCCGAGGTTCCAGCCGTAGGTGGCGTCCTCGGTGTAGAGGGAGGCCAGCGGCCTCCAGTCGCCGAGGCGCTCGCACTCCCGGTTGGACGACAGCCACAGCCGGACCATCTCGTCCAGCTCTTCGCGGGGATACATCAGTCCTCCAGTCGCAGGGCCCGGGTCGGGCAGTTCCGCACGGCTTCGCGCACCGCGTCGAGCAGGGTGTCGGGCAGAGAGTCGGGCAGGGCGTCTCGCCGAATCTCCACCACGCCGCGTCTGGGCACGGAGAAGACCTCCGGGGCGGCGAACTCGCACTCGGCGTGCCCCTGGCACAGGTCGGGATCCAGGACGACCCTCATCGGGCCCGCCTGCGGTAGCGGACCGCGCAGGGCTGCCGGAGCTGGACGACCATCTTGCTGTGGTCGTTCTCGTAGCTGTCCAACGGCTGGGCGGGCGCGAACTCCCAGTCCCGCAGCAGCACCGAGAAGATCGCCTTCAGCTGGACCATCGCGAACTGGGCTCCCACGCAGCGGTGCCTGCCGGCCCCGAACGGGATCCACGTCCACCGGTTGACCAGGTCCTCCTGGCGCGGCTCCGCGTAGCGCCCCGGCTGGAACTCGTCCGGCGCGGGGAAGTCGTCGGGCAGCCGGTTGGAGATCGCGGGGGAGGCGGCCACCAACTCGCCGGGCTCGATGTCGTACCCGCACACCCGCTGCGCTGTCTTGGCCACCCGCATGAGCAGGATCAGCGGCGGGTGCAGCCGCAGCGCCTCCTTGATCGCCGACTCCAGCACCGGAATCTCGCGCAGCGCCTGGAAGCTCACCGTGGAGCCGTCGGCGTACAGCGCGTCCAGCTCCCCGGTCACCTCCGCCAGCACCGCCGGGTTGCGCAGCAGCTCGATGAGCGTCCAGGCGGCGGTGCCGGAGGTGGTGTGGTGCCCGGCGAACATCATCGAGATGAACATCCCGGTGACCTCGTCGGCGCCGAAGCGCGGCGTGCCGTCCTCGTTTCTGACCGAGAGCAGCACGTCCAGCAGGTCGCGGTCCTCCCGCGCCGCGGGACCGCGCGAGTCCATGATCTCCTGGACCAGCGCCACCAGCTTCACCCTGGCCTCGTCGCGGCGGCGGAACGACTCGATGTCGGCGTACGGGTCCACGAACGCGATCGGGTCGGTGCCGCGCTCGAGATCGTGGTAGAGGCGCGCGAACCGCACGTCGAGCTGCTCGCGGAACCTCCGGCCGATCAGGCACGAGGAAGAGGTGTAGATCGTCAGCTCGGCGAACCAGTCGAGCAGGTCGATCTCGCCCTCGTCGCCCCAGAGCGCGACCAGCTCCCTGACCTCACGCTCGATGGTCTCGGCGTGCCCGCGCATCATGGTGGCCCGCAACGCCTGGTTGTGCAGCATCTCCTTGCGCCGCTCGGGCGGGGCGTCGAACACCACGCCCTCCCCGAAGATCGGTTTCATGAACGGGTACGCCTCGGCCTGGTCGAGGTCCTCTTCCGTGGAGCGGAAGAAGAACTCGTTGGCCTCCGCGCCGGACAGCAGCACGACAGGCCGCCCCGCCAGCGCGAACGCGCCGACGTCCCCGCACTCCTCCCGCACCCGCCGCATCAGCCCGATCGGATCGGTGCGCAACTCCTCCAGGTGCTCACTCCCCGACACCACAGGCCTGTTATTGGCGACGCTGGCGCGTCGCGGTTCGGCCGCTCTTACCCGGTGACTTCCCTCGTCGTTCATCCGCTTCGCTCCTTCATTCCTCAGTCCAGTCACCGGCGCGGCCTCACGGGTAGTCCCTCAGGGGAATGTCGTGGGCGCGTCCTCATGGGTGTTCTTGGCGTAGGGGTGCTTCCGGTTCGATTTCGAGGAGGGTTATGTGGGCGCCGCGGGGCATGGAGACGACGGCGAGGACGGCCGCGGCCACGTCGCGGGGCTTGAGGAAACGGTCGTGTCTGGCCAGCCCGAACCTCGTCCAGTCGTCCAGGACCGGTTGCAGGACTTCCACGGGCCAGGTGGACCCCATGCCGGAGAGCGTCGGCCCCGGGCGCAGGATCGAGGCGCGTACCCCGGTGCCTTCCAGCTCCATCTGCATCGCCCTGGCCAGTCCCTCCAGCCCGTTCTTGGCGGCGACGTAGGCGCCCATCCGGGGCCGCGGCAGGCGTACGACGTCGGAGGTGACGAACACGATGTCACCGCGGCCCCTGGCCGCCATCGCGGGGACCACCGCGGACACGAACCGCTGGGTGCCGACGAGGTTGAGCTGGAGTTGAACCTCGAAGGAGGGGGTGGAGGTCTGGTAGGAGTTCTCCGGCGTCACCTCTCCGGCGCAGGTGACCACCACCTCTATTTCACCTAACGCTTGCTCGGCTGCGGAGACAAAAAAAGAGACGGACTCGTCCGAGGTCACATCCAGCGGCAGCGCCACCGCCTCCCCGCCCCCGGCCCGGATCTTCGCCGCCAGCTCCTCGCAGATCGCCGTCCGGCGCGCTCCCAGCGCCACCGGATACCCGGCCTCCGCCAGTCCCACGGCCACGGCCGCGCCGATACCCGACGAGGCCCCGGTGACCAGGACCGGCCTGCGCTCGGGATGCGGGGGAATTCTCGGCATGGGAAACCTCCATGGTCAGCGGCTCGCGTACGGCGCGGGCTCCGGTTCGGTCATCGGGGGTGGCGGGGGGCTCGGGCGGTCCGGGCGCCGGGCGGGCAACACGGTGAGGGGCGCTCGGGAACCCCCGCCGGCTCGCCGGCGCGTCACGCTCACCGGCCGGCGGGCGGCTCCTCGGACGTCGCACGAGGCGGAAGGCGCTCCGGATACCTCGGTGGCGGTTCATCGGCGTGTCACGCTCATCGGCAGGTGGGCGAAGCCGCGTACGTTGGCGGAGTGCACCCGTTCCGCCGCGGCCAGGTCGATCTCGTAGCCGGTGATGTGCCGGGCCAGCTCGCCGAGCACCACCCGCGCCTCCAGCCGGGCCAGTGAGGCGCCCAGGCAGAAGTGGCCGCCGCGGCCGAAGCTGATCAGTTCGCTCGTGTCGCGGTCGAGGTCGTAGCGGTCGGGGCCGGGGAACACCCGCCCGTCGCGGTTGGCCGAGCCGACCAGGAGCAGCAGCCGGGAGCCGGCCGGCAGCCGCGTACCGTGCATCTCGACCTCGCCGGTGACGCGCCTGGCGAGCATCTGAGAGGAGGTGTCATAGCGAAGGGTCTCCTCCACCCACGGTCCGATCGCCCCGCCCAGCGCCTTGGCACCCTCCGCCGGGTTCAGGTACGCCCAGTACAGGGCGTTGGCGAGCAGCTTCGTGGTGGTCTCGTTGCCCGCGACCACCATCAGGAACAGGAACGCGATGATCTCCTCGTCGGTCAGCCGGTCACCGTCGATCTCCGCGTCCAGCAGGGCGCTGGTCAGGTCCTCGGTCCGGTGCGCGCGGCGTCGCGCGAGCATGTCGGAGTAGTAGACGACCAGATCCAGTGAGGCGGCCATGCCCTCCTGCGGCACGTCCTGCAGGCCGTCGTCGCGGTGCACCACCACGTCGGCCAGCCGTCGCAGCTCCTGCCGGTCGGCCTCGGGTACCCCCATCAGCTCGGAGATCACGTCCATCGGCACCCGCCCCGCGACGGCGGTGACCCAGTCGAACCGTCCGGACTCCAGCGCCGGCTCCAGGTACAGCCGGGTGATCTCCCTGATCCTCGGCTCCAGGGCGGCCACCCGGCGCGGGGTGAACCCCCGTGAGACCAGCGCCCGCATCCTGGTGTGCCGGGGCGGGTCCATGGCCAGGAAGGACATCGTCCGGTGCGCCCTCGGCCCCCACGCGGTGGGCTCCAGCGACACCCCGTACCCGTTGGAGTAGGTCGCGGTGTCCCTGAACGCGGTGCTCACGTCACCGTGCCGGGACAGCGCCCAGAAGTCCAGCTCCTCGTTGCGGTAGAGCGGCGCCTCCTCCCTGAGCCTGGCGTAGATCGGATACGGATCCTCATGAACCGCATAGTCATAAGGGCTGTACACGAGCTGTGTTGTCGGCGACGCTGCGCGTCGCGGTTGCGGCCTCACGGGCACTCCTCAGTCCGGGGGAAGATGGTTCTGGCCGTGGTGGCGAGGAGGCCGGGGAGGTCGCGGTAGGAGAGGTGGCCCATTCCCGCCTGGACCAGCGCGCCGTAGAAGGCCAGCTCGAAGGCCTGCAGGGCGGCGGGGGAGGCGTCGGTGGCGCCGGAGATCCGTTCGTGGACACGGAGCCCGATGCGGGCACGCAGCCGGAGGACGTTGGGCTCGTCGGCGAGCATCGCGGTGGTGCACGCGGCCGAGAGCGCCGGGTCGTCGGCGACCAGCAGCGCCACCGCGCTCAGCGCCTCGGCGGCCCGGTCGGCGGGGGAGCCGCCGGGGAGCGGGTCCGGTTCCGGCAGGTCGCGCAGCCGCCGCCAGAACACCTCCGCCAGCAGGTGGTTCTTGGAGGCGAAGTAGGTGTAGGCGGTGGCGGGCGCAACCCCGGCCCGCTTGGCGACCCCGCGCACCGTCAACCCCTCGTACCGGTGCTCGGCGACCTCCTCGACCGCCGCCTCGGTGAGCCTGCGCACGGTCTCGGCCTGCCGGTCCGACAGCCGGGCCCGGGGCGCCTCGGTGGTCCTGGGCATTGTCGCTCCTCAAACTGGACACCTGTCCAGAAGCTAGCCCACGCCCCGCCCCTTGCCTAGTCCCAAACTCCGGACGCGAGGACGGGTGATGCCCCGGCCGCGCGGCACCGTACGGGTGCGGGGAAGTCGAGATAATCGGGGTATGCGGTTCGACGTTCTCGGCCCCACCCGGATCCGGCTCGATGATGGGCGCGCGGTCGTCGTGGGCGGGCCGCGGATGCGCGCGCTGCTCGTGATGCTCCTGCTCGACGTGGGAAAGGTCGTGACCACCGAACGGCTGATCGGCGGCCTGTACGGCGCCGATCCGCCCGCGGGCGTCGCCAATGCCCTGCAGTCACAGGTCTCGCGGCTGCGCAGGGCACTCGGTGCCCAGGAAGTGATCGAGTTCCACCCGGCGGGCTACCGGCTCGTGGCCGGTGCCGATGCCGTCGACGCCCACCGCTTCGAGCGGCTCGCCGCCGAAGGCCGGCGTCTCCTGGCCTCCGGCGACTGCGGGCGGGCGGTCGAACCGCTGGGCGAGGCGCTCTCGCTGTGGCGCGGGCCCGTGCTCGCCGACGTGGCGGAGTTCCCGTTCGCCCAGGCGCCCTCGGCCAGGCTGGAGGAGCTCCGGCTCGACTGCGTGGAGGATCGCCTGCAGGCCGAGCTGGAACTGGGCCGCCACCGTGAACTGGTGGCCGAGCTACAGGAGCTGACCGCCGCCCATCCCCTCAGAGAGCGGCTGTACGGGCAGCTGATGCGCGCCCTGTACGGCTCGGGCAGGCAGGTCGAGGCGCTGGAGGTCTACGACAGGGCCAGACGGATCCTCGGCGAGGAGTTCGGCGTGGACCCGTCGGCGGAGCTGGCCGCCGTGCACCTGGCGGTGCTCAGGGCCGATCCCGAACTGACCGGCGCCCCCGTCGCCGGTGCCCCACCCCTCCGGTCGGGTCTGCGGGCCCCGCTGACCAGCTTCGTCGGCAGGGAAGGCGAGATGTCCGAGCTCCGCGCGCTGCTCGGCGAGGCGAGACTGGTCACCCTGGTCGGCCCCGGCGGCGCGGGCAAGACCAGGCTGGCCGGTGAGGTCGCCGCCGGGGAGCAGGGGGAGGTGTGCTTCGTGGAGCTGGCCCCCGTCTTCGACGGCGGGGAGGTGACCCAGGCGGTCCTCGGGGCGATGGGGGTCCGCGACGCCCGGCTGTTCCCCGGTCCCGGCCGGCCGGTACCCACCCCCCTTGCCAGGCTGGTCGCGGCGCTGGCCGACCGTCCGCTGCTGCTCGTCCTGGACAACTGCGAGCACCTGGTGGCGGAGGCCGCCGAGCTCGCCGACCGCCTGCTCGCCGCCTGCCCGGCGCTGCGCGTCCTGGCCACCAGCAGGGAGGCGCTCGGCATCACCGGGGAGGTGATCCACCCGGTCGCGCCGCTGCCGGTGCCGAGGGCCGGCACAGCTGCCGGGGAGGCCACGGCCTACCCGGCCGTGCGACTCCTCGCCGACCGGGCAGCCGCCGTGTGCCCCGGTTTCCGCGTCGACGACACCAACGTCGAGCAGGTGCTGGACATCTGCCGGGCACTGGACGGCCTGCCCCTCGCTCTGGAGTTGGCCGCGGCACGCCTGCGCTCCCTGCCGGTGACCGAGGTGGCCTCCCGGCTGGGCGACCGGTTCCGGCTGCTGTCGCGTGGCAGCCGCACCGCGCTGCCCCGGCACCGGACGCTGCGCGCCGTGGTCGCCTGGAGCTGGGACCTGCTCGACGACGACGAGCGGTCGCTGGCCGGGCGGCTGACCGTCTTCGTGGGTGGCGCGACGCTGGAGGCGGTCGGGCGGGTGTGCGGGCTGCCGGAGGCCGAGGCCGTCGACCTGCTGAGCTCCCTGGCGGAGAAGTCGCTCATCGAGCGGGTGGGCGGGCGCTACCGCATGCTGGAGACCATCCGCGCGTATTGCGCGGAACGGCTGGCCGAGACCGGCGAGACCGAGGCGCGCCGCGAGGCGCATGCCTCGTACTACACGGATCTGGCGGCCACGGCGGACCGCCGGCTGCGCGGCGCCGGGCAGCTGGAGTGGTTGCGAAGGCTGGACGAGGAGCGCGACGACCTGCACGCCGCGCTGCGCTGGGCCATCGACACCGGCAGGACCGGGCAGGGGCTGCGCCTGCTGGCCGGGCTCGCCATGTACTGGTGGATGCGGGGCCGCCGCTGGGAGGGCGCGGGCCTGGCCACCGACCTGCTCGGTGTGATCGGGTCGGCCCCGGTGGAGGGACTGGAGGAGGAGTACGCCATCTGCGTGCTCGTCGCCTTTGGTGGCGAGTCGCGGTCGCCCCGGCTGCTGGCCCTGCTGGAGGCGGCCGCACCGCTCGTTCCGGCGATCGACCAGCCGTACCGGTGGCCGTTTCTGGCCATGCTGCAGGCGATGTTCACCGGCCCGGTCGCGGACCTCCGCTCCCACCGGCCGCGGATCCCGGTCATCGCCGACCCGTGGGTCCGGGCTCTGTCCCACTTCGGCTGCGGCTACTTGCAGCTGTACGACGGCGACGCCGGGGGCGCCGAGCGCTCCTTCGAGGACGCGCTGGAGCTGTTCGGCTCCATCGGAGAGCGGTGGGGCAGTGCCCTCACACTTGCCGAACTCGCCGAGCTCGCCGACCTGCGGCAGGACGTGGCGGCGTCGCGCGCGCTGGCCGACGAGGCGCTCCGGCTGGCCGAGGAGCTCGAATCGGCCGAGGACATCGCGGATCTCATCTGCCGCAGGGCCCTGGGAATCGTGCGTGAGGGCGACCTCGCGACCGCTCACGCGGAGTACCTGCGCGCGGCCGTGTACGCCCGCAGGGCGGGCACGCCCGATGTGATGGCCAAGGTACGGCACGGGCTCGCCGAGGTCGCCAGGCTCCGCGGCGAGCTGGACGAGGCCCGCACCCTCGCCCGCGAGGCACTGGACCTGTGTCCACAGGAGTGGTACGCCGCCGAGGAGACGCGGTTGCGCATCACCGTCGAACTGGGCCGGATCGCCACGTCGAGCGGAGACGGGGCCGGGGCGAGGGCCTGGTACCGCGAGGCGCTGGAACCGGCGCTACACCGCTACCTGCTCGTGGCGGGTTCGGCGATCGAGGGCCTGGCGGAGGTCGTGCTGCTGGAGAACGACGTCCGGGGAGCGGCCCGGCTGCTGGGGGCGGCCACGGCTCTCAGCGGCGCCGCGGCGGCGCACCCGGACGCGGCCCGGGTCACGGCAGCTGTCCGCGCCCGGATCGGCGGCGCCGCGTACGAGAAGGAGTGGCGTGCGGGAACCCGCATGTCGCGGAGCGAGGTGCTTTCGATGCTCGAGGCATGACCATGTCCGGGTGACCCCGACCGCGCGGTCGTCGGTGGCCGTCAGCACGAGGTGCGCGGGCCGTCAGCGCCGACGATCACGATGGCGGGCATGACCGATCACCTCCCGATCACCGACCGCCGCAGGCGGGCGACCCTCGCCGTCGCCTGCCTGGCGGCGCTGCTGCTCTCCGTTGACGTCACAGTCCTGCACCTCGCCCTTCCCCAGCTGGTCGCGGACCTGCGGCCCTCGGCCACCCAGATCCTGTGGATCGGCGACGCGTACGGTTTCGCGCTCGCCGGCCTGCTGATCACGATGGGCAACCTCGGCGACCGGATCGGCCGCAGGAGGCTGCTCCTCATCGGCGCCACGGCCTTCGGGGCGGCCTCGGCGGTGACCGCCTACGCGCCCACCCCCGAACTGCTCATCGCGGCCCGCGTCCTGCTCGGCGTGGCGGGTGCCACGATCATGCCCTCCACCCTGTCGATCATCCGTAACGTCTTCACCGACCCGAGGCAGCGGACCACGGCGATCGGTCTGTGGAGCGGGATGGGCGCGGCGGGGTTCGCCCTGGGGCCGGTAGTCGGCGGTCTGCTACTCGATCACTTCTGGTGGGGGTCGGTCTTCCTGATCAACGTGCCGGTGATGGCGCTCATCGTGGTCGCGGGCCTCGCCGTGCTGCCGGAGTCACGCAACCCCGCCGCGGGGCGGGTGGATCCCGCGAGCGTGTTGCTCTCCCTCGTCGGCGTCACCTCTTTGATCTACGCTGTAAAGGAGGCGGCCGGTCACGGTCTCACGGATGCCGGAGTACCGGTGGCGGCGGTCGTGGGGATCGCCGCGCTGGTGATGTTCGCCCGGCGGCAGACTCGGCTGGCCGAGCCGCTGATCGACGTTCGTCTCTTCCGGCGCCGGGCCTTCACCGCGTCGGTCGGCGCCAACCTCATCGCCATCTTCGGCATGTCCGCGCTGTCGCTGATCTTCGCCTGGTACTTCCAGCTGGTCCTGGGCTGGTCGCCGCTGCGTGCCGGTCTCGCGGGACTGCCCGGTGGCCTGTCGGCGGCGGTCGGCGGGGTGCTGGCGGCCGGGTTGATCACCCGATGGGGCCGGGCCAGGGTGGTGGCGCTGGGCCTGGCGATGGCCGCCGCGGCCTTCGCCTGCTACAGCCGGGTCGGGCTCGACACCCCCTACCTCTACTTTCTCATTCCCATGATCGTCTGCGGGGTGGGCATCGGGCTGACGTTCGCGGTCACCAACGACACGGTGCTCGCGAGCGTGCCCAGGGAGCGGGCCGGTGCCGCGGCGGCGATCTCCGAGACCTCCTTCGAACTGGGCGGCGCGTTGGGCATCGCGATCTTGGGCAGCATCCTGACCGGTGTCTACCGGGGCGACCTCCGGCTCCCGGCGGGGGCGCCGGGCGAGGTGACCGCCGCCGCGGCGGAGTCGCTGCCCACCGCTCTGAGGGCCGCCGCGGCGCTCCCGGCCGAGCTGGGGGAGGTCGTCGCCGAGGCGGCCAGGCGGGCCTTCGTCACCTCGGTCGGGGTGACCTCGCTCGCCGCCGCGGTGCTGATCGCGGTCCTCGCCGCGGTCTCGCTCGCCGGTCTGCGCGGCGTGCCCGATGTGATCCCCGAAGAACTCCTTTCCGAACCGCGTAGCTGACCTGTAGGGCGCACGGATCACGTGGGTGCCGCGGCCCGCCACAATGGGGGCGATTTCACTTGTGGCAGGAGAGCCGTGAAATCCTGAGAAGTCAGGAAAGGGGAAGCGGATGGGATGCGCGCTTGTCACCGGGGCCTCGCGGGGGCTCGGTGCCGCCATCGCCGTGCGGCTCGCCGAGGACGGCTGGACCGTCGCCGTCAACTACGCCCACGACACCGCGGGTGCCACGGCCGTCGCCGAGCGTATCTCCGCGGCCGGGGGCCGGGCGTGCGTGGCCCGCTTCGACGTGACGGACGAGGAGTCGGTACGGCGGGGGATCGCGGAGGTGGTCGAGAAGGCGGGACCGGTCGAGATCGTGGTCAACAACGCGACCGGGCCCCAGCCGCTGGTCCCCCTCGCCGAGCAGACCTGGGAGCATCACCTCGACCAGCTCCGGTTCTTCGTCAAGGCGCCGCTGCTGATCCTGCGGGCCGTGCTGCCCGCGATGCGCGAGGCCGGCCGGGGCCGGATCGTCAACGTGGGCAGCGAGGTCGTCGACCTGGGCAATGTCGAGATGGGGCACTATGTCGCGGCCAAGGCGGCGCTGCACGGTCTGACCCGTTCCTGGGCCAACGAGCTCGGACGGTACGGCATCACCGTCAACACCGTCGAGCCCGGCTGGATACCGGTGGAGCGCCACGAGGGAATGGACGTCGAGGAGTACCGTGCGGGGCTGCCGCTGGGCCGGATGGGGGTGCCTGCCGAGGTGGCCGACGCGATCGCCTTCCTGGCCTCGCCCGGCGGCCGTTTCATCACCGGCCAGCGCCTGGCGGTCAACGGCGGCAACACCATGTCCTGAGGCGTGCGGGCCACCGCCGCCCCGCCTCCAGGACGCGTCGATCCCGTTTCCGGCCGGCGCTTGTTCCCGGCCCGCGGTTCACGTGCCCCTGGCCGCCCCCCGGTGCCCCTGTCCGAGCCGTCGCGAGAGCGCCGGTCGCCGGCCCATGTCCTGACGGCCGGCTGGTCCGCCCGGCTCGGACAGTGCCCGCCCAGCTTCTGAGAGCGCTCTCAGAAGGGTGGAGTTTGGGCCGTCCGGCCAGGGGTGATGTGGCTGTATCGCGTTGCGAATGGCCTGGTGGGCGGGGTTTGCAGGCCATGGGTCAGGCATCGAACAGGTGTTCAGTCGAGAGAGCGCTCTCGCGAAACTATTGACTCGGCAGCGTCACAGCGTAAGGATCTGCGAAGTGCGGACTCGGGGGCCGCCACGACCGTCGCTGTGCCTGGAGAACGGACCTTCGATGATCAGACCCTTCGCCCGGCCGGGCGCCAACCGGAGCCGGCTCGCGGTACTGGCGAGCCTCACAGTCCTGGCGGCCGGTGTCGCCGGAATCCCGAGCGCGGGCGCCGAGACCGCGGCGGGCGGCCGGCAACCGGTGATCGGCAAACCGGCCCTGGACGCCCGCGGCTGCGCCCGCATCGAGAAGAAGCTGCCCACCCTCGCCGAGTGGCCCAAGGTCGACAGCGCCATCGATCAGAACCGGTCGGACGAGAAGCGGGTGGCGAAGATCCTCGCGGGCATGACGCTCGCCGAGAAGGTCGGCCAGATGACCCAGCCGGAGATCACTGCGATCACTCCCGACGAGGTCAAGCAGTACTTCATCGGCTCGGTGCTCAACGGCGGCGGCGCGTGGCCCAACCGTGACAAGCACGCCGCGCCGAAGGCCTGGCTCGACCTCGCCGACGCCTACTGGAACGCCTCCGTCGCCACCCGGACGAAGATTCCCGTCATCTGGGGCATCGACGCCGTCCACGGCAACAACAACGTCTACGGCGCGACGGTCTTCCCGCACAACATCGGCCTGGGCGCCGCGCAGGACCCGTGCCTGGTGCGTGACATCGGGGCGGCGACCGCCAGGCAGATTCGCGCGACCGGCCAGGACTGGGCGTTCGCGCCCACCCTCGCCGTTCCCCTGGACGACCGGTGGGGCCGTACCTACGAGGGCTTCTCGGAGGACCCCCGGATCACCCGCGCGTACGGCTACGAGGCGGTCAGGGGACTGCAGGGCAAGCACCCGCGCGGCATCGGCTCCGACGGCGTCATCGCCACCGCGAAGCACTTCATCGGTGACGGCGGCACCGTCAAGGGCGTGGACCAGGGGGTCAACCCCTCGTCCGAGGCCGAGATGATCAACGTGCACGGCCAGGGCTACTACAGCGCGCTCGCGGCCGGCGCCCAGAGCGTGATGGCGTCGTTCAACAGCTGGACCAACGCCGACCTGGGTATCAACGAGGGCAAGCTGCACGGCAGCAAGCGAGCCCTCACCGACATCCTCAAGCAGAAGATCGGTTTCGACGGCATCGTCGTCTCCGACTGGAACGGCATCGGCCAGGTCGCCGGGTGCACCAACGCGAGCTGCCCGCAGGCGATCAACGCGGGCATCGACGTGGTCATGGTGCCCAACGACTGGAAGGCGTTCATCGCCAACACGATCGCCCAGGTCCAGAGCGGTGAGATCCCGATGGCGCGCATCGACGACGCGGTGACCCGCATCCTGCGCGTGAAGCTGCGCACCAACGTGCTCGACGGGCCGAAGCCCTCCAAGCGCGCCTTCGCCGGTTCCACCGACGCGCTGCAGGCGAGGAAGCTCGCCAGGGAGGCGGCGCGCAAGTCGCAGGTCCTGCTCAAGAACAACGGCAAGGTCCTGCCGCTGGCCGCGAACTCCAAGGTCCTCGTGGTCGGCAAGAGCGCCGACAGCCTGCAGAACCAGACCGGCGGCTGGACCCTCACCTGGCAGGGCACCGGTAACGTCAACGCCGACTTCCCCAACGGCACGACGATCCTCGGCGGCCTGCGCGAGGCGCTCGGCGCGGCCAACGTCACCTTCAACGAGACCGGCGAGGGCGTCGACCCCTCGGCGTACGACGCGGTCATCGCGGTGATCGGCGAGACGCCGTATGCCGAGGGCGTCGGGGACCTCGCACGGCGCTCGCTGGAGGCCGCCAAGATCTACCCCGCCGACCTCGCCGTGCTGGAGCGGGTCAGCGGCAAGGGTGCGCCCGTCGTCACCGTCTATGTCAGCGGCCGGCCGCTCTGGGTCAACAAGGAGCTCAACCGCTCCGACGCCTTCGTCGCCGCGTGGCTGCCGGGCACCGAGGGCGGCGGCGTCGCCGACGTGCTTGTCCGGGGCAGGTACCGCGACGGTTTCACCGGCAAGCTGCCCTACTCCTGGCCCAAGAGCGCCTGCCAGACGCCGCTCAACGCGGGCACCGAGGGCTACGACCCGCTCTTCCCGCTCGGCTACGGCCTGCGCAACGGCCAGACGGGGTCGGTCGGCACGCTCGACGAGACCGCGCCCGAGTTCGGCTGTGGCGGGCAGGGCGGCGGCGGTGAGGCGACCGAGGATCTGGAGATCTTCAACCGGACCGACATCGCGCCCTACAAGAGCTTCATCGGTTCGGCGGAGAACTGGGGCGGCACCGAGATCGGCGCCGACGGCCAGGCGTCGCACGCCGAGATCTCCGTGGTGCAGTCAGACGTCAACGTGCAGCAGGACGGCCTGAAGGCGACCTGGAGCGGCACGGGCCCGGCCCAGATCTACCTGCAGGACCCGGCGGGCGGCTCCGATCTTCGGGGCTATCTCAACTCCGGGGCGGCTCTGGTCTTCGACACGATCGTCCACCAGGCCCCGGCCGCCAGGACCGTGCTCAGCGTGCACTGTGTCTATCCGTGCTTCTCCGAGGTGGTGGCGACCTCCCTCTTCCAGGGACTCCCGGCCGGGAGCAAGGCGACGGTCAAGATCCCTATCGCCTGCTTCGCCGCGGGGGGCCTCGACCTTGAGGTGGTCAACACCCCGTTCCTCGTCTACACCGACGGAGCCTTCTCCGCCTCGTTCGCCAACGTTCGCTGGGTGCCGAAGGCGGCCAACGACCCCGACGCCAAGAAGTGTGAGGACCTGACCTAGGGCTCTTCGCACACGAGAGACGCGAGGGACGGGGTTCGGTGGTGTCCGGCCGCCGAGCCCCGTCCCTCGCGTCTCCGGTCCGGTCCGGGGACGCGGGGGTCAGTCCGTGGGAAGCAGGGTTCCGAGCGGTCCGAGATCGAGGTTGAGGTCGGAGGGCGAGAGCCCGAAGCGTTCGCACAGTTCGGTCATCGCCTCCTCAAGACGCATGAGCGTCAGGCCCAGCACCTCGACCTGCTCCTCGGTCAGGTCCCCCTGTTCCATCCGGCGCACGCACTGGCGTTCCACCAGCTGTCGCACGAGTTCGACGAGGGTGAGTACGAGGCGGGTCAGGTCCCGCTCGACCGCCTCGGGGTCGGTGTTCACCCGCCACCGGCCGCCCCGCGCCGCTCTCCGGGTGTTCCGGAAGCCCTCCCAGGTGTTCACGGAGTCCTTCCGCCCGCTCGCCGGAGTCCCTTTCGCCGGAGTCACTGAGTGCGCCCTGCCGGATGTCCTCCGCGCGGTTCGCAGGTCCTCCGCGGCGGCGCGGAGCCTCTCCCGGGTGACGCCGGGGTCCTCCGTCTCGCGAAGGTTCTCCGTGGGCGGGCCGTCGCCGGGACGGTTCACCGTGGGGACCCGTGGTCCGGTGGGTCGAGCGCACTCGCCGGGGCGGTCACGTCGGCGTCGGATGTCCGTACGACCGTGACCGCGCCCGGCGGGTGCACGGAGGGAATCGCGTCGGACGCCCGTACGGATGTGATCAGGGCACGCAGCGAGATGCGGACGAGGTCGATGTCGGCGATGGAGAGCACGAGGTCGCCGCTGACCACGACCCCGCCCGCCAGCAGCCGGTCGAGCAGGTCGACGAGTGCCACGCGCTCGGCGGGCAGGCGTCCCTGGGCGGCGAGCGCGGCGCCGCGCGGGCGGCGGTCAGGTGTCATCGGGCACCTCCCGGCCGGCCGTGCCGAGATCCAGCACGGTGAAGGAGTACGGCGCCCAGGGGCCGGTGAGCTCCAGGTCGATCCCCTGCCCGCGCAGGCCGTCGACGGCGGCGACGAACTCCTCGGCGTGATCCTCGTCGACGAGGTAGGCGCCGTTCAGCACCATCGGGTCCTCGCGGCCGGACAGCTCCGGATCCTGGGGCCGGTGCCGGTGGCTCGCGACGGAGGTGGCGGCCAGGGTGGCGTGGATGTGCTCCGCGCGCTCGGCCGCCTGGCGCCACGCGTCCTCCCGGTTGCGCAGGCTGGCCCGGCGGCGTTGCAGGTAGGCCGTCCCCGGCTTGCCGCTCTCCGCGGCACTCTCCCCTGCCACCGGCGAGTCGGCCGCGGCCGGGGCGGCGTACGCCTTCACCCCCCACTCCCTGCGCCCGGTGACGTGGGCGAGTACCGCGGCGAAGTCGTCGTGCCTGCGCCGTAGCAGGTCGCGGACCTGCTCCTCGCTGGTGTAGACCGTCACCAGCCGGACCGGTGCGGTGGGGGCCTCCTCCGCGACGGCCTCCACGACGTGATGGTGAGCGCGGGCCGTGTCTCCGACCCAGTCCAGATCCTCCAGAGAGCGCCGTAGCGGCTCCTCGCCGAACTCGTCCAGGGGCACCGGGCTCACGTACGCGACCAGGCCCTCGTGCGTGATCGCACGTACGGGCGCATCGGCCACGCCCGTCACGCCGGCGGGGAGGGCGCGGCCCAGGTCCTGGGCGATCGCGTAGAGGTACGTGCCCGCCTCAGCCATCGCGGTCCCCCTTTCTGGACCTTCTGGGCTCGCGAGGCTCCCGGTACTTCCTCGGCTCTTCGGCACCCCTCGACTCCCTGACCTCTTCGGGGGATCTCTCTCCCCATCTGTCCAGGGAGCGGCGCCTCGGGGTCTCCCAGTCCTCCTCCGCGGCGGCCAGCCGGTGGCGCAGGCGGCGGTTCTCCTCGACCAGGTCACGGTCCTGCGCGGTGAGCCAGGGATCGTGCTCCCACCAGTCGATGCCCAGCTCCCGCGCCGTGTCGACCGAGGCGATGAGCAGGCGCAGCTTGATGGTGAGCAGCTCGATGTCCAGCAGGTTCACCCGGATGTCACCCACGATCACGATGCCTCTGTCCAGCACCCGCTCCAGGATGTCGGCGAGATTGGCGGGCTCCCGCCCGCCGGACGCTCCCCGGCCGTAGGGCTGGGAGAACGCGCCGCCGGGGCGTGCCACCTCGGCCATGTCAGCTCGCCTCGCCGCTGTCGGCCCTGCCGCGCCGGTAGCGCTTCACCCTGCGGTACGACAGCAGGTCCCCCTCGGGACCCAGCTCGACCTGGTAGAGCGCGAGCATGTCGCCCGACGAGGGGATGTGCCGGTCCTCGACGACCTCGACCTCGACCAGCCAGCCGCCCTCCGTCGGTCGTACCTGTGTCACCCCCTCGGTGTCCTTCGAGGTCAGCTCGGCGATGTTCCGCAACCCGGTCGTTCCCGCGGTCGCCGCGGACAGGGCAGGAGAGCGCCGTCCCGGACGGCGGGCCTTCGCCTGCGGCCTGTCCTCCTCCAGGTCCTCCTCGTCCTCGACCTCCTCGTAGGACTCCTCGTCCTCCTCCGGCTCCTCCTCCGCGCCTTCCTCGTCGAAGGCCTCGTCGTCGGAGGTCTTGTAGGAGTCGTCGGCAGGGCGCTCCGCACGGGTTCTGCGCTTGACAGGCACGGGATCGCTCCCCTCGTCGTCTCTCCGCTCTCCGCCGGGCCGTACCGGCGGCGGTCCGGGCTAGGTGATCATCTCTCGGAGGATCCGCTCCGCGGCCATGGACTCCTCCTCCTCGGAGATCTCGCCGGATGCCCTGGCCTCCGCGAGCTCCTCCAGGCGGCGTCTGACCGCCGCGGGGCTCCGCAGTTCCATCTCGGCCTGTTCCTCAAGCAGCTCCGCGAGCCGGATCAGCCCGCGCAACGGCGCGAGCGGCAGACTGAAGATCAGTCCCAGTGGGTCCATGGTCGATCACCTGCTTTCAGGGCCTGACGAAGTCGTACGGTGCCAGCGGACCGAGCAGGCGCAGCCCGACCCGGCCCGCCCACCGGGTTCCGAACTCGGCCAGGGCCTCCTCGATCTCCGGCTGCCGGTCGGTCTGCGCGAGCAGGGCCAGATGGGCGGCGTCCTGCTCATGGGTGGGTTCGCGTACCACGATGGCGACACAGAGTGGGGTGAAGGCGTCGAGCAGCGCGGCGGTGTCGGCCTCACGCTTGGCCGCGATCGATGTGTTGATCAGCTCTCCGAGCCGCATCCTGGTGTCCCACGTCACCTCTTCGGGGCGCCCGCGGATCTCGTCGCGCAACCTCGCCGTCTCGGGATTCTCCTCCAGGACCTCCCGCAGGATCGTCTGCTCGACATAGCGCCCTTTCACGATGTACTCCGCTCGGCCCTCCAGTTCGTTCAGCGTGTTGAGAAAGTCGTCGTGGTACGGGGTGAGCAACTCGTCGACGACCGCCTGCGCGTCCGTTACCACCGCCCCGAAGCGGAGCGGGAGCACGGGTACCTCGGCGGCGGCCTCGTCCAGCAGCCGCTGGTGGGCCATGAGATCGTCCGGCCTGCCCAGCGGGCGGTCGGTGGGGACGTCGCTCACCAGGGCGGCGATCTCGCCGTACCGCACCAGCCGGACCTGGCCGGGAGGATCTCCCACGCCGAGGGTGTCCGGGGTCAGCTCGACATCCGCGGGAACGATCCCGTAGATGTAGGAGCCGGCTCCACGCTCGGGAGCGCCGGATCTCTCCGACCCGGTGGGCCTGGGCCGCTTATCGGAACCGGTGTCACGCCGTCCGGACGCCTGGTGCTTTTCGGACTTCGATCTGTCGGACTGGACGGTCCCGGACTTTCCACTGGGATCGCGCATCTCACTCCTCCCTCCGTCGTCTGCGCCGGGGGGCCGGTTCGCGCTCCTCTTCCTCCTCGAACTCCTCCTCCTCGGACCCGCCGGTCAGGCTGCGGAGCTTCTCCCCGGCCGCGTCCAGCAGCCCGTCCGTCGCGCCCTTGACCTTCGCCTTGCTGCCGCTCTGGGTCATGTCCTGCATCAGCTCCGGCAGCCCCTTCTGGCTGCCGACCTGGGAGAGGTCGAGGCGGTTGACCGCCTCCGCGAAGCGCAGGTAGGTGTCAACGCTGGCCACCACGATCCGTACGTCGATGGTCAGGAGTTCGATCCCGACGAGGGAGACCCTGACGAAGGCGTCGATCACGAGCCCCTTGTCGAGGATCGTCTCGATGACGTCGGCCAGACCCGATGAGGATCGCGCTCCGCCCCCCGAAGGTTGGACAATGGTCATGGTGTTCCTCTCCGGTACCTCCTTCGATCACGCCCTGGTGGCCGTCTTGCGACGGGCGGGACGCCTGGGCGGTTCCTCCTCCGATCTGCGGGACGCGCCGGAACCGCGGCGTCGCAACGGGCGCCTGGGCGGCTCCTCCTCTTCTGGCTCCTCTTCTTCCTCCTCGTATTCGTTCTCTTCTTCCTCGGGTTCCTCCTCGCCGGGCTCTTCTTCGAGTTCCTCTTCTTCCTCGGGGCCCTCTTCCTCTCCCTCGGGGCCCTGGGCCTCCTCCTCTTCCCGGAGAGCCGTCTCCTGGTCCTTGACGACCTTGCTGTCGTGGATCTCGCCGCGCCAGCCCTGAAGGTCGTCGGGGTGCAGGAGCACCTCGTTCATGACGTGCCTGCGGAAGTGCTTGAGTTCGAGGCGTGCGCGCCTGCCCTGGGCGCGCCACAGGTTGCCGGTGCGCTCGAACAGGCCCTGCGGGTGGTACTCCAGGACGAGCAGGATCCGGGTGAGCTCGGGGGCGATCTCGTGGAAGGTCACGGCGCCGTCCACGTAGCCCTTCGCACCCTTCGAGCGCCAGATGATCCGCTTGTCGGGCACCTGCTCGATGATCGTCGACTCCCAGTCGCGGTGGGACAGGAAGACCTGTGCCTTCCAGTGCAGCTTCTCGTCGGACGGCTGGTCGACGTTCTCGACCTTCTTCATGAACTTCGGGAAGTCGCCGAACTGGGTCCACTGGTCGTAGGCCATCCGGACCGGAACACCGATGTCGATCGTCTCGACGATGTTCATCAGCTTCAGCTTCTTGCCTTTACCTCCCTTTCCGCCCTTGCCTCCGGTGATCTTCTGCATCAGGCCGCCGACGGCCATCTTGCCCAGTCCCTTGATCAGGCCCCCGGCCATCGATCCTTTCGAACCGCCACCTGTCACGGCGCTCATCAGGCTCGATCCGTCGCCTCCGGCATAGTCGGTCAGCCGGCCGGTCACGCCCTTGACCTTGTCACCCACCGATGACAGCGCCCGCTCCCCGGCGGCTCCGAGGAGATTCTGGAACTCGTGGGTGAGCCGGTCCATGGGGGACTCCTGGCCGTTCTGCTGCTTGGGCCGGTCCGTTGAGGTTTCAGCCATCGAGATCACCCCCGTGCCCTGGCGGGTGCCCGCCTGGTGCGCGGCGGTGCCGATCCACGGCGGGAGGGGGCCCGGCTCCTGGGCCTGGCCGGCGCTTCCTCCTCTTCCTCTTCCTCTTCCTCTAGCTCCTCTTCTTCCTCCTCCTCGGGCTCTTCTTCCTCTTCTTCGTCCCTCGGCCGGGACTTCTCACGGGCTCTCGTGGCCTTCCCACGGCGCTTCCGGCGTACCTCGGGCTCCTCTTCCTCTTCTTCCTCTTCGGCCTGCTCAGGGTTCCGCAGTGACTCGGCCCGGTCGTGCAGCCTGCTGCTCAGCGAGTCGATCTGCGTGCTCACCGCTGCTTTGGCGGCGTCCTTGCCCGCGTCCAGGAGATCGCTGCGAACGCTTTCGATGATCTTTTCCACTTCCGGAGAGGAGGTGAGCATCTTCAGCCCCTGCTGCAACAGGTCGCCCTTGCCGGCGCGCAGATGGCCGGTCACGCCGGCGATGGCCAGCGCCGCCGCCAGTCGGTATTTCCCGCGCCCCAGAAGGTAACCTCCGGCCACGGCGAGGACCATTCGCACTGCGTTGTTCACGATCACCACTCCTTGTCGATTGTCCTGCTGCGGAGTCCGTCTCATCTCTTCGAGTCCTCGGGGCCGGACCCCGCCGGCGCACCACGGAGAAAGACGACATTGACCAGAGCCGACGCCCGTTGCGGTGAATGTGGGAAGAGCATTCCGTTCCCACAATTTCATTTCCCCATACCCTAGAAAACCCCCATAAAAGCACATATGGGCAAAAAAGGGATAAAAGGGATATTGCTCTGGCTGGGCCTCCCTCGGGGGCCGGATTCCCGTCGTGGGCCGGGGGGTGGAATAACCGCCCATCCGCCTCTGGTCTACGGCAGAGGTTGAGAGTTCAATGATGTGTTGGGGCCAACGGCGGAGCTTTGTAACAAGTGAAGCCAGGTTCCCGGAAAGATTTGGTCAAGATTCCTAAGACGAATGAGCCGAGACAGGAGAGAGGCGCTTAAAAAACGGGCACAACCACCTCGTTAACCCGTAAAGCGGAGGTACAGCCCTGGTGAGAAGATCGAGGGCCGGGTTCGCCTTGGTTGCCATGACGGTTGTTTCCACCATGGTCGGCGGGCTCACGGGATGTGCACGTGCGGAGTTCACCTACGTCCGCCACGACGACGGGCAGACATACTTCAAGGTTCCGGCGGCCTGGCAGAAGGTCGACCAGACGGCGCTGGACAAGGCGACCATCGGAGCCGACCTCGAATCGGCCACCGCGCAGCTGCGCAAACAGCTCATCTGGTCGACCGCCTACGACGCCCACAGCAAGCCGTCTCCAGATCACCTGCTCGGCTACGGCACCGAGGACGAACCATTCGTCTTCGCCCGGATCGCCAAGCTCCTCCCCGAGGAGCAGGACGCGCTCTCCCTGAACAGCATGCGCAACTCCGTCCTGCCCGTCACCGAGACGGTGCGCAAGGAGTACGCGGAGATCCCCGGCTACCCGCTGAAGGACTTCGAGCTTCTCGCCGACGAGGTGCTCCAGCCCGGAGACGGCCTGCGCGGGGTGCACGTGCGGTTCAACTACGCGATCGAGGGCGCCGGGACGGAGACCTTCGACCTCACCTCCTATCTGGCCCCGGACGGCAAGCAGATCTCCACCCTGCTGATCCGCTGCTCGGCCGCCTGCTACCGGAAGCGCGCCGGGGAGTTCGACAGGATCGCGCAATCTTTCAAGGTCAAACGACTCACCGGGTGAGGAGAAGCCCGTACATGAAGTCACCTCCGCAGCCCCCCACCTTCGAAGGACTACGGGCCCCCGGCTCGGGTCCGACGGACCCGCATCCCGACAAGCGTAAGAAGATGCCGTTCTGGGATCGGATCAAATTCCTCCTCATCCTGACGATCATTTATTTCATCCTGGTGTGGAGTGAGATGGCCTCATTCGAGGGCATCATGACGTTCCAGGATGCGATGATCACCACCGCTGTCGCGGCGCCGTGGATCTTCTGGCTCCTGGGCGCCGAGTTCCTGCGCCAGCTCCACTTCTTCGTCAGCGAGCGCTCCGCCGGATACAACCGGTTCTGGACGCGCGGTGTGTTCGGCGGCTTCGAGCGCTGGACCCACCGCCGCTTCTCCGACTGGAATCGCTTCAGGATGGCACGTGCCATCAAGTGGCTGTTCTGGATCGCGGTGCTCGCCCTCATCCTCGGCGAGGTGCTGGACACCTCTCCCGCGCTCGCGCTGTTCCAGGCGCCCGCGCTGCTCTGGCAGGCGCTGCCGTACATGGCGCAGCTCGCCTTCGCGTTCTTCTTCATCGCCTTCCAGTTCATCGGCCTGTTCTGGCTGCTGTCGCGGGGCGGCGTGGAGACCTACTTCCCCGACGACATCAAGACCCGCTTCACCGACGTGTGGGGCCAGGACCACGTCGTCGAGCGGGTCAAGGAGAACATCGTCTTCCTGGAACGGCCGGACGCGATCGAGGAGCGCGGTGGCTACGTGCCCAGCGGCCTGCTGCTGTGGGGCCCGCCGGGCACCGGTAAGACCCTGATGGCCGAGGCCGTGGCCGGGGAGACCGGCAAGCCGTACGTGTTCGTCGACCCCGGCGCGTTCGTCAACATGTTCATGGGCATCGGCATCCTGAAGGTGAAGTCGCTGTTCAGGAAGCTCCGCAAGCTCTCGCTGCGGTACGGGGGCGTGATCGTCTTCTTCGACGAGGCCGACTCCCTCGGACGGCGTGGCTCGCTGGCGCAGCAGGGGCCCAGGGGCGGCCCCGGATTCTCCCCGCACGCCGCCGGGTGCCATGGCTTCGGCTACCTCAGCGAGGACACCCGCTGGTTGCTGACCCGCAAGGGCGCGGCGGAGCGGGAGGAGCCGGACACCGGCCGCAGCCGCTTCATGATGGGTGGCATGGGCGGCGGAGGCGGCGACCCGGGCACGCTGCAGGCGCTGCTCACCGAGCTGTCGGGCCTGAAGAAGCCCCGGGGCATCGTCAACCGGCATGTGAGAAGGCTCTTCGGCATGCGGCCCAAGCCGCCGCCGAAGTACCGGATCCTGGTCATGATGGCCACCAACATGCCCAACTCGCTGGATGAGGCGCTGCTGAGGCCGGGCCGTATCGACCGCATCTACAAGGTGGGCTACCCGTCGAAGGCGGGCCGGGTTCGCACCTACCGGGGCTACTTCGACAAGGTCGACCACGAGCTGACCGACGAGCAGCTGGACAAGCTGGCGACGATCACGCCCTACGCCACCGGTGCCACGATCAAGGACCTGGTGAACGAGTCGCTGATCACCGCGATCCGCGACGGCCGGGAGGTCATCACCTGGTCGGACGTGACCAGGGCCAAACGGCTCAAGCAACTCGGGCCGCCCGAGGACGTGGAGTACATCGAGCGCGAGCGGCACGCGGTCGCCGTGCACGAGGCCTGCCACGCCGTGGCGGCCTACCGCACCCGCTACCACCTCGAGATCGACATCGCCACGATAGAGAAGGGCGCCGACTATCTCGGCATGGTCGCGAGCATCAAGCCCGAGGACCAGTTCACCCGCTGGAAGTCCGAGCACGAGGCCGACATCATGGTCTCGCTCGCCTCACTGGCGGGGGAGCGGATGTTCTTCGGCGAGGACAACTCCTCCGGCGTCTCGGGTGACCTGTTCTCGGCGACGTACCTCACCGCGCTGATGGAGGCGCACTGGGGCATGGGGCGCGGGGTGACCTCGGTGCCCGCGCTGCAGGAACTGGAGATCATGGGAGGCAAGTCGATGCCCAAGCCAGGCGGCGGTGGCATCGGTTTCACCAAGACGCCGGGTGGCGGGCAGTCGCCGGCCCCCGACGTGCTGGGTGAGCGCATCGAGTTCAACCTGGTGCGCCTGCTGGACCGGACCGAGGAACTGCTGCGGGAGCACCGGAGAGACGTCCTGTGCCTGGCCCACGCGCTGGAGACGCACAAGACGCTCAACGGTGACGACGTGGTCGCGATCCTGGAGCAGAGGCAGGGGCCGCTGGTCGACGGCTCGGTCTATCTCTCGGACGACTTCTACGCCGAGATCGAGGAGTATCACCTGGAGGCGGCGCGGGCGCATCGCGAGCACAGCCACGTGTCGCGCACCCTGCCCGTCCCGGCGGTCCTGCTCAGGCTCGAACCCGCCGTCGCGGTCGTGCAGGGAGCGGTGGTGACGGGCAACGGCCACGGCGCCACGATGTCGGCCGGGCCGGCCTCGGCGGTCGCGGCCGAGCCGGACTTCGTGCCGTGGGGTGACGGCGGTCCGGTGCCCCGGCTGTCACCGCCACCGCCCGTGCCGTTGCCACAGCCTCCGCCGTCCGGCGTTCCCGCGCCGCGGGGTGGGCGGCTGAGGGTGGTGCTCCTGGTCGTGGCCAGCCTGGTGGCGCTGGCGGCCTTCACCCTGCTGGGCGTGTACCTGCTCAATGGCGGGAGTGTCGTGATGGGCGAGGCGGGCTCGCTGGAGTCCGGCACGCTCCCGGTGGTGCTCGTCGCCGTACTGGCCGCGATCGTGGGAGCGGGCATCGTCGCCGCGGTCACCCGGGGATCGCGGGCCGCCAGGGCCAGGGCCGAGGCCCAGCGGGACAGCGCCGTGGAACGGGCACAGTTGCTCGCCGCGGCGATGGACCCCGAGATCGCCATGCGGGTCCTCGGCTACAAGGGCACCGATGAGCGGCCCCCGCGCTGAGGGCTTCGAACACGCACAGCCCGCCGGGCCGAGGCCGCGGGCGGGCTGCGCGGTGGGGAGGTTCCGGGGGAGCCGGTGAGCCGGTTCCCCCGGAGGCCCGTCAGTCGAACTCGCCGTCCTTCACGCCGCCGACGAAGGCGTCCCACTCGCTTCGGGTGAACGCCAGAGCCGGGCCGCCCGGATCCTTGGAGTCGCGGACGAGGTAGAGCCGATCGGCGTCGGCCTTGTGTCGGGCAACGGCCGGATCACCGGGGACGACCGCCACCTCCACGCAGTCGCCTCCGTTGGTGCTGCGACCGCTCTTACGCCACTCGGCGTCGGACAGATCCATCGTGGACCCTCGCACTTTTTCTTCCTTCTACGGCTAGGGGGAGGAAAACCTTCTCGCCATCTGGGCGATGAAGGCCGCCGACTCCTCCTGACCGAGTGCCATCTCGCAGAGGCTCTCGAACATGGAGGCGTATCGGCTGACCTGCTCCGGGTCGTCCGGCACGAGCCCGCTCGAGGCCTGCTCCAGATAGAGCAGGTCGGGAACCTCGGGCTCGGGGAAGCTGAGCAGGCAGAACTTGCCGTCCATCGCCGCGTGCGCCCCCGCGGAGAACGGGGCGACCCGGATCTCCACGTTGGGCAGCGCGCCGAGGTGGACGAGATGTTCCAACTGCTCCGACATGACGTCGCGCCCGCCGATCTGACGCCGGATCACTGCTTCGTCGAGCACCGCGACAAGGTGGATCGGGTCACCGGGTCCGTGCAGCAACCGCTGGCGCGAGATGCGCACGGAGACCGTCTCCTCGACCTGGGAGGGGGTCTGGACAATGGAGGTCGCCTCGATCACCGCGCGTGCGTACGGTTCGGTCTGCATCAGGCCGGGAACGACGAGCGGCTCGTACGAGCGCACGAGCGACGCCTCCGCCTCCAGCCCGATGTAGGAGTCGAAGCCCGGTTTAAGGGCTTGGCGGTGGGGATGCCACCAGCCGCGCCGCCGGGCCTCCACGGCCATCTGGATCAGGGAGTCACGTGCCTCCCCGGTCACGCCGTACACATCGGTGAGGGCCGACACGTCCGAGGGGCGGGGACGGGTCAGGCCCGTCTCGTATCTCCAGACGGTGGTGTCGGTGGAGCCGATCCGCTCGGCCACCTCCACCCGTGTCAGCCCGCTGTCCTTTCGCAGACGGTTCAGTTCAGCCATCAGGCGGCGATGACGGGCCGTGGGGCTGCGTCGAGAAGCCACGCATCTACCTCCCTCCGTCCTTTGATAGCAAATCTGTGGAATCTCAACATGAGGTATTGCAGTCCTTGATAGAACAGTTCACCGTGAGTGAGTGTGCCATCTCAGACGGCGATGTGCATGGGATATGCGTGTCGGGGAGTGAGGTCAACCATGACGACCGGACGGCAGGCCGTCTCACCTCGATCCACGGTGACCCTCAAGGGGGTCCCGGAGTCGGTGTCGATGGCGCGAAGCCGGGTCAGGGAGCTTCTGGGCGAGGGGCACCCCGCGTCCGACGACGTCATTCTCCTGGTGAGCGAGGTGGTGACCAACTCCGTGCTCCACTCGGGTTCCGGAGGGGGCGGAGAGGTCGCGATGACCGTGGCGGTGGGATCGGCCGCGGTGCTGGTCGAGGTCTGTGACGCCGGGTCCGGCGCGTCGATGCCGCACGTGCGCAACGACCCCGAGGCGGAGGGCGGGCGAGGCATGTTCCTGGTGGACCTGCTCGCCGACAACTGGGGCATCCAGGACGACGCTCCCGAGGGCGCCAGGACGCTCTGGTTCGAGGTCGTCTTCTGATCTCGGGACGAAGGGTGTGCGGCTCCTAAAATTTGGGCCTTTGCTAATCAACCTCCCTGTCTGACTCTCAGTGGAGGCACGCGACAAATCCCTAGAGTGCGTGCCTGAGGAGGACGCAGGTGAGACGCCGTCTGATCGTGGTGTTCGCTGCTTTGGCGCTGTTATGTCTTGGTGTTAACGGGGTGGGCGCCTCGGCCGAGCCGCAACCGAACAGCCAGTACAAGGTCCAGGGGCCGAGCACCTCCCAGCAGCGAAGCGCGATCGCGGCCACCGGTGCCGCGATCGATCAGGTCGATGCCGACTCGGTCGTGGTCACCGCCAGCGAGGCCGAGGTCGCCGAGATCAAGAGACTCGGCCACACCGTCACGAGGATTCCCAGGTCCTTATCCCCGACCGGGGCCGAACGGCGCTCGGACTTCCCCTCGGCCGACTCCGGCTACCACAACTACGCCGAGATGACCGCCGCGGTGAACCAGATCGTCGCCGACCACCCGACGATCGCCCGCAAGATCAGCTATGGCACCTCGTACGAGGGACGCGACCTGATCGCCGTCAAGATCAGCGACAACGTCAACACGGACGAGAACGAGCCCGAGGTGCTGTTCACGCACCACCAGCACGCTCGCGAGCACATGACCGTCGAGATGGCGATCTACCTGCTCAACCTGTTCACCGACGGCTACAGCACCGACAGCCGCATCGCCAACCTGGTCAACACCCGCGAGATCTGGATCATGCCGGACCTCAACCCCGACGGTGGCGAGTACGACATCGCCACCGGTTCCTACCGCTCCTGGCGCAAGAACCGGCAGCCCAACTCCGGCTCGTCGTACGTGGGCACCGACCTCAACCGCAACTGGGGCCACCAGTGGGGTTGCTGCGGCGGCTCCTCCGGCTCCAGCTCCAGCGACACCTACCGGGGTTCCGCGGCCGAGTCGGCTCCCGAGGTCAGGGCGGTGGCCAACTGGGTCCGCAGCAGGGTCGTCGGCGGCGTGCAGCAGATCAAGTCGCACATCGACTGGCACACCTACGGTGAGCTGATCCTGTGGCCGTACGGCTACACCTACAACGACACCGGCCCCGGCCTGACCCAGGACGACCGCGACGCCCACGCGACGCTGGGCCAGAACATGGCCACCACCAACAACTACACCCCCCAGCAGGCCAGTGACCTCTACATCACCGACGGTTCGATCGACGACTGGATGTGGGGCGTCTACAAGATCTTCAGCTACACCTTCGAGATGTACCCGACCGGTTCCTCGCCGGGCTTCTACCCTCCCGACGAGCAGATCGTCGCGCAGACCACCCGTAACCGCGAAGCCGTGCTCCGCTTCCTGGAGTACTCCGACTGCGTCTACCGCATCATCGGCAAGGAGTCGCAGTACTGCGGCACCGGCACCCCGCCGGTGACCGTCTACTCCGACGAGTTCGAGACGGCGGCCGGCTGGACGACCAACCCCTCGGGCACCGACACCGCCACCTCGGGCCAGTGGGAGCGCGGCGTCCCGCAGGCCACCACCTCCAGCGGCGCCAAGCAGCTCGGCACCACGGTCAGCGGCACCAACGACCTGGTCACCGGCAGGCTCGCGGGCACCGCGGCGGGCGACTACGACATCGACGGAGGAGTCACCAGCATCCAGTCACCGGCCATCACCCTGCCGTCGACCGGGACGCTGAACCTGTCGCTGTCGTGGTATCTGGCGCACGGTTCCAACTCCTCCACCGCCGACTTCCTGCGGGTGAAGGTCGTCGGCTCCACCACCACCCAGGTGTTCCAGCAGCTCGGCGCGGCCGCCAACCGCAACGGCGCCTGGGCGGTCGCCACGGCCGACCTCTCCGCCTTCGCGGGCCAGACGGTCCGCATCCTGATCGAGGCCGCCGACGCCTCGGGTGCCTCGCTGGTGGAGGCCGGCATCGACAACGTCAAGATCACCCAGCAACCCTGATCCTCCGCCGGGGCGCCTTCGCCGAGGGCGCCCCGAGCCCTTCACCGGTGGGCTCGGGGCCGGTCAGACGCGGCAGATCAGCTCGCCGTGGAGCAGCGACAGCCAGCCGTCCCGCTCCCCTGCCCAGGCGCGCCAGCCCTCCGAGAGACGGCGCAGGTCCTCCTCGGTGCTGCCCGAGGCGAGGGCCTGACGGGCCATGTCGGACTTCAGGATCCGCTCGGCCCACATGCCGCCCCACCAGGCGCGGTCCTCGGGTGTGGCGAAGCACCAGGTCGAGGAGGTGGCCGAGACGTCGGTGAACCCCGCCGCGTGCGCCCAGGAAAGCAGTCGCCGCCCCGCGTCGGGCTCGCCGCCGTTGGCCCTGGCCAATCTCAGGTAGAGGTCCAGCCACTCGTCCAGTTCGGGCATCTCGGGAAACCAGGTGAACGCGGTGTAGTCACTGTCGCGTACCGCGACGATCCCGCCCGGCCTGCAGACCCGCCGCATCTCGCGCAGCGCCAGCACGGGATCGCCGACGTGCTGGAGCACCTGGTGGGCGTGGACGACGTCGAAGGTGTCGTCGGGAAAGCGCAGCTCGTGCACGTCCGCCACGGAGAACTCGACGCCGGAGTGCCCGCGCCGCTCCACCTCCGCGCGGGCCAGGCCGAGCGCCTCCTCGCTGATCTCGGCCGCGGTGACCGTGCCGGGCGCGACACGCTCCGCCAGGTCGGCGGTGATGGTGCCGGGCCCGCAGCCCACGTCCAGCAGCGTCATGCCCGCTCTCAGGTACGGCAGGAGGTGGGCCGCCGAGTTCTCCGCGGTACGCCACCGGTGGGACCTGAGCACCGACTCGTGGTGTCCGTGCGTGTAGACGGCGTCCTTGCCTGTCATGGGAGACCTCTCCTTCTGTCCGTCGGTCCCGACCGTAGCAGGAATCTCATATTTCAAGAAGAATCGTCTCATTATATGGTCTCATTGTGTGGCCGTAACAGATTTCGCACCTTTTCATCGCTTGCTGTAACGAAGGAGGGCGCCCACACTCAGATGGGATGTTCGCTGACACAATGGGGGTGGTCCTCGTGCACGAGGAGTTCAGCGCTCACGAGACCTGGCCACTGGGGTGCACGCGCTGCGGGCACCTCTGGCAGGAGGAGTACCTCGTCCGTCACCTGACCGACGGGCACGGACACGACGTCGTGCTCTGGCTGAGGTCGGGCGTCATGGTCCAGCCGCCCTGGTCGGGACTGAGCTGCCCCGCCTGCGGCTGTGACGGTGTCCGCGTCTTCCCGGTGGGCGCGCACCCCCAGAACGGCACCCCGTTCCCCGCCGCCGCCTTCACCCCCGGCCCCGCCCCGGCCCCGGCCCCCGCCCTGGCCCCAGGCCCCGGCCCGACCCCGGTCCCCGCGCTGGGAGCCGGTGTCTCGCCCGCCGAGCCCCGGCCGCGTCGCCGCGTGCCGCAGCCGGCCCTGCTGTACTCCCTCATCGTGGCCGCGTTCCTGCTCTTCACCAGCTTCGAGCTCTTCGAACACGTGATTCCCCACCACTGAACCCGCCGCCACGGACCGCCGGACCCCGCCGCGGGGCGGGGTCCGGTGGTCACCGGGCGTCACCGGGCGTCAGAGGCGGAAGTCCAGGTCGGGGACGATCTCGGCGACGTCCATCTGGGCCTTCTGCAGCCTGCCCGAGTAGTCCCAGTTCATCGCCTGCCAGCGGGTGAACTGGTCGAGAACCCACACCCCCGACTGGCGGCTGCCGTTGCCGGATCTGCCGTTGCCGCCGAAGGGCAGGTGAGCCTCCGCGCCGGAGGTGGAGTTGTTGACGCTCACCATGCCCGCGCCGATGCCGGCGCGGAAGTGGAACGCCGACTTCGGGTCGGTGGTGTAGATGGAGGAGGAGAGCCCGTAGCCGGGAAGGTTGGCCAACTCGACGGCCTCCTCCAGCGTGCTGAAGGCGGTCACGCCGACGATGGGGCCGAAGGTCTCCTCAAGGAAGAGCCGGTCGCCGGGGCGGACGCCGTCCACGACCACCGGGTGGTAGTAGAGGCCGCCCTCCCCGGTGAAGCCGGCGCGTGGGTTGTCCGGGGTGATGCGGCCGGTGGGACCGGAGACGACGGTGTGGTGCGGCTGGATCCAGCCCAGGTACTCCTCGTAGCGCGAGGCGAACCTCTCCTCGAGCAGCGGGCCGCAGAGCACGTCCCCGGCGGGGTCGCCGATCGCCGCCTCCGCCACGGCGCGCGCGTACCGGCGGAGGAACTCCTCGTGGACGCTCTCGTGCACGATCACCGTGCCGAGTGACGTGCAACGCTG
Source organism: Streptosporangium sp. NPDC002607 (assembly GCF_053592655.1). Classification (NCBI taxonomy): domain Bacteria; kingdom Bacillati; phylum Actinomycetota; class Actinomycetes; order Streptosporangiales; family Streptosporangiaceae; genus Streptosporangium; species Streptosporangium sp. NPDC002607. The sequence goes on from NZ_JBSFWD010000046.1 coordinate 44,727, forward strand.
CCCGGCGGTGCCGAAGCCCGCGAACAGCGCGCCCTCCACGGCCAGGTCCAGGTCGGCGTCCGGCATGACCACCATCGGGTTCTTGCCGCCCAGCTCCAGGCAGGGGGACTGCAGGTGGCGCCCGCACAGCTCGCCGACGGCGCGGCCCACCGCGGTGGATCCGGTGAACCCGACCTTGTGCACCGTGCCCTCGGCCAGCGCCGACTCCAGGCCCTCGAACGTCGTGGCGCCGTCGGCGAGGACCAGGTTCAGCACGCCGTCGGGCAGCCCGGCCGCCGTGAACAGCCGGTAGAGCGCGTGCGCGGAGGCCGCCGCGTACTCGGCGGGCTTCCACACCACCGCGTTGCCGCACAGCAGCGCCGGGACCAGGTACCACGACGGTACCGCGACCGGGAAGTTTCCCGCCGTGATCACCGCGGCCACTCCCACGGGGACCCGGAAGGTGAACAGGTTCTTGTCCGGCATCTCCGAGGGAACCGTCTGCCCGTACAGCCGCCTGCCCTCGCCGAGGAAGAAGTCACAGGTGTCGACGATCTCGCGTACCTCGCCCAGCGCCTCGGCGTACGGCTTGCCGATCTCGCGGGTGACCAGGCGGGCCAGTTCCTCGGCGTTGGCCTCCACCAGCCGCCCGATCGAGGCGATCACCCGCCCCCGGACGGGCGCGGGAACCCGAGACCACTCCCGCTGGGCCGCGGTGGCCGTGCGGCACGCGGAGGAGAACGTGCTCGCGTCCGCCAGCCGGACCCGCGCGACCACCTCGTTCAGGCGAGCCGGGTTGACCGACTCGTAGGCGGTGCCGTTGGACGCTTCTTTTCCGCCGATGACGGAGACGATCTCGCTGGTCACCTTCGACCTCCCGGTATGGACCTGTGACCGCATTCTCCCCGCGAAGGACGAGGCCGTCACATCAGCCGGAAGTCGGCGAAGTCGAAACCCGGGGACACGACACAGCTCACCAGCACGGCCTCGTCCCCGGCGGGGCGGGCGGCCTGCCAGGTGCCGCCGGGCACCACCGCCTGCGGGACCTGGCCCTGCTCCACCAGCGGACCCAGGGTCACGGAGTGGGTGGGCTGGCCCTCGTGGCCGCCGAGGACCAGTGTCAGCGGGCCGCCCCGGTGCCAGAGCCACACCTCGTCGGAGGCGACCACGTGCGGGCGCGACTCCTCGCCGGGCCCCAGCAGGAAGTAGATCCCCGTCGCGGTGGCCCGTGCTCCGGTGTACCCGGGCGGGGTGAGGTCGACGGAGGTTCTCCAGGTCTCGCGGAACCAGCCACCCTCGGGGTGCGGCAGCAGGTCCAGGGTCTCGGCGAGCGGAGGACGGGAAGAGGTCGTCATCGCACCGATTCTAGGGACCCGGCTCCTCGAACGGACCGTATGAGGTTCGTGTGCGCGCCGACGTATTGCCGACGTGGGGGGCCGGACGGTGCGGGCGTCCCCGCGGCGGAAGCCGTCTGGACGGTCGGCGGGGCGGGCGCGCGTACCGGGTGCGACGAGGGCTGCCGATCGGTGCGGTAGTCACCGGGGTGACGGAGATCGTCCTGCGGGGTGAGTGGTCCGGATTTGTCGGAGGGGTTGGCTAGGTTCGGTCCGTGATCGAACGGTGGAACCGGGATCAGGTGCTGGCGCTCGCGCCCGACGCCTCGTCCCAGAAAGCGGCCGGGACAATTTCCTCCCCCAGAAAGTGGTCGGGGACCGGAGTCACCGCCGACGCGGTGTGGGGCGAGTGCGCGGGCAGCGGCTCCAAGCCCTACCGGGCCTGCGTCGACCTGTCCGAGCCCGCCTACCGGTGCACCTGCCCCAGCAGGAAGTTCCCGTGCAAGCACGCTCTCGGCCTGCTGCTCCTGTGGTCGGCCGACGGTGTCCCCGCCGCGGAGGAGGTCGCCGACTGGGTGGGTGAGTGGCTCGACGGGCGGCGCGACCGCGCGGCCAGGGCGGTGGAGGCCGGGGCGACCCGCGCCGCCAGGTCTGCCGAGGCGGCTCCCGCCGACGGCCGCCGGGCCGCGCTGCGCGAACAGCGTGTGAGCGCCGGTCTGTCGGATCTGGAGCGCTGGCTCGCCGACCAGGTCAGGCAGGGCCTCGCCGGGTCACGGCGTCACGACCAGTGGGACGACCTGGTCAAGCGCCTGATCGACGCCCAGGCGCCCGCCGTCGCGGGCTCGCTGTCGCGCCTGCCCGTCGTGCTGGACGGCGATGACTGGCCCGCCCGCCTGCTCAGCGAGTACGCGCTGCTGCACCTGCTCTGCGTGGCCCACCGCAACCTCGCGGCTCCGGCCGGCGAAGGGACCGACGACGTAACCGGCGACGGGACCGGTGACGGCCCCGGGGGTGTGCCGGAGGTCGCGCCCGCGGGGCTCCTGGAAAGGGTGCGCGACCGGGTCGGTTTCTCGGTGACGAAGGAGGAGGTGCTCGCGGGGGAGGTCGTCCGCGACCTGTGGGACGTGCTGGGACGGCGCGACGAGGAGCACGACCGGCTGATCGCGCGCCGGGTCTGGCTGCGCGGGCGCAAGACGGGCAGGGCGGCACTGGTGCTCTCGTTCGCACCGGTCGGACAGGCTCTCGACGCCTCGCTCGTCACCGGCACGACCATGGACGCCGACCTGGCGTTCTACCCCGGCTCGACTCCGCTGCGCGCGGTGGTCGCCGCCCGGCACGACGCCGCCCCGGCCGGCCCGCCGCCCGGCCAGAGCATCGAGCGGGCACTGGACGAGGTGGCCGAGGCTCTGGCGGGCGACCCCTGGCTCGACTCCTGGCCGCTCGTGCTGGAGGGGGTGACCCCCGCGGGGAGTGGTTCGCGGCTCCTGGCCGGGCCCTCCGGCGGGCTGCCGCTCCACCCGTCCGCGGGAACCCCGTGGCGGCTGGTCGCCACCTCGGGCGGCCATCCGCTGACCGTCGCCGCCGAATGGACCCCGAGGGGCCTGCGCCCCCTCACGACCTGGGATGAGGAAGGCCGGGTGATCGCCCTGTGAACGCCTCCGCCGACTGGGAGGAACTGGTGTCCACCGCGCTCGTCGGGACCGACCGGCGCCCGCTGCCCGGGGAGGGGGCGAGCGAGGTCGAGCTGCTCGGGCGCGCGGCCGTGCACACGCTGCGGATGCGCGCGGGGCGGCGGCCGGTCGCCCCGGGCGAGCCGCCGAGTCTCGCGGCGCCCGAGGAGCAGCCGGAGGTCTCGCGCGCCGCGGGCGACCGGCTTGCCCGCGTTCTCGGTGGTGAGCAGCCGAGACTGCTCACCGAGTGGCTGGAGACCGCGGCCGGGCGTGGCTACCGCCTCTCGCCCCACCTGCTGCCCGAGCTTCTCGACCACGCGGTCAGGGACAGGTCGATCCGGCCGTATCTCGGCGTCCTGGCGGGCAACCGGGGGCGCTGGCTGGCGGGGCTGAACCCGGCGTGGGGTTTCCTGCTTGAGGAGGTCACGGGAGTGGCCGTGACCGGCCCCGCGACCGGCCCCGCGACCGACTCTGGGCCGACCTCGCAGGTCTGGGAGTTCGGCACCTCGGGTGACCGTCGCGTCCATCTGGGCGAGTTGCGGGCGGCCGATCCGGCGAGGGCCAGGGAACTGCTCGCCGCCACCTGGGAGAAGGAGAACCCCGACGACAGGGCGGCGTTCCTGGAGGCTCTCACCACGGGATTGTCGCTTGAGGACGAGCCGTTCCTGGAGTCCGCGCTCGACGACCGCCGCCGCGAGGTCCGCCACCAGGCGGCCGACCTGCTCACCCGGCTCCCCGAATCGCGCCTGGCCCTGCGCATGGCGGAGCGCGTCGCCCGGTATGTCACCGTCGCCGGCGGTGAGATCCACGTCGACCCGCCGGTGGCCTGCGACAGCGCCATGGAGCGCGACGGCATCCGGGCGAAGGCGCCCCGGGGGACGGGCGAGCGGGGCTGGTGGCTGCAGCAGGCCGTGGCCCGCACCCCGCTGGGCGTCTGGCCCCGGCTGCTCGGCCGGTCGCCCGGGGAGCTGGTCCGCATGAAGATCGTCGACTGGAACCGCGAGGTCATGGCCGGTTGGGTCAGGGCCGCCGTTCTCCAGGGTGACCCGGAGTGGGCGCTGGAGCTCTTCGCCTGGGACCCGATCGCCGACCTGCTGGCCGCGCTGCCCCGCGACAGGCAGGAGATCGTCGCGGCCGACTTCGTACGGCGGCACGGCCTGGACGGCCAACTGATCATGGTTCTCGGCGGGGCCGCGGCCCCGTGGGGTCCGGCCCTGGCCACGGCGGTCCTCCAGAAGATCATCGATGTGTCCGGCACCCAGCCGTGGAACCTCGGCGAGCTGACCAAGCTCGCCGGTGAGCGCATCGATCCGGCACTGCACGACATGGCCGGGCGGCTCTCAGCGGAGCCGTCCATCCAGGAGGTCGCCGCCCTCCTGCGTTTCCGTGACGACATGTTGAAGGAGCTCACACAGTGACAACGGTTCTGCGGGCCCACGCCGAAGACCAGTACGCCGAGGAACTGGCGGTCCTGGCCAAGGGCGACGACCGGGTCCGCCCGCCGGGCTGGAAACTGTCGCCCTGGGCGGTGACCACCTACATCCTCGGTGACGGCGACCAGATCACCCCCAAGTACATCGGGCCGCGGCGCATCGTCGAGGTGGCCGTGGCGACACTCGCCACCGACCGCGCGCTGCTGCTGCTCGGTGTGCCCGGCACCGCCAAGACCTGGCTCTCGGAGCACCTGGCCGCCGCGATCAGCGGTGACTCCACACTCCTCGTGCAGGGCACGGCGGGCACCGCGGAGGAGGCCATCCGCTACGGCTGGAACTACGCCAGGCTGCTGGCCGAGGGGCCGTCCATGGAGGCGCTCACGCCGAGCCCGGTGATGCGGGCGATGGCCGAGGGGCGGCTGGCCCGGGTGGAGGAGCTGACCCGGATGCCCTCCGACGTCCAGGACGCGCTGATCACCGTGCTGTCGGAGAAGACGCTGCCGATTCCCGAGCTCAACCGGGAGGTGCAGGCCGAGCGCGGTTTCAACATCATCGCCACCGCCAACGACCGTGACCGCGGCGTCAACGACCTGTCGAGCGCACTGCGCCGCCGGTTCAACACGGTCGTGCTGCCGGTGCCCGCCACCGCCGAGGAGGAGGTGGACATCGTCTCCCGCAGGGTCGGCCAGCTCGGCCGCTCCCTGGAACTGCCCGAGACCCTCACCGGGCTGGAGGAGATCCGCCGCGTCGTCACGGTCTTCCGGGAGCTGCGCACCGGCGTCACCGAGGACGGCCGCACCAAGGTCAAGTCCCCCAGCGGCACGCTCAGCACCGCCGAGGCCATCTCCGTCCTCACCAACGGCATCGCGCTGGCCGCGCACTTCGGCGACGGGGTGCTCCGCCCCTCCGACGTGGCCGCGGGCATCGCCGGCGCGGTGATCCAGGACCCGGTCTCCGACCGTGTCGTCTGGCGCGAGTACCTGGAGACCGTGGTGCGCGAGCGCCAGGACTGGCGCGACTTCTACCGGGCCTGCCGTGACGCGGGCTGAGGCGGTGATCCCCGGGAGGGGGCCGCTCCCGATCTCCGTCCCGGGCTCCGGCCCCGTATCGGGTGGCACACCGGTGATCAGGCCGCGCGGTCGCCATCGCGCCATGCCGCCGGTCGGTGAGGCGGCTTCCTCACCTGGCCTCGGTCCCGTATCGGGTGGCACGCCCGTGGCCACCCCGCGCGGTCGCCATCGCGTCACGTCGCCGGTGCCACCGGTCGGTGAGGCGGCTTCCTCGCCGGTCAGGGGGCAACGATGAGCGTTTCCGTGCTGGGGATCCGGCACCACGGACCCGGGTCGGCGCGGTCCCTGTGCGACGAGCTTGACCGCCTCAAGCCGGACATCGTGCTCATCGAGGGCCCGCCCGAGGCGGACGAGCTGGTCGAGCTGGCCCGTGACCCCGACCTCCAGCCACCGGTGGCGCTCCTCGCCCACGTGCCGGGCGAGCCGTCCACCGCCGCGTTCTGGCCGTTCGCGGTGTTCTCCCCCGAGTGGCAGGCGCTCCGCCACGCCGTCGGGGCGGGCATCCCGGTCCGCTTCTGCGACCTGCCGGCCGCGCACAGCCTCGCCTCCCGCCCCGGCGCGACCGGCGACGCCGGGCCGCGGCCAGGAGAGGAGCCGGACACGGGTGTTCCCGGCTTCCATCGTGAGACGGCGGATGACGCCGTACAGGTCGATCCGATCGGGGCCCTCGCCCGCGCCGCCGGATACGACGACCCGGAGCGGTGGTGGGAGGACGCCGTCGAGCACCGCGGCGACACCCCGTTCCACATGATCGCCCAGGCCGTGGAGGCGGTCCGCGAGGGACACGTCGCCGACGAGTACGAGGCGCGGCGCGAGGCCTTCATGCGGCGCACGATCCGCAGGGCGATCCGGGACGGCTTCGAGCGGATCGCCGTGGTCTGCGGAGCCTGGCACGTCCCCGCGCTGGCGGGCACGGCGGGTGCGGGGGCGCCCTGGGGAGCCGGGCTGCCCACCGTGAAGGCCGACGACGCGCTGCTCAGAGGGCTGCCCAAGGTCAGGGCCGAGATCACCTGGGTGCCGTGGACGTACGGGCGGCTGGCCTCCTGGAGCGGGTACGGCGCGGGTGTGACCTCCCCCGGCTGGTACCACCATCTGTTCGCCTCCCCGGACCGCCCCGTCGAACGGTGGCTGACCGGGGCGGCCGGGGTGCTCCGTGAGGAGGACCTGCCGGTCTCCTCCGCCCACGTCATCGAGGCGGTCCGGCTCGCCGAAAGCCTGGCCGTGCTCAGGGGACGGCCCCTGGCCGGGCTGGCGGAGGTCACCGAGGCGGTCAGGGCGGTGCTGTGCGAGGGCGACGACCTGCCGGTGGAGCTGATCCAGCGGCGCATGGTCGTGGGGGAGCGGCTCGGCCAGGTGCCGGACAGCACCCCGATGGTCCCCCTCCAGCGCCACCTGCGCGAGGAGCAGCGGCGGGTGAGGCTCAAGCCCGAGGCGCTCGACCGTGAGTACGACCTCGACCTGCGCAAACCCCTCGACCTGGAGCGCAGCAGGCTGCTGCACAGGCTCCGCCTGCTCGGCGTCGGCTGGGGCACTCCCCAGGAGAGCCGGAGCAAGGGCACCTTCCGCGAGTCGTGGTCGCTCACCTGGCGGCCCGAGTTCGACATCGACCTGATCGAGGCGAGTTCCTGGGGCACGACCGTCCCGGCGGCGGCCGCCGCCCGCGTCCGCGACCTCGCCGACGGGGCCGGGGCGTCCGGCGGGACCCCCGGCTCGGGGATGCCGGGCCGGGGAGGCGGTGCGGCCGGGACCGGGGGGCCGTCCGGCGGCGGGGCGCCCGGAGGCGTCACGCTGGCCGGGCTCACCGGCCTGGTGGAGCACTGCCTGCTCGCCGACCTGCCGGAGGCGCTGCCGCACGTGCTCGACGCCCTGTCGGCGCGGGCCGCGCTCGACGGCGACGTCACGCACCTGATGGCGGCGCTCCCGGCGATGGTCCGCGCCCAGCGATACGGCGACGTGCGCGGCACCCCCGCCACCGGCCTGACCGCCATCGCCTGGGCGATGCTCACCAGGATCTGCGTCGGCCTCGGTGGCGCCGTCACCGGCCTCGACGACGACGCCGCCCGTGACCTGATCCGTCACATCGACGCCGTCCACACCGCCGTCTCCCTGCTCGAAGCGGTGCCCGCCGGTCCTGGCGTCTTCGGTGGTTCACGGGAGACGGGGGCTCAGGGTGATCCGGGCGCCTCCGCCGGTTCCGTGGGCCTGGACGGTCCGGCGGGCGCGAAGGAGGCGAGGAGCAGCGGAGCCTCGGGAGGCGCTGCCCGCCCCGAGGAGGAGTCTCCGCAGGGACGGTGGCTGGTGGCGTTGCGCGGGGCTTCCGGCCGCAGCGACCTGCACGGGCTCATCGAGGGCCGGCTCACCAGGATCCTGCTGGACGCGGCCGACCTCGACGCGGCCGAGGCGGGCCGTCGGATGTCGCTGGCGATGTCGGCGGGGCACCCGCCGGCCAGGGCGGCGTCCTGGATCGAGGGGTTCCTTTCCGGGGGCGGGCTGCTGCTCGTCCACGACTCCCGGCTGCTCGGGCTGGTCGACGAGTGGCTCACCGGACTCGCCCCGGAGACCTTCGTCGACGTGCTGCCCCTGCTCCGCAGGACGTTCGGCGCCTTCGCCGCGCCTGAGCGGCGTTCGATCGGCTCGCGCGTCCGCTCTCTCGGCTCTGGCGGTGCGGATCGGGCACCGGACGCGGAGGAGTTCGACGAGGAACGCGCGGCGGCGGCCGTGCGGACCGTGCTGGCGATTCTGGGAAGGACGGGGAGCAGCGATGGATGAGCGGTTGCGCCGCTGGCGGATGGTCCTGGGCGGTGACGCCGACGGCACCGGGTGCTCGCTCGCCGGAACCGACGCCCAGATGGACGGGGCACTGGCCGCGCTGTACGACGGCGCCGGTGCGGGGGCGGTCGAGCGGAGCGGTGGCCTGGGCGCCTCCGCGCCCCGGGTGGCGCGCTGGCTGGGCGACATCCGGTCCTACTTCCCCTCGACCGTCGTCCAGGTCATGCAGAAGGACGCCGTCGAGCGGCTGAACCTGACCCGGCTGCTGATGGAGCCGGAGATGCTGGAGGCCGTCGAGCCGGACGTGCACATGGTCGGCACCCTGCTGTCGCTCAACCGGGTGATGCCGGAGAAGGCACGGGAGTCGGCCAGGGCGCTGGTCGGCAAGGTCGTCTCCGAGTTGGAGCGGCGGCTGGTTCAGAAGACGAAGGCCGCCGTGACCGGCGCCCTGGACCGCTCGGCCAGGACCCACCGGCCCAGGCGGGTCGCCGACATCGACTGGGATCGCACGATCCGCGCCAACCTGAGGAACTACCTGCCGGAGCGCAACACCGTGATCCCGTCCAGGCTGGTCGGATACGGCAGGAGGCAGCGAGCGGTCCAGCGAGAGGTGGTGCTCTGCATCGACCAGAGCGGATCGATGGCCGCCTCCGTCGTCTACTCCAGTGTGTTCGGCGCGGTGCTCGCCTCGATGCGCTCGCTGAAGACCTCGCTGGTCGTCTTCGACACGGCGGTCGTCGACCTCACCGACCAGCTCCACGACCCGGTCGAGCTGCTGTTCGGCACCCAGCTCGGCGGCGGCACCGACATCAACCGGGCCATCGCCTACTGCCAGGGCCTCATCACCCGCCCCAACGATTCGATCTTCATCCTGATCAGCGACCTCTACGAGGGCGGCGTGCGGCAGGAGATGCTCCGCAGGGTCGCCCAGATGACCGCGGCGGGCGTCCAGGTGATCGTGCTGCTCGCGCTCTCCGACGAGGGCGCGCCCTTCTACGACCACGACAACGCCGCGGCGCTCGCGGCCATGGGGGTGCCCGCCTTCGCCTGCACCCCCGACGCCTTTCCCGACCTGATGGCCGCGGCGATCGAGCGCCGCGACATCGGCCAGTGGGCCGAGCGCCGACTGGAGCGCACCGCCACCTGATCCCGTCCTGGTGAAGGAGGCAAGGCCACGGGGGCCCACCTTCTCCAGGACGTCAGGGGCCGAACTCGGACCGAAGGCGGCACCTCGACCCGGCGACGGATCAGCCGCCGTCGCAGGCGGGGCCGGTCACGCGGCCGTCTCGGACGGTTCTCCGCCCGGTGGCCTCCCGGCGGCACGTCGAGCCACGGTTCTCCGCCGTGCTCAGCAGGCTTCCCGGCCTCTCAGGAACGTTCCTGGTAGACGTCGGGGATGCCGTCGTGGTCGCGGTCGACGGTTTCGGCCTCGTGGATGCGCCGGTAGACGCGGTTGCGCAGGCGAAGGATCACCGTCGCGGCCAGCGCCGCGATCAGGGAGCCGGTCAGGACCGCCACCTTGACGTGGGCGTCACGCTCGCTGCCGGCGCCGAAGGCCAACTCCCCGATGAGCAGGGAGACGGTGAATCCGATACCGGCCAGGATGGCCAGCCCGGCCACGTCCACCCAGGCCAGCCCCTCGTCCAGGTGGGCGTGGGTGAAGCGGGCCACCAGCCAGGTCGCGAGCATGATCCCAATGGGCTTGCCCGCCACGAGGCCCACGACCACGCCCACCGCGACCGGGTCGCTCAGGGCGCCGGCCAGACCGCTCAGGCCGCCGAGGCTCACCCCGGCCGACATGAACGCGAACACCGGCACGGCCACCCCGGCCGAGATCGGCCGCAGGCGGTGTTCGAAGTGCTCGGCCAGGCCGGGTCCGGCCTCCGGGCCACCGGCGCGCTCGCTGCGCAGGACCGGCACGGTGAAGGCCAGCAGCACGCCGGCGACGGTGGCGTGTACGCCCGAGGCGTGCATCAGCGTCCAGGTGGCGGCGGCCAGTGGCAGCAGCAGCCACCAGGCGCGTACCCGGCGCTGTACCAGCATGGCGAAGACCGCCAGTGGCAGCAGCGCGCCCAGCAGCGGCAGCACCGACAGGTGCTCGGTGTAGAAGAGGGCGATGATGATGATGGCCACCAGGTCGTCGACCACGGCCAGGGTGAGCAGGAAGGTGCGCAGCGCGGTGGGGAGATACCGGCCGATGACCGCGAGCACGGCCAGGGCGAACGCGATGTCGGTGGCCGTCGGGATCGCCCAGCCCCGCGCCGCGCCGGAACCGGCACCGGAGCCGAGGGTGAGCAGCAGGTACAGCACGGCCGGGACGATCACCCCGCCGAGTGCGGCCGCGACCGGCACCGCGGCCCGTCGCACCTGGCGCAGGTCACCGGCGACGAACTCGCGCTTCAGCTCCAGGCCGGCCACGAAGAAGAAGATCGCCAGCAGCCCGTCGGCGGCCCAGGTCGCCAGGCTCAGGTCCAGGTGCAGCGCCGCCGGGCCGATCCTGAAGGCACGCAGCGCCTCGTAGGCGCCCGACCACGGGGAGTTCGCCCAGATCATGGCGGCCACCGCACCGGCCAGCAGCAGCGCTCCGCCGACGGTCTCCTCGCGGAGGATGCCGGCGATGCGACGGGCCTCGGGCCACGAGCCCAGGCCGAGCAGGCGGGACGTGCCAGGTGGGGTCTTGGTCATCAGCGCTCCGTTTTCGGGGTCGGGTCAGCCACAGCCGACCAGACTTCCCGGCGCACCACCGGCCACTGTACCCGCGGGGCCGCCGCCGACCGACTCCAGGGTCATGGGAACGGGTCGGCCGCCGAACCGCCCGCCGGCCGGTTCCGCAGGCTCGTCCACCGGGTCGACGATCCGGTGGAGGCCAACGGCACCGAGCGGTTCGTGTCCGGGCTCGACCCGCTGCCGGGAGACCGGTCCTACGACCAAGGACTGACACGGAGGCCCGATGTCAGGGGCGGAGTGCCGGGCGTACCGTCGGCTCATGATCTCGTTCATAAAGGCCGCAGACTCCGTCCTTCAGGGCGGAGATAGGCCGGAACCGGCCGACGTGCTTAACATGATCATGCAATATCATGTTAAGCACGTCCCAGATCGTGAAGCGGGCCTTCAAATACTGCTTCTACCCGACCCCCGAGCAAGCGGATCTACCGGTCCGCACGTTCGGGTGTGTCCGGCTGATCTGGAACAAGGCGCTGGCCGAACGCAACCGCCGCTACACCGACGAGCGCGTCTCGACCTCGTACGTGGAAGCCGCCAAATGGCTGACTGCGTGGAAGCAGGATCCGGAACTGGAGTTCCTGCGCGAGGTGTCGAACGTGCCGCTCCAGCAGGCGCTTCGGCAGCAGCAGGTGGCGTTCAACAACTTCTTCGCCAAGCGTGCCCGCTATCCGCGTTTCAAGTCCAAGCGCAAGTCGCGGGCATCGGCGACGTTCCAGAACAACGCCTTCTCGTTCCGGGAAGGCGTGTTGAAGCTGGCGAAGATGGACGCGCCGCTGGCCATCGTGTGGTCGCGTCCGCTGCCCGAGGGCGCGGAGCCGTCCACGGTGACGGTGTCGAAGGACGCGGCCGGCCGCTGGTTCGTGTCGCTGCTGGTCGAAGAGAAGATCAGCCCGCTTGCGCCCGTCGAGCAGACGGTTGGGATCGACGCCGGACTGAATCATCTGCTCACCCTCTCCACCGGGGAGAAGATCTCCAACCCGCGTCACGAGCGGGCCGACCGCAAACGGCTGGCCAAGGCGCAGCGCGAGTTGTCCCGCAAGGCGAAGGGCAGTGCGAACCGGGTCAAGGCAAAGGTGAAGGTGGCCCGTGCCCATGCCCGGATCGCCGATCGGCGGCGGGACTTCCTGCACAAGGTCACCACTCGATTGGTGCGCGAGAACCAAACGCTCGCGATCGAGGACCTGACCGTCCGCAATATGATGCGCAATCACTCGCTGGCGCGCGCCATCTCGGATGCGTCGTGGCGGGAGTTCCGCTCGATGCTGGAGTACAAGGCCCAGTGGTACGGGCGCGAACTCGTGGTCGTGGACCGCTGGTTCCCGTCGTCGAAGCTGTGCTCTGCGCACGGCTGTGGCCACGTCAACGAGTCGATGCCGTTGAGCGTCCGGTCATGGACCTGTCCCTCCTGCGGGGCATCCCACGACCGGGACGTGAACGCGGCCAGAAACATTCTCGCGGCCGGGCTGGTCGAGAGGTAAAACGCCTGCGGAGGGCTGGTAAGACCGGCCCCGGAGTTTTCCGGGGAGGCTCGGCCCGATGAAACAGGAAACCCTTGGGGCGACCCTGGGAAACCCCTCCCTTCAGGGAGGGGAGGAGGTCGATACCATGACGGGCGAAAAGCGGGCCGCCGGGATATTCGCCCCGCGGCACCGTGCCCTGACCGTCGGGATGGTGGCGCTCATCTCCCTGGTCGCCTTCGAGTACCTGGCGGTGGCCACCGCCATGCCGGTCGTGGCCGACGAGTTGGACGGTCACGCGCTGTACGGGCTGGCGTTCAGCGGGGCGATGGCGGCCGGGGTGATCGCGACGGTGCTGGGTGGGCGGTGGGGCGACGTCAGGGGGCCGATGGCGCCGCTCTGGGCCGGTGTGGCGCTCTTCGCCGCCGGGCTGGTCGTGGCCGGGGCGGCGCCGACGATGGACGTGTTCGTCGTGGGCCGTTTCGTGCAGGGCTTCGGCGGAGGCGTCTTCCAGGTCGCGATGTACGTGCTGGTCTCGCGGGTCTACCCGGCCGAGACGCACCCCCGGGTGTTCTCGATCTTCGCGACGGCCTGGGTGGTGCCCTCCATGGTCGGGCCGGTGATCACCGGCCTCGTGGTGGAGTACGCGGGCTGGCGCTGGGTCTTCATCGGCGTGACGGTGCTCCTCCTCCCCGCGGCGTTGCTGCTCTGGCGCGGGCTGGCCGCCGCGCCCATGTCGGACCGGCCGCAGACCGGTCCGCGCTCCTCGATCGCGCGACGGCTGGGCTGGGCGGTGCTCGTCGCGGTCGGCGCGGCACTGATGCAGTACGGGGGCGCGGCGCGCGGCGCCGGGTTCGTCCTGCTCGTCGTCGGTCTGGCCACGCTGGTCGCGGCGCTGCCCCGGCTGCTCCCCGAGGGAACCCTGCGCGCGGCCAGGGGTCTGCCCTCGGTGATCTCACTGCGGGGCATCGCGGCGGGCGCGGCCATCGGCGGGGAGGCGTTCCTGCCGCTGATGCTCAACCAGGAGCGCGGCCTGTCGCTGACCATGGCCGGGCTCACCCTGACCGGTGGCGCGCTGAGCTGGTCGTTCGGCTCGTGGGTCGTGGGCCGCCGGAGTTTCGACCGGGCACTGGTGCTGCGCTGCGGCTCGGCGCTGATCGCCGCGGGCCTCGTGCTGATGGGCCTGACGGTCTTCGCCGTCGTCCCGGTCGCCGCCGCCTTCCTCGGGGAGATCGTCCTGGGGCTCGGCATGGGCATCGTGTACCCGACGCTGTCGGTACTCGTCCTGGAGCTGTCACCCCCGGGGGAGGAGGGGGAGAACAGCGCGTCGCTGGGGGTCGCGGAGTCGGTGTACACGGTCGTCTCCGTCGCGGTCGCCGGCGCGCTCCTGGCGGCACTGGGCGCCTCGGCCGTCGCCTACCTGCTCTGTTTCGGGCTGGCGGCGTTGATGGCGACCACCGGAATCCTGGTCGGCGCCCGGGTCAGAGCCGACGCCTCTGTCCGGGGCTGAGCTCTTCCTGGGGCTGCCCCCTTACCCGACCTGAGTTCTCTCCGCGCCGAAAGCGCCGGAAATATCGGAAAAACTGGACCAAAACCCACCCTCACAAGCAGGAGGCATTCGCGGGTCGCCGTGGCACCATGGAAGAACGCCGTTCCCGATGGTGTTGAGAGGAGTCCCGCCTTCGGGCGGGATTCGTGTTTTAGGAGCTTGAATTCCCCGGGTTCGGAGAGGTCAAGGAGGGGTCATGCCGCGTGTCCGTGAGCTTGAGGTGTTCCGGCTGGTCCTGCCGTACGGCAGGCGGCCGGAGAGCATCCTCGTCCGGCTCACCGACTACGGGGGCATGACCGGGTGGGGCGAGGTCGTCGACGCCGACCCCAAGACCTGGGTCGCGCTGGAGGAGGGGCTCGCGCAGGCGCTGATCGGCGTCGACTGGGAGCACCCCGACGAGCTCGGCGCCGTCCCCGGCGGATCCGCCGCCGACATGGCCTGCTGGGACCTGTGGGCGAGGATGCGTGGAGTGCCGCTGGCCCACGCGCTGGGCGGTACCCGTACCTCCCTCATGGCCACCGTCAGGATCGGCGCCGACCGCAACCTGGAGAGCCTGGTCGCCCGGGTGAACCGGCATGTCTGCGCCGGGTACGCCCACGTCACCCTGGACGTCCATCCCGGCTGGGACATCGAGCCGCTGCGCGCCGTCCGCCAGGCGTACCCCGCGCTGGGCATCAGTGTGGACGCCCGCGGCGCCTACCGCGACGTCGCCGCCCTTGAGGCGCTGGACGCCTACACGCTCTCCGCCATCGAACGCCCCTTCGCCGGTCCCGCCGGTCTGGCCGACCACGCCGACCTGCAGCAGCGCGTCGCCGCCCCGGTCCTGCTCGAGGTCGCCTCGGCCGCGGAACTGGGCGAGGCGATCGCCGCGAGGGCGGGCAGGGCGTTGCTGCTCCGCCCATCGGCCCTGGGCTCCCTGCGCGAGGTGCGGCGGGTGCACGACCGTGTGGTGCGCGCCGGATGGGAGATCGCCTGCGCCGGAGGCCGGGGCACCGGGCTGGCCCGCGCGGCCACCGTCGCCGCCGCCAGCCTGCCCGGCTGCACCCTGCCCTGCGACGTGGCCGAACCGCCGCGCAGCGCGCAGATCGTCGACCCGCCGGTCGGCGCCTCCGGCGGCGTGGTGGCCGTGCCACTCACCCAGCCGGGCCTGGGCCACCGCATCGACGAGGCCCGGGTCCGCCGCCTGGCCAAGGAGTCGTACTCGGCCTAGCGCGACGTTCCCGGTCGGCCCTGCTCAGCCGCAGCCTTCGGTGATGCCCTTGGGAGCGGTCGGGTCCGGCTTCGCCGTGGTGCTCGCCTTGGGGAGGGGCGTGCGGGAGGTCGTGGCCTGGGGGGTGGCCGTGGGGGCCGCTGTGGGGGCCGCTGTGGGGGCCGCGGTGGCGGTGAGGGGACGCCTGGTGACGGCCGAGGAGTGCAGGGCCTTCGCGGTGACCGTGCGGATCTTGCTCCAGTCGGGGTAGCCGGTGTTGATCAGCGGCGGGACGAACTGGACGCTGGTCACCTTCGCGTTCTTGACCTTCAGCGCCAGCGGGACCAGGTGCTCCAGCATCGGGCGCGGGATATCGGTCCGCAGTAGTTCCTTGGTGGCCAGTGCGACCTGGTTGAACCGCGACAGCACGGTCGCCGGGTCCGCCTGGGAGAGCAGGGCGCCCAGCACGCACCGCTGGCGTCCCATCCGGGTGTAGTCGTCGCTGTTGGTGCGCGAGCGGGCGAACCACATCGCGTCGGCGCCGCGCAGCTTGCGGGTACCCGCCTTGACCAGGCCCTCGTCGTACTTGCCGAAGACCACGTCCTGGGGCACGGTCACCGTCACCCCGCCGATCGCGTCGATCAGCCGGGCGAAGCCCCACATGTTGGCCAGGGCATACCAGTCGATCTTCAGGCCCAGCGTGTAGCCGACCGTGTCGATGAGCGTCTTCGCTCCCTGCCTCTCGCGGCCCCCGAAGATCTCCGGGTGCGCGTCGGCGTACTCCCAGACGGCGAAGAGCAGGTCCTCGCGCGAGCCGTCCGGGTTGGCCGGGAGCCTGAATCCGTCGGGGAAGCGCCTCGCCATGGGGGAGCCGGGGACGAAGCGGACGTTCTCCAGGTTGCGCGGCAGGCTCAGCAGCACGGTGTTGCCGGTTTTGACGTCCACGCTGGCCACGTTGATGCTGTCGGTCCGCACGCCCACCCGGTGGGTGTCGGCGTCCCCGCCGAGCAGCAGGATGTTCACCCGGTCGCGGCTCGTCCACGGGTCGTCCTCGCCACCCCCGCCGCTGGTGGGGCGTGAAGTGGGCGGGGCACTGAAGACGTCGTCCAGTGCCGACTGCGAGACCGCCGCGTACTGCCCGAGGAGGCCGAACGGCAGCAGTACGGCCACCGCGAGCGTTCCCGCCAGGACCCCGGCGACCGCCTGCCCGGCGCCGGGCAGCGTGCCGGGGTTCATCACCACGAACGAGTGCACGACCAGGACGAACCAGGCGACGCCGAGCGCCAGGGAGGTCACCGTGACGCCGGTCAGCCAGGAGGAGGAGACCAACTGCCCGGCGAGGTCACCGAGGTCGGAGGTGAGCGCGACCCAGAGCAGGGCCAGCAGCAGCGCCGCGTACGCGCACAGCAGCGCCAGCCCGGTCCTTCGCCATCCGGCGCGCAGATGCGCGGCACCCGGGGCGATGGCGGCCAGCGCCGTCCAGCCGATGACCGCACCGACGCCGGGCGGCTTTGATCTGTCCCGCAATTGCTCCCCGTTTCCTCGCGCTCGACTCGGACTTGACCGCCGCAGGGAGATGGTAGGGGGGCGAAACCAGGTCGCGGGCGACAAGTCGGTGAACAACTCGGGAAGCCGACAAGGCTTTATCCTGTGATTTCGACCGTCCCTGACCTTCCGGGTCTCGCCGGCGGGTCAGGATGCGAGAGGTGGCGTGGGTGGAACGGGAACCCGCCGAGATGTCGCGCCGGCGATCAGGACATCACCAGGGGAAGGCGAACAGGCCGTAGTAGGCCGCGGCCACCAGGAGCAGGGCGGTGCCGCCGAGCACCCCGGCGATCGCGAAACTCTGCGGACGGGAGGGCTCCCAGCCCTCCCGCAACCCCGCGACGACGGCCGCCACGCCCGTGACCTCCTGCAGCAGCATCAGCAGCGCCAGGACCCTGATGACCAGCCACCCGGTGAGCACCGCGGGCCACGCCCCGGCCTGGTTGACCGAGAACAGCACGAGCAGCGTGATGAACGCCACCACCGAGACGAGCAGCCCGGCCCCGGTCCACGCCATCCGGCGGAACCGTCGCCGGACCGGTGGCCAGATCCGGGCGTTGGCCTCCGCGGCGGGTGACCGGCCGCGGAGCCGCACCACCATCTCGGCCACCGGGCCGACCACGTAGCCGACCGCGGCCAGGCAGAGCGTCAGCCCGATGACGGTCCCCCCGGCGTACCAGGGAGCCGCGGGAACGTCGCTGGCCGCCAGGCGCTGGATCGGCGTGGCGCCGGCGATGCGCACCACGGGTCTGGCCGTGCCGGGCAGGCCCAGGACCCAGTTGGCCAGCGTCTGCAGGTAGCCGGGCGCGAACGGGCCGCCGTGCACGCGCATGCCGTGGTCGGCGCGGTCGAGGTAGCGGATGGTGTAGTCGCTGTTGCCGCCCTCGGTGAGCGCGCCGGTCAACGCCATGCTGCTCTCCACGAACGGGATCGAGGGATCGCGCGTGCCGTACAGGGCCAGGACCGGTTGCCGCATCCCGCGCAGCGCGGGCAGGCCGTCGTAGCGCAGGAAGTTCATGTCGACGGCGCCCATGGCGCGGGTGAGCAGCTCGCGTACCCCGCTGGGCGCGTACAGCCGTTCGAGCTGCTCGCCCAGTGCCCAGGTCACCTGCCGCATGGGGGAGACGTTGGGTGCCGACACCAGCACGGTGAACCCGACGGCGCTGCTCCTGGTGGCGGCGATGGGCACCACCCAGCTGCCCTCGCTCACCCCCCAGAGCCCCGCTCTGGCCGGGTCGACGTCGTCGCGGACGAGCAGCTCCTCCAGAACGAGCAGGGCGTCGCGGGCGAGCAGGCCGAAGTCGCGGTTGCGGAAGTCGTAGCCCACGGTCCGCTTGTCGTAGACGAGGGTGACGATCCCGGCCCTGGCCAGCCACTCGGCCTGGGTCGTGAACTCTCCTCTGACCCCGGGCCCGGCCCCCTGCACGAAGACCAGCGCCGGGTGGCGTCCGGGGGCGACCGGCGCGCGGATCGTCGCCTCGAGCGGTGTACCGTCCTCGGCCGTGACGGTGACGTCCTGCGTGGTGATCTGCCTGGTCGCGGCGACCGGCCTGACCTCGTCCGGCGGCTGGGGAGGAAGGGTCTGGAAGACCGGATCGGCGCGGAGCGGGGTCGGGTCGAACGGCGGCGGCAGGGTGTAGCCCACCGTCGCGAGAACCACGAGGATCAGGCCGGAGGCGACGCTCAGAACGCCACGGCCGGCCTGGTTACCGATCCGATCCCCGATCGTCACTCGCCTCCGTGATCGTCGTTTCCCGGTATCGTTCCCTCCGATCTTCAAGCGTACTCATGGACGAAAACCCTGAGCGGGACGGGCGATCCGAGTGATGTGAGTGGCCACATTTGTCGCTGAGTCCTGTTAGCTTCGTGCGACATGCGGGTGCTGCACACATCGGACTGGCACCTGGGCCGCTCGTTTCACCGGGAGAGTCTCCTGGCCGCCCAGGGTGCTTTCGTCGACCATCTGATCGAGACCGTCAGATCGGAGCGGATCGACGTGGTCGCGGTCTCCGGTGACGTCTACGACCGGGCGCTGCCCTCGGTCGACGCGGTCGAGTTGTGCAACCAGGCGCTGCGACGACTGGTCGACACCGGGGCGCGCACCGTGCTGATCAGCGGTAACCACGACTCGGCGCGCCGTCTCGGCTTCGGCGCGCACCTCATCGACGCGGCAGGCGTCCACCTGCGCACCGACCCCGAGCGGGTCGGCGAGCCGGTCGTCGTCGACGACGTCGCCTTCTACGGCATCCCCTATCTGGAGCCCGAGCTGGTGCGCGCCCCCTGGGAGCTGCCCGAGCGCACCCACACCGCCGCGATCGGGCACGCCATGTCCCTGATCCGCGCCGACCTCACCCGGCGCGGACCTCGGTCGGTGGTCCTCGCCCACGCGTTCGTGACCGGGGGACGGGGCAGTGACAGCGAGCGCGACATCAGCGTGGGAGGCGTCGCGCACGTCCCGGTGTCCGCCTTCGACGGTGTCGACTACGTGGCGCTCGGCCATCTGCACGGTCGCCAGCGGATGAGCGAGACCGTCCGCTACTCCGGCTCCCCGATCGCCTACTCCTTCTCCGAGGCCGGCCAGGTGAAGGGGTCCTGGCTGGTCGACATCGGCCCCGGCGGGTACGAGCGCGCGGAGTTCGCCGAGGCTCCGGTGCCCAGGCCGGTCAGCCGGCTCACCGGTCGCATCGACGACCTGCTGGCCGCACCCGAGCACGCCCGCTACGAGGACCACTGGCTCCAGGTGACGCTCGTCGACCGGATCCGGCCCAAGGGCGCGATGGAGCGGCTCAGGTCCCGCTTCCCGCACACGCTCGCGCTGTCCTTCGAACCCGAGGGCGGGGTCGGTGAGACCGTCACCCGGCCCAGGGTGGCCGGGCGCCCCGAGATCGAGGTCGCCCTCGACTTCGTCCGCGAGGTGCGCGGCGAGGCCGCCGACCCCGCCGAGACCGAACTGCTGCAGAGGGCCGTCGAGGCCTCCCGCGCGAAGGAGGCGATGGCGTAGATGCGCCCGCACCGTCTGTGGATCACCGCCTTCGGCTCCTTTCCCGGTGAGGAGCAGGTCGACTTCGACGCCCTCGCCGAGGCGGGGCTCTTCCTGATCCACGGCCCCACGGGGGCGGGCAAGACCACGGTGCTCGACGCGCTCTGCTACGCCCTGTACGGCAGGGTGCCGGGCAGGCGCGACAGCGCCAAGAGCCTGCGCTGCGACCACGCGCCCCCGGGACGTGGGCCCAGCGTGGCCCTGGAGGTCACGATCAGGGGGCGCCGGCTGAAGATCACCCGGTCGCCCGGCTGGCAGCGCCCCAAGCTCAGGGGCACCGGCACGACCAGGGAGAACGAGAAGGCACTGCTCCAGGAGTTCGCCCCCTCGGGGGAGTGGGTGGGACTGACCAACCGGGTCGACGAGGCGGGGGAGTTCATCGGCACCCTGCTCGGCATGAACGCCGAGCAGTTCCTCCAGGTCGCGATGTTGCCCCAGGGGGATTTCGCGAAGTTCCTCCGTGCGGACGGGGAGGACCGGCGCAAGGTCCTGGAGCGCCTCTTCTCGGTTAAGGTCTACGCCACCGCCGAGTCCTGGCTCGCCGACCGGCGCACCGAGGCGTTCCGCGAGCAGCAGGCCCTCCGCAAGGAGGTCGACTTCGCGGTGAAACGCCTTGAGGAAGCCGCGGGGTCCGCGCTCTCGGCCGCGTTGACCGAAGCCTCGGCGGAGGCCTCGGCGGAGGCCTCGGCGGAGGCCTCGGCGGAGGTCTCGGTGGAGGATGACCCGCTGGGATGGGCCCACGCGGTCGAGGAACTCGCGGCACGGGAGGTCACGCGGCTGAGCGGTGTGGGCCTTGGCGGCGAGGCCGCTGTATGGCAGGCGCGCGAGAGCCTGGAACGTGGCACCGCGCTGGCCGACCGGCGCCGCCGCCACGCCGAGGCGCTGACCAGGAGCCGGGCGCTGGAGGAGACCGCCGAGGAACGGGCGGACCTGGAGACCCTCCTGGAGGAGGCGGCGACCGCCGACCGGGTGCTGCCGCTGATCCAGGGCGCCGAGCAGCGCGCCGAGGCCGCGACCAAGGCTCGAAGCCTGGCCGCCGACGCCGTCGCCCGCGCACTCCCTCTCCTCGATGCCACCTCCGACGTCGTCCGCGACCGTACGGGTACCGACGCGCTCTGCGACGACGCCCGGGACCGGGCGGACGCCGACGCGGACCGCCGTCACGCCCTGCTCGGCCACCTGGTCGAGCTGGAACGCGATCGCCGGAGCGAGATCACCCGCCTGGGCGAGCTGCGCGCAGAGGAGTCACGCCTGACGGAGATCGTCCAGGAGCGGGAGAGGACCGCTCGCGAGATCGTCGAGCTGGCCGCCGCGCAGGCCGTGGCCGACTCCCGCCTGAAGGTCATCCCCGAGCTCCGGCGGGAGGTGGACGAGCGTCTCACCGCCGCCCGTCTGGACGCCGCCCGCATCCCCGCCGCCGAGTCGGCGGTCGAGGGCGCGGCCACCCGCCTCCGGGCGGCCGAGCAGCGCGACCGCCTCGCCGCCGGCCTGGCCGCGGCCCGCGCCGACCTCGCCGCCGGGCTTGCCGCTCTCCCGCCAGGGGTCCGCGACGCCTTCGCCACTCCCGAAGCCCACGACCCGCTCGGAGCAGGGCTTCCCGCCGGGAGCGGTGACACGCTTCCGGACGAGGCCCATGACGTGCTCGGGACCCGTCGCGAGGGCGCCGGCCCGTCCGTCGAACCCGGTGAGATCCGCGAGGTCCTCGCCGCCCGGGAGAGGGGGTGCGGGCGACAGCTGGCCGGACTGGAGGGGTTGCGGGTCGAGGAGGCCCGGCTGGCCGAACTCGACGGGCTGATCGCCGCACTTGACGGTGAGCTCGCGGAGGCGGCCCGGCAGGAGGCCGAGGTCCGCGAGCGCCGGGAGGGGCTGCCCGCCGAGGCGGCGGAGGCGACCGTACGGCTGAACGAGGCCAGGGCCGCCGGGGCGGGAATTCCGGCCGCGCGGGCGCGTGCCGAGGCCGCCACCGCGGTGCTCACCGCGGTACGGCGCCGCGAGGCGCTCAGCGCCGAGCTGGAGGTCGCGCGCGCCGCTCAGGTCGAGACCACCGACCTCGCGCAGACGCTCCGCGACCGCTACCAGGACATCCAGCGGTCCAGGATCGAGGGCATGGCCGCCGAGCTCGCCGCCAAGCTCACCCCTGGCGACCCCTGCGCGGTGTGCGGTTCGCCCGACCACCCCGCTCCCGCCGCCCCGGCCGACGAGGCGCACACCGCCGAGGACGAGCACGCGGCCCAGGGCGCCTACGAGGCGGCCCAGGAACGGCGCCGGGGCGCGGAGACCACGGTCACGGTGCTGCTCTCCCGCCTCGACGAGGTCCTCGCCGTCGCGGGGGAGGAGACCGGGGAACGGGCGGGGGAGACCCTCGCCGAGGCCGAACGGGAACTGGAGGCGCTGACCTCTACGGCAGGCGCCGAGGACGTCCTCGCCGCCGAGGTGGAGCGGATCGCCGCCGAGCTGGACGGCGCGAGAACCCGGATCGAGGAGATCACCCGGCGGCTCGCCGAAGGCCATGCCCGCCTGGCGGGATGGCAGGCCGAGCGTGAGCGCCTGACCGCCCGCCTGGACGGGGCCCGGGGCGACGACCTCACGGTCCAGGCCCGCCGCGACCGCCTGGCGGCGGAGGCCGAGCGTCTCTCCGCGGCCCTGGCCGCCGCCGTCCACGCCGTCGAGGTCACCGCGGCCCACCGGGAGGCGAGCGCCCGGACCGACCTGGCCGTACCCGACGCCGCGGGCGAGCTCGCCGAGGCGGAGGGGGTGCTGGCCGCGCTCCGGGAGTCGGCCGAGGCCGAGCCGGCGCTGGCGGCGGAGGCGGCCGGGATCGCCGCCGAGTCCGAGCGGCTCCGGGAACGCTCGCGCGAACTCGCCGTCGACCTGGCGGCCCGCCGTACGGACGTCGAAAGGCTCGGCGCCGACGCCGAGCGGCTGGCCGGGCGCATCGACGAGGCACGCGGCCAGGACCCGACGCTGACCGTCAGGCTGGACCGGCTGGCCGACGAGGCGGAACTGCTCAGGGAGGCCGTCGAGGCGGTCAGGGACGAGCGGGTCAGCGCCGCCGAGCTGGTGACCGCCCGCGACCGGGCGCTGAGCGCCGTCGTCGAGGCGGGCTTTCTCGGGCTGGACGACGCCCGCGCGGCCGTACGCTCTCCCGCCGACCGGGAGGAGAAGGCCGCCCGTCTCCACGAGCTCGCCACGGAGAGCGCCGCGGTCGCCGCGATGCTCGCCGACCCCGAGTTGGTCGCCGCCGCCGCCGAGCCGGAACCCGACCTCTTGAGCCTGCGCGAGGCGCGGGACGCGGCCGACGCCGCCCATGCCCGTCTGCTCTCCGAGCGGAGCCAGGCCGAGAGCCGGCTGGCCCGGCTGGCCGCGCTCCGCACCGAGCTGGCCGCCTGCCTGGAACGCTGGCGGCCCGCCGACGAGCAGCACCGCCTGGCCGACCGGCTCGCCGCCCTGACCGGCGGGAACTCCGCCGACAACCGGTGGCGGATGCGGCTCTCCTCGTACGTGCTCGGCGAGCGCCTCAGCCAGGTGGTCGCCTCGGCCAACGAGCGGCTCGACCACATGTCGGGCGGGCGCTACCTGCTGGAGCACAACCGCGACCGCTCCGCCGGCGACCGGAGCAGGTCCGGCGGCGGGCTCGGCCTGCACATCCTGGACAGCTGGACCGGCGTCGGCCGCGACCCGGCGACCCTGTCGGGCGGCGAGAGCTTCATCACCTCCCTGGCCCTGGCCCTCGGCCTGGCCGACGTGGTCACCGCCGAGGCCGGGGGAGTCGACATCGGCACGCTCTTCGTCGACGAGGGCTTCGGCACCCTGGACGAGGACACCCTCGACGGGGTGCTCGACATCCTCGACGGCCTGCGCGACAACGGCCGCGCGGTCGGCATCGTCAGCCACGTCGCCGAGCTGCGCACCCGGGTCCCCGCCCAACTGCACATCCGCAAGGAGCGCCGCGGCTCGACGGTCCGCCAATGATCGGATACTCGTAGTCGCGTGACAGGCGCCGACGTCACATGATCGGCTTGAGTCACACCACTCAGCGGGACGTGACCTGCTGGCCGTTTCGTTGTTGCTCAAGCCCCGTGACGTGGTCGCCCGCCGAACACCGCGAGCGGTGCTGAAGGGCTTGGTCTGCCGAGGACCTCATCGCGGCATGAATCGGCGCGTGCCGAACGCCGCGTGCCGAACGCCGTGCGTCAGGACGGCGCGGTTCGCGGGGCGCGTGACTCGAAGGCGAGGGTGTCCGAGGGGCCGTACCGGTGTGTCCTTTCCGTTCGGGGTGCCGCACCGGCGGTGGATCAGGTCTTTTTGGGGATGGGTTAGAAGCATGTTACGGCTGCCCGGAATTTCAAATCAACCATTGACTCCCTCTTTGTCACTCCTTACTGTTCGTTCCACGCCGTTCGGTTCATCTGAACGCCGTACCGCTGAACGGAACGATGGGGATCCGACGGGTGCCCACGGTCACATTCACGCCACCGAGAGAAAGAAGGGCGACGATGCCGGATCCGGGACCGCTGTTCTCGCCCGTCAGGCTGGGGCCGGTGTCGCTGCGCAACCGGGTTTTCGTGCCCGGCCACACCACCAATTTCGGCCTGGACAACCGCCCGACCGCCCGGCACACCGCCTACCACCTGGAACGTGCCAGAGGCGGGGTGGGGCTGATCATCACCGAGGCGGTGCGGGTCCATCCCACCAGCGCCGGCAGGCACATCAGCCTGGGCAGCTTCGACGACTCCTCCATCCCGGCCTACGCCGAGGTCGCGGAGGCCGTGCGGGCCGAGGGGACACGGATCTTCGCCCAGATCATGCACGCGGGGCGGCAGGCCTCCGGGGACGCGACCCGCACCGCGGCCTGGTCGGCGGCCGACGTGCCGTGGGCCGCCGGGGCGCACGTCCCGCACGCGATGGGACACGGTGACATCGCCACGGTCGTCGACGCGTTCGGCGCGGCCGCCCGCCGCATGGCCCAGGCCGGGTACGACGGCGTGGAGGTCCATCTCGGCCACGGCCACCTGCTCCAGCAGTTCCTCTCGCCGGTCACCAACACCAGGACCGACGGCTACGGTGGCGACCTCGACGGGCGTCTCAGGCTCACCCGCGAGGTGCTCGCCTCGGTGACCCGGCAGGCGCCGGACCTGCCGGTGGGCCTGCGGATCAGCGCCGACGAGTTCCTGCCCGGCGGTCTGACGCCGCAGGACATGCTGGAGGTCGTCGGGCTGCTGCGCGGTGAGTTCCCGCTCGTCTACGTGCACGTCAGCCACTCGGCCTACCACGGCAGCTACTCGCTGGCGACGCAGATGGCCGACATGAGCTTCGGCCACGCGCCGTTCCGGCACCACGCCGCGCTGTTCAAGCGGAGCTTCCCCGACCTGGCCGTGCTGGCGGTGTGCCGGCTCGACAGCCTTTCCGAGGCCGTCGAGCTGGTCACCTCCGGTGAGGCCGACCTCGTGGGGCTGGCGCGGCCGCACATCGCCGACCCCCACCTGGTCCGCAAGGCGATGGAGGGCCGTTCGCACGAGTCCCGCTCGTGCCTGGCCTGCAACCAGGGCTGCATCGGGCGGCTGGAGAGCAGCCTGCCGATCTCCTGTGTGGTCAACCCCGAGGTCGGCGCCGAACGGGAGTGGCGGCGGACGAGGGCGGAGTCGCCGCTCGCCGGTGCCCGTCCCCGCCGGGTCCTCGTCGTCGGCGGCGGTCCCGCGGGCATGGAGGCGGCGCTGTCGGCCCGGCGCGCCGGCCACGACGTGACGCTCGCCGAGGCCGGCCCCGAGCTGGGCGGCCAGGTGGCGATCGCCGCCCGGGTACCCGGCAGGGAGCGCCTCGCGCTGCTCACCTCGGAACTCAGCCGGGACGTCGCCGCCGAGCGGATCACGATCCTGCTGGGGCACCGCGTCGAGGCGGCGGACCTCCTCGCGGGAGGTCGCCACGAGGGCGTCGACGACGTCATCGTGGCGACGGGCTCGCGGCCTAGGCGGCGGGAGTTGCCGGGCGGGCCTTCGGTATTCGACCTGTGGCAGGCGGTCGCCTCCCTGGAGGACCCGGCCTCGCCGCTGCGCGGCACCGTCGTCGTCCGCGACGACGAGGGGGCCTGGCCCGCCGCGTCGATCGCCGAGCACCTGGCCGGGCTGGGGGCGAAGGTGCACCTGCTCTCCCCGACCGCCTCGCTTTCGGCCCGCATCACCACGTACTCCAGGCTCGCGCTCACCCACCGCTTCGGTGAACTGGGGGTCAAGGTCCACCCGCTGCGCGTCCCGCAGGGCGTCGAGGGCGGCCTGCTCACCCTCCGCGACACCCTGTGCGGTGATGTGGAGACCATGCCGGGCGTGACCGCGATCGTCGACGCGGGCACCCCCACCGCCGTGGACGAGCTCTACCGCGAGCTCGACGCCCTGCCCGAGGCCCCCCGCGTGCACGTCGTCGGCGACGCCAACGCGCCGCGGACCGCGCTGGAGGCGGTCTATGAGGGACGGCTCGCCGGAACCTTCCTGACCGATGCCGTCAGCGGCGCGACCGCGCTGGCCCGTGCGCGCTGAACCACGCCCCGAACCACGCCCCGACCACACCGCCACCGTTCCCCGTCGACCCCGACGCGGCGCCGTAGAGGGGCACCGCTCGACCTCTAGAAGGAGAACCATGATCGATATTGAGGATCGCCTGACCTTCGACGAACGCTCCACCGTGGACTACATCCTGGCGATGCGCAAGAGGTGGGCCGACACGCTCTACCCCGCCCTCGCCGAGGAGTACCGCGCCGACGGCGCTCCCGCGCAGACCGTGGAGGAGGCCGGCGAGCGTTTCCGTAACCTGAGCCTCTACTCGTGGTTCAGCCACCTTGAGCGGGTGCAGCAGAAGATGCTGTGGAAGACGGCCGGTGACGCCGTCATCAGCCGCCGCGCCGACCTGGTCGACCAACTGGGCGAGGTGGCGGCGCCGAAGGGCAAGCTCGTGCTGAATTCCGAGGTGGAGCTGCCGGACTGGTACACCGACTTCGACATCCACATCCAGCCCGGCGGGTTCTTCTCCGATGACCTGTCGGCTTACGTCTACGAGTTCGGCGCGCGGATCGTCATGCTGCGCGACAACGACGGCTACAAGTTCCACCAGCTGTTCACCCAGACCGCGCTGCCCGACCTGCCGGACGCGGCCCGCGTGATCGACATCGGCTGCGGCTTCGGCAAGAGCACCCGCCCGCTCGCGAAGCGCTACCCGCAGGCCGAGGTCATCGGCATCGACTTCGCCGCCCCCGGCCTGCGCCTGGCGCACGCCGAGGCCGAGGCCGAGGACGTCGCGATCACCTACCTCCAGGGCGACGGCAGGACGACCGGCCTGCCGGACGGCTCCTGCGACGTGGTCACCGGCACGATGGTGCTGCACGAGATGCCGGCCCAGGCGGTACGGGAGACCATCCAGGAGGCCGCTCGCCTGCTGCGGCCCGGTGGGGCGCTCCGCTTCCTGGAGTTCCAGCCGACCGGTGACCCGTTCAGGGACGCGACGATCTTCGAGCACGCCGAGCGCAACAACGAGCCCTTCTTCCATGACCTGTTCGCCTCCGACCTCCTGGAGTTCTGCCGCGAGGCCGGTCTGACCGACGCGTCCTGGTCCCCGTTCGACGAGCGCAACGAGGGCGTGCGCCCCGAGGGCTGGGGCGACCGGCGCGAATGGCACTTCCCGTGGGCGGCTCTCGCCGCGAACAAGCCGGAGAACTGATGAGCGACGAATTCGACTACTTCCGCGACCGTCACCTTGGCAAGCTGCTCGACCTGGTCCTGCAGCTCAGCACCGACCTGCACGTCGCCAACCAGCGGTTGCACGGTCTGGAGGCGCTGCTGGTCCGCCACGACGTCCTCTCCGAGGGAGAGCTCGACTCCCTGGTGCCCGACGAGGCGGAGCGCCGGACCCTGGAGCACCAGCGCGACGCGATGATGAACCGCCTGATGAGGATCATCGCGGAGAGCGGCCCCGCCGAGCACCCGCTGCGCGACCAGTGGGAAGCCGCCCTGGCGGCCAAGGCCGGCTGATGGCCACCGGCACGGCGGCCAAGCTCGTCGACCACTACCTGCAACTGTGCGAGGACCGCGACCTCGACGAGGCCGCCAGGCTCCTCGCGCCGGGGGTGCGGCTCGTCTTCCCGGGGGACCTGGTCTTCACCTCACTGTCGGAGATGGTCGCCGGCGCCGGTGGCCGCTACCTGTGGGTGCGCAAGAACCGCGAACGGTACTTCGAGGGTGACGGTGACGACGCCGTCGTCGTCACCTCCCTGGGCACCCTGTACGGCGAGGACCTGGCCGGCGCCCCCTTCTCGGGCATCCGCTACGTGGACGTGTTCGTCATCCGCGACGGTCTCATCGCCGAGCAGCACGTCTACAACGACCTCAGCGAGGCCGGGTTCCCCCTCCCAGGCCTGACACCCCCCACCCCATCGGTTTGACAGAGGTGCCGTACGTGAAGAAATCCCTGCGACTGGGCGTTGGCGCCCTCACCGTCGCGACACTGACCATGCTGGCCGGCTGCGGTGGAGGCGACACCGCCGCCCCCGAGGGCGCCGACGGTGCCCAGACCGCCCGAGGAAAGATCACCTTCGCCATCGCCTCGGCGGTCATCGGCCCCAAGGAGGAGGTCGCCGCCTACGCGGTGGCCAAGGACCAGGGCTTCTTCGACGAGCAGAACCTGGACGTCGAGACCATCAACGCCGACGGGTCCGTGGCCGCCATCCAGGCGGTCGCGTCCGGCAGCGCCGACATCACCGCGGCCGACGCGGGCTCGATCCTCGCCGCGGTGGAGAAGGGCGTGCCGGTCAAGGCGATCGGCGGCCTGGTGCAGAACTGGCCGTGGGTCATGGCGGTCAAGCCGGGCAGCGGCATCAAGAGCGGCGCCGACCTCAAGGGCAAGAAGATCGGCGTCATCAGCCTGGCGTCGGGCTCCAGCCCGTACGCGCGGGGTTACGTCCGCGAGGCCGGGTTGGACCCGGAGAAGGACGTCGAGCTGCTGCCCGTCGGTGTGGGCGCGCAGGCCGCCAGCGCGATCAGCAGCGGCCAGGTGGACGCGCTCGCGCTCTACACCCAGGCGTACGCCACGATCGAGAACTCCGGCGTCACCTACGAGTACCTCCCCAACCCGGACATGTTCCAGGGGATCCGCTCCATCACCTTCGCCGTGCGCAAGGACGCCTTCGACGAGAAGAAGGACGTGCTGACCCGCTTCCTGCGCGCCGGCTACCAGGGCATGCTCTTCTCCGCGGTCAACAACGAGGCCGCCGCCCGCATCGGCTACACGGTCTTCCCGCAGATCCTGGCGGGCAAGTCCGCCGAGGACCGGATCGCCGACGACACCAAGGTCATGGCGGCGTGGCTGAAGACCGCGACCCCCACCACCGGCGAGCCGGAGACCTTCGCGGACTGGGGCGCGATCAGCGACCAGGAGTGGACGAAGACCGCCGCCTACACCAAGGGCGCCGGGCAGATCACCAAGGACCCGGTGATCGCCGACGTCTGGGACGCGAGCCTGCTGCCGGCGGCCAACGAGTTCGACTCCGCCGCGGTGGTCTCCAAGGCCAAGGCGTACAGCCCGAAGTGACCCGGGGGGTACGCCCGAGGTGACCCGGGGCCGCACACCCCGCGGCCGAGCGCACCGGGCAGTCACCGGCCGCCAGGGCGGTCAAGGCCGCCCAGACCGGCGGGGACGCCTGCGACGACGAGGGCTACTGCGCC
Source organism: Streptosporangium sp. NPDC002607 (assembly GCF_053592655.1). Taxonomy (NCBI): domain Bacteria; kingdom Bacillati; phylum Actinomycetota; class Actinomycetes; order Streptosporangiales; family Streptosporangiaceae; genus Streptosporangium; species Streptosporangium sp. NPDC002607. Next base: position 74,190 of record NZ_JBSFWD010000046.1, read on the forward strand.
GTC
>NZ_JBSFWD010000047.1:0-69244 GCF_053592655.1 Streptosporangium sp. NPDC002607
AGCGGCGCGTGCTCTCACCCGGCCGCGGCCGGGCCCATAACACACCGGCCCCGGGCCGCGGCAGGAGCTCACCGCCCGGGCGTTACCGGGGCGGTGAGCTCATCGATCGCGTCGGTGCGGGACGGCCGGAGATCGCGCCGGGCCTCAGCTCTCCTCAGCGACCGCCCTGCGGCGGAGGCGGCCGGCGACCAGGTAGGTGGCACCGCCCGCGGCGAGCACTCCCGCCAGGGCCAGGGTGGCGGCCGTGGTGGCGGAGGGACCGGCCGGGGTCGCGGCCGCCACCGGGGCGGTGGCGCCCAGGTCCCGGACACCCTGCTCGGCGGCCTTGGCATCGGCGCCGGACAGGGCGACCGGCTTGGCGGCGACGATCGCCCCGGGCGCGGTGAGGGGCTCGGACATGATCTTGGGCTTGGCGAACGTCTGGCTCACCTGCTGGGTCTTCACAGCCTTCTTGGACTGCTCGGACTTGACCAGGACGGTCTGCGGAGGCTTCGCCGGGTTCGCGTCCCGGTAACGCCAGGCACCGGTGGAGAACGCCACGGGGTGGTTCTTCTTGCCCACGCCGTCACCCCACTTGGTGACCACGTACTTGACGTCGATGTGGCCCATGCCGCCGTTACCGTCCACACCGAGCGTGGCGGGGTTGAACCGGCCACCGGTCAGGTCGGCGAAGGTCTTGGCGTCAAGGTCGATCATGACGCCCACGTTGGAGGGCACGCCGGGACCGCGGTCACCGACGAAGAACTTGGCCTTCTTGCCCTTGTAGACGACGTAGCCCTCGGTGAACAGGGGCCAGCTCGGGCTGGCGATCATGCCCTTCTGCATCGGCTTGCCACTGGCCGGCAGACCGGTGTCGCCGGCCCGGCCCGAGGAGTCGTCCCAGAAGTAGGAGGCCCTGGTCGAGCCCTGGAGGAGCACGGCCTCGTTGGCGGCCACCTCGGTGTCCGCGCCGGGGGAGGCGGCGGAGGCGGGGGCGGCGACGGCGGGGGAGGCGGGCAGCGCGGAGGCGACGCCGCCGGAGACGAGCACGCTCGCGCCGACGAGGGCGGCGGTGGTGAGACGGTTCTTGTACGAGAGGTTCTTGATCAGGCCGTTCTTGGGCAGGTCAAAGGGGAGACGCATGAGGAAGGGGCTCTTTCACGAGGGAACGGGGCAGCCAGCTGCGACACACGGCAAGGGGTGCACTGGCGGGGACGCGCTCTTCGGAAAAGCGGCGTGGCGAGATCAGCGGATCGCTACGCGGAGCACGGTCCAGGTGCCGCGCTCAGGCGCGGCGGCGAAGGACAGAGATGAAGTTCAGGTGGTCGGCACGGGCAGGGCGGGCACCGACGTGGTGACGCGGTGATCCATGAGGGGGATCTCCTCTCCAGCTCGTCTACCGGGTTAGCTGACGGGTTCGGGCGATGGAGTTGCCCTACCGCCGCACGTTCGCGGCGGATTCACCCCGGGAAAGTGGTTCCCCGGTTCCCCGGACCCTGCGGGCCCGGTGGGATTCGACGTCGGCCGGCCGCTCCCTCTTGTGAAGGGCAGGTCGCCAACCGATATCCGTGGACACTACCCACCGAAATCGGACAAAGCAAAGCAAATGCCATGAAAACCCCAGAAGATCTACCTACAAGCTTCAAGAGAAGCCCATCGGAGACCCCGTCCCACCAACAACCGCCCTACCAGCGAGAACGTCTTGCCGATCTCGGGTTTCACACCCCGGAGACCCGTATCCGAGGGCCTTCCGCGCCCACGAGGGGCCCAGTCGCGCGAGGGTGATCCACCCCCCGCGCCCCGTACCCGAAGCCCTTCCACGCCCGGGGAGAGACCATCCCCGAGGTAGATCACCCTCAAAGATCCACATTGGGGAATACACGCTCTCCGAGGAAGCCCTCCCTCGACGAAGGGGGATCCACGACGGGCGAGCTCAGTCCCACCAGAACGACCAGGCGTTCCTGCCCTTGATCTGCTCGGCGTAGTCGATGAGGTTCCCCGCGCCCTGGATGATGCTGTCGGGGCAGAACGTCCAGTGCTCCGCGGCGACGTGCAGGGCGTGTTCCGAGGTCGTCGGGGGCGCGGCGACGCTGAGGTCGAGGGTGTTGAACCCCATCCCGACCAGCCGCACCCCGAACCTGTCCTCCCAGCTCCGTACCACCGCCGCGAGCGGGACCATCCACTCGTTGTGGTTCAGGGCGCCCTGCCAGCCCATGACGGCGAGGGCGTCGGCCCCGCGCTCGACCGCGACGAGTCCGAGCGGGGTCCTGCGCTCGGCCACCAGGCCCGCGTACCAGTCGGCGACCACGCCGGGATCGGCGGCGAGCCTTCCCGCCGGGGCCGGACCCGGACATTCGACTCCGAAGGGGTCGAGGATTTCGAGCTGGTCGATGTGAGCCTTGGCGATCCAGTCGGACCAGACCTCGCCCATGAACGCGGCGGCGTGGTAGTTGTCGATCTCGACGGCGGTGTCCGGGGCGATCTGACCGGCCGACCAGGGCTGCACCGAGTCCTCCAGCAGCACCGGCCACAGGCCGGAGTGCTCGTGCTGCGCCCGCAGCCGTGCCCAGTACTCACCTGAGACGGCCACCTCACTGAGCCAGAACGCCGGACGGCGACGAAAGGAGAGCTGAGCGTAACCGGGGTCGGGCCACACCACGTCACCCGGTGGCAGGTCCACCGAGAGCCTCCGGCCCTCGCCCCCGCTGCTCCCGTCGGCCTCGTCAGCGAACAACTGGCCCAGAACTGGCGGAAGCCTCCCACCCTCGCAATCGCTCATTCCTACCGATCCGATCCTGACCACGGACCAATTTTGGCCTGTCAACCATCCCAAGGGACAGTTCTGCCCTGGTCCAGGCAAAAATTATCGGTACAGAGGGGAACGGAGCCCGGCGGGTGTCAGTCCTTCACCGCCCCGCCCAGCCCGGCCACCAGCCTGCGCTGGACGGCCACGAAGAAGATCAGCACAGGAACGGTCATCAGCGTCGAGGCCGCCATGATGCCGCCCCAGTCGTTCTCGTCGGGCTTGAAGAAGACCAGCAGGGCCGAGGGCAGCGTCTGGTTGTCCCTGGCCGAGATGATGAAGGTCCTGGCGAAGATGAAGTCGTTCCAGGCGGTGATGAACGAGAAGACGCTCGTGGCGACCAGTCCCGGCGCGACGAGGGGAAAGAGGATCCGCCACAGGATCACCGGCCGGCTCGCGCCGTCGATCATCGCGGCCTCCTCCAGCGTCTCGGGCACCGCGGCCACGAACCCCCTCATCATCCAGACGGCGAACGGCAGCGAGAACGCCAGGTGGACCAGGACGAGCGAGCCCAGGGTGTTGAGGCCCACTCCGGGCACCACCCCGCCGAGGTCGCGGACGAGGAAGAACAGCGGGATGGTGAGCGCCTCCACCGGCACCATCTGCGCCACCAGGAACATGATCAGCACGGTGGTACGGAACCGGAAGCGGAACCGGGTCACCGCGACCGCGGCGAGAAAGGCCACCAGCGCGGACAGGACGACGACGGTCAGGGCGACACCCAGGCTGTTGAGCAGGTAGCGGCCGAAGTTCTCGCCACCGAGCACCCGCCGGAAGTGCTCGAAGGTGGGTGCCAGGGTCCACGGGCGCACCTGGAGTGACTGCATCTCCCCGGCGGGCTTGAGCGCGGAGAGCACCATCCAGTAGATCGGGAAGAAGGTGACGAACGCGGTGACCAGCGCCACGGCGTTGGCGATCAGGCGGGACCTGCTCACAGCTTCTCCCCCGTACGGTAGAGGGCACGGATGTAGAAGAGGGTGACCGTGAGCAGGATCAGGGTCATGACGACGCCGATCGCCGCGCCAAGCCCGTACTCCGACGAGCCGAAGGCCGTCTGGTAGGCGTAGACGTTGAGCACCGAGTTCTGCCCCGCTATGCCGCCGCCGTTGGTCATCACATAGATCTGCGTGAAGATCTTGAAGTCCCAGATGATCGACTGAATGACCACGATCGTGATCAGCGGCCGCAGCATCGGCACGATGATCCGCCAGAACGAGTTCCATGCGGAGGCGCCGTCCAGGGCTGCCGCCTCCAGGACGGAGACCGGAATGGCCTGGATCCCGGCGTAGAGGGTCACCATGACGAATGGGAAGGAGTGCCAGACCACCGTGGCACCGACGACCCCGAAGGTCACCCATTTGTCGTAGAACCAGTTATAGCCCTCGATGCCCAGGACCTGGTTGACCAGGCCCAGGTCGGCGTCGAAGAGGAACATCCAGACCGTCGAGCCGGTCATGGCGGGCGCGGCCCAGGCGGCCATGGCCGCCAGCGACAACAGCAGCCGGGGCACCCGGCCCGCCCTGGTGAGCACGACGGCGAGGGTCGCGCCGACGGCCAGCGTCGCGACCACCAGGGCCGCGGCGAACACCAGGGTCTGCGCCAGCACCGACCAGAAGCGCTGGTCGCCCAGGAGCGTCGCGTAGTTCTCGAAGCCGATGAACCTCGTCGGCTCTCCCCCACTGACCTGGGCCTGCCGGTAGTCGAACACCGACAGCAGGCCGAGCATGTAGATCGGGTAGCCGAAGAGCGGCAGCAGCACGGCAGCGGAGGGCAGCAGGTAGAGCCACGGCCTGAGCCCGCCGCCGGGGCGCGGCACCGCCCGGCGGACCCCGGCCCCGGAGCCCGCCGTCGTCGTGGTGGCGGTGGTCATGACCGGCCGAACGCCGCCTTCACCGCCGCGGCGGCCTCCTCGGTGGCCTGCTCGACTGTGGACTGCCCCGTGGCGATCTTCTGCAGCATGGTCGGGATGACCTTCTGGTTGTCGATCTTCACCCAGGCCGGGTCGATCGGCACGAAGCGGGTGCCCGCCGCGACGGTGTCGAGGAACGGCTTGAGGAAGGGGTCCGAGGCCGCGAGCTCGTCCCGCGCGGAGGTCAGGGTGGGCAGGTTACCCATGGCCTCGTACATCTTGGTCTGGTAGGCCTTGCCACCCAGCAACTGGACGAACTTGACGGCCAGCGAGCGGTGCCCGCTGTTCTTCATGACGCCGAGGTTGTTGCCGCCGGAGAAGGCCGGGGCGATCGTCCCCTCCTCGGTGCCCGGCAGCGGCACCACCGCGTATTTGCCCGCCGCCGCGCCCGCGTCCACCGCGGACCTGCTGAAGTTGCCCAGGATGCCCATCGCGGCCTTGCCACTGGCGAACAGTTCGACGGTCTTGCCGCCGGTTAGGCTCGCACACGCCTGCGGCGGGCAGTTGTCATCCTTGAGCAGGTCGGTGTAGTTCTTCACACCCTTGCGGGCGGCGTCGCCGTCGAGGCTCTCGATGTCGCCTCCGGCGTCCCAGACGAAGGGCAGCGCGCCGAAGGTGTACTCCCCTCCGACGGCGACGCCGTACAGGTCGGGCTTCTTCTCACGGATCTCGCGGGCGGTCTCGGTCAGAGCCTTGATCGTCGTGGGCGGCTTGAGGCCGAGTTCCTCGAAGACGTCGGTGCGGTAGTAGAGGGCCCGGATGCCGATGTACCACGGCAGGCCGTAGACCTTGCCGTCGACGGTCGCGGACCCGAGCAGGTCCGTGCCGACGTCCTTGCCCTCCGGCCAGCTCGCGAGGTCGGCGCTCAGGTCGGCGAAGCCGCCCGCGGCGGCGTACTCGGCCAGGTCGGTGTTGCCGTACTCGGCGACGTCGGGGGCGCTGGCCGGGTCGTTGAACGCGCCCTTGAACTTCTCGTGCCGGGCCGGCGTCGTCGGGATGTAGGTGACCTCGACCTTCACCCCCGCGTTGGCCGCGGTGAACTCCTTGATCGCCTCTTCCACCACCTTCTCCTTGGGAGCACGGTTGGGCTCGTCGAAGAGCCAGACCCGCAGGGTTCCGGACTTCTCGTCGCCGCCGCCCGCCGACGGGGCGGTGGACGGCGCGCACGCCGCGAGGGCCAGCAGGGCCACACCCGCCACGGCCACGTTCAGGAACTTCAAAGCGCCTCCTCCTGTTGGCGGCAGACCCTAGGAAGCCCCGTCCGCCACGGGAAGCAGATCACCGATTTGTTGTGCAGTGCAGAAGGTTGTGCTGCAAGCTGGCGCGAGGTGGCGTGCTCGCCTACCTTGACCTGGTATTCGATCTGCCGGAGCACCATGGAAAGCCGTGATGAGTGAGCCCGCCCCGGAACGCAACCAGTCGGCCTCGCTCCGGCGTGCCCTCGCCGTCCTCGCGCACGTACGCGACCACGCGGGCGCGGGCCACGGCCTGTCGCTCACCCGGCTCGCCGAGGCGCTCGGCATGTCCAAGAGCACTGTGCTCCGGCTGGCCACCCCGCTCATCGAGGCCAGGCTGCTGGAACGCGACCGCAGGAGCGGCGCCTACCGGCTGGGTAGCGGCGCCCTCCACCTCGGGCAGGCCTACCTGGCCACGCTCGACCTGCGGACCGTGGCCGCCGAGGAGTCGCACCGGCTGATGACGGAGGCCAGGGAGACGGTCCATCTCGTGGTCTACGACCCGCCCGACGTGGTCTATATCGACAAGGTCGAGAACGAGACCAACGTGCGCATGGCCTCGCGCATCGGCAGCCGCGCTCCCGTCTACCGCACCGCCGTGGGCAAGGCGATCCTCGCCTGGCAGCCGGAGGAGGCAGTCGAGGAGATCGTGACCGCCGGGCTGCCGTACGTCACCCGGCACACCATCACCGACGCCGCGCGCCTCCGTACCGAGCTGGGCCGGATCCGGCAGCGGGGCTACTCGGTCGACGACCGGGAGAACGAGCCCGAGGTGCGCTGCGTCGCGGCGCCGATCTTCAACCACAACGACGTCGCCATCTCGGCGATCTCCATCTCGGGCCTCACCTCCCGGATCACCGCCACGAGGGTACGAGAGCTGGGACCCCTGGTGGCCGAGACGGCCCTGCGCATCTCCAGGAAGCTCGGGGCGACCCGGTGACCGGCGAAACCGGACACGGTCCGTCCGCCGACGCCAGGACCGGTGTCGACCTCACCACCGGCACGACCCGTTGACCGGCGAAACCGGCACCGATCTCCCTAAGGACGACTCCTCTCCCATGACCGACCTGGTAACGCTCGGCGAGAGCATGGCGCTGTTCAGCGCGCGGCGTACCGGCCCGCTCAGGCACGCCCGCGACTTCGGGCTCGGCGTGGGTGGCGCGGAGTCCAACGTGGCCATCGGCGTCTGCCGCCTCGGCGGGCGCGCGGCCTGGATCGGCAGGGTGGGCGCCGACGAGTTCGGGGAACTGCTCCGCTCGACGCTGGCCGGCGAGGGCGTCGACGTACGGGGGATGCTGGTCGATCCCGAGGCGCCCACCGGCCTGATGATCAAGAGCAGGCGCACGTCCGAGGTGGTCGACGTGCGCTACTACCGCTCGGCGAGCGCCGGATCCCGGCTCCGCCCCGCCGACCTGGACGTCTCGCTGATCCGCTCGGCACGCGTGCTGCACGTCACCGGTATCACCCTCGCGCTGTCGGCGTCGGCCGCCGAGGCGGTGCGGGCCGCGATCGTCGAGGCCCGCGACGCGGGCGCGATCGTGTCGATGGACGTCAACTACCGCCGGGCCCTGTGGACGCCCGCCGAGGCGTCCGCCGCGCTGCGCGAGACCGTCGCCGCCGTGGACGTCCTGTTCGCCACCGAGGCCGAGGCCAGGCTGATCGTCGAGGGCGACGACCCGCTCACCCTGGCCCACGCCCTGTCGGACCTCGGCCCGCGCCACGTCCTCATCAAGCGCGGCGCCCTCGGCGCGGTCGAGCTCTCCGACGGCGCCGTACGGCACGCGGAGCCCCACCGGGTCGCCGAGCTCGACCCGGTGGGCGCCGGGGACGCCTTCGCCGCCGGCTGGATCGCCGAGACCCTCGCCGGGGCGACCTCCGAGCGGCGCCTCGCCACCGCCTCCGCCGCCGGGGCCTTCGCGGTGACCGCCGACGGCGACTGGGAGAGCCTCCCCCGCCGCGCCGACCTCGACCTGCTCCGCCCGTCCGACGGGGTCAGCCGCTGACCGTGGCCGACGCCGATCGAGAACGACGCCGTCCGGCTGTCACGGCGCGGAGAGCAGGTCGCGCAGCCCGCGGCACTCACGGATGACCTGGGTGGAGCCCTTGCGCCCGGCGACCGCCGTGACCTCGGGGATCTCGCCGGTCGCCTTCACCTGCCGGGCCACCCGGCGGGCGAAGGCGAGGAAATCGACCAGTTCCTTGGGGGGCCGCCCGCCCGAAACGGCCAGCAGGCCGGGCAGGGCGGCGGCGATCATGGCCCATGCCTCGCGGTGGGTGCCCACGCAGACGGCGTCCTCCATGATCGTCCGGAACGTGGAGATCGAGAGCCAGGACCGGCGTATCCGCTCCCCGAACTCCGTACCCAGCTGGGCGGCGGGCAGGTCCCCGGTGGCCAGGAGGTATTGCACGGCCCGGCGCCGGTACACCGACATGCTCAGGGCGAGCCGTTCCACCAGAAGCAGGGCGGTCGCCTGCCCGACCGGTCCCTGCGCGCACGCGAGATCGGTGAGCCGCGGCCCGTCGACGAGGCCACCGGTCCAGTCGCTGCGAAACCGGAGCGGGACCATGTGCGCGGCGATCACCTCGCGGTGGGACGGCATGACGCCCGGCCACCAGCCGATCAGCTTGCCGTGATGGCCGCGCCCCTCCTCCAGGAACCGGGGCGGCGAGACCAGGAGTTCGGCGATCAGCGACGCCGCGGCACGGACCGTCCGCTCACCGGCCGGTGCGCCCGGGGTGATGCCGCCCGGCGTGATGTCGCCCGGCGTGATGGAGGCCACCGCCAGGGTCTGCCACGCTTCGAGAACCCGCTGCGGCTCGCGCTTGTCGAGCCAGTGTCCGGCCGGGTCCTCCGTGAGTTCCCAGCCCGGCTTCGCACCGGGAGAGCAGAACCGGCGGACGGTCACCACCGGATCGGGCAGCCCGTTCCCCGCCAGCCGGCGGGCGGTCTCGCGCCCGGCCGCCGAGGTCAGCGCGGCGGCCCGCGTCACCGCGGCGGGGTCGACGGTCCTGGGCAGCCTGAGCAGCGCCTGCGCCAGATCGGCCGGGAGCGGCTCCACCCCCGCCGCCTCCAGCTCCTCGATCCGGGCGACCAGCTCCACGGGGTCGAGGTGGCCGGTGGAGAGGGTGGGCGTGGCCAGCAGCAGCGGCGGCAGGACATCCTCCTTGAGCGCGACCAGGATCTCCGCGTGACGACGCAGCACGAGCCACTCCGGCGCGCAGACCTCATCCCGGCCGGGAAGCCTCGTCCACGGCGACCCCGGTCGCGGGCCGGCAGGGCGGATCCCGCACCCGGGTCTGGTCTCCTCCGGGGAGGCGAGGCCATCCGGAAGGGGTTCCGCGCCGGGATCGACGAACTCCGCCACGATCGCGGCACCCCAGCACTCGGGACTCGTCCAGCTGCCTTGCGTCGGCTGCCTCGCGGGGTGTGCCGCCAGCGCGTCCCGGAGCCCACCGGGATCTTCGGCGGCGAGGCGGACGAACCCGCCGAGAAACCCCTCGGCCTCGACCCAGTCCTTCTTCCCGTACAGGGCGACCACCTGCTGGGGCGTCCGCGGCACCGGGAACGCAGTGGCTGGCGGCGGCGCGGGGAGCGTGCCGGGGACGAAGGGCTCCTCCGGCTCCGGCTCGGGCTCGGGTTCCTCCTGGAGATCTCCGCCGAAGACCCCGACCAGCCTGTTGGACAGGCCGGCGGGAAGCTGCCCGGCCCCGTCCCGTACGGCCTCGGCACCGAGCGGGCCGAAGGCCGCCGCGTGCCCGACCAGCAGGCGCACGGCCCGCTCCTGGACTGCGGGCGCCTCGTGGCCGAGCGCCGCCGCCAGGGCCGACGACAGCTCGTCGGCCCGTTCCGGCTCCCGCTGGAGGAACCGGTCCAGCCAGGCCAGCCCGGACCTGACCAGCCCGCTCTCCGCGCGGAACAGCAGGCCGGACAGGGCCTCGCTCACGCCGTCGGAGTCGAGGTCGTTCGCATCGTCCCGCGGGAGGGATTCCAGGTGGCGCAGGTGCCTGAGCGACAGTTCGGCCACCGGCCCCGGCGCCGACGGCAGCAGCCGCAGGTAGTCACCGGCGCGGGAGGCCACCTCGGCGGGAGACGGTTCGAGCAGTTCGTGCAGGCGGGCGAAGAACCGCAGGTCGGTCGCGCCGCCCCCGCGCAGGAACCGGCCCACGCAGCCCTCCAGCAACGCCTCCCGGCTCACCCTTCCCTCGGCGGCCAGGGTGCGCAGCGCGCCCAGCCACGACTCGGCGGCGAGCGGGTCGGCCCGCTCCTCGCGCAGCGCGCGGCCCACCCCCTGCGCCTGGAAGAGCCTGGGCAGCAGCACGTCGAGCAGCGGGTCCTCGCGCAGCCGTTCCGCGGTCGGCGGCGTGTCGGCCCAGCCGACCACGAGCGGGTCGTGGTCGGGCGGTGTGGCACCGGTGTGGCGCAGCAGCGCCAGGGCGAGCGGCAGGTTCCGGTCTCCGAGGTCGCCTTCCCACCGCCTGGGCCGGACGCGGATCCGCAGCGCGAGCCGTACGGCGAGATCGGCCTGCCACTCGGCGGGACGCGCGGCGACCACCTGGAGCACCGGTTCGACGAGATCGGCGGATTCCCCGACGCGTTCGAAACCGCGCCGGGTAAGCCAGGAGGCCGCGGCCGCGCAGGGGAGCGTGCCCGCTCCCGCGACGCGCATCGGATCGACCCAGGCGTCGTACTCGGACCTGTCCGGGTATCCCGCGCCGTACTCCGGGGTGGCCGGCCAGGGATCCTCCCAGGTGCCCTCCATGTCGCCACCCCAGCCGTCGGTCATCGCCCACTGGCAGTGGATCTCCGCATCGGACATCCCGCGCTCGCGGGCGAACCGCTTGTACGCCTCCCCCCGGGCCCTCCGGGCCCGGTCTCGCTCGTTCCAGCGGTCGGACCGTCGCTTCTCCACCGCCGCCCTCATCTCCTGCCGGGCCACCGGGAGGTGGCCGGGCAACTCCCGTGCCACCTCCGCGCGCCCGGCGTCGTCAAGGGCGGCGACCCTGGCCGCGACCTTGAAAGCATCGCCGGTGCCGATGAGGTCGCGGACTTCTTCCCACACGGTCATGACGGCATCTCCCGAGAACCGGTCCGGATCGCCCGGACGCAAGCGTGCGGCGCCTTCGCCATGAGGGACATTAGGCAGCGGCCCGGACAAGAACGGACCGTTGGAGCTCCGGCGGGCAGAAGATCAATCGCTGGGCGGAGACCGTCTCCTCCTGAAGGCGGACGCGCGCCGGGCCTACGGTTCGAACAGCACCAGAGGATGCCTCAGGGCCAGCTCCAGCACCACGCGGCACACCTCTCCGGCGCGTGGGAAGACCGCGTCCATCAGCACGAACTCCTCCCCCACGATCAGCGGTGCGGACCACGGTGAGACCGCGTAGTTCTCGGCGGTCAGGTCGGGGAAGAGCGAGGTCAGCTCCTCGTAGAAGGCCGCCGTCTCCGGGCTCGGCTCACCGGGGACGGCGTCGCTCCGGCTCCAGACGAGATACCTGCGAAGCGCCTCCTGCGCGGTGATCGGCTCGGCCCCGAGCCAGACTCCGAGTTCAAAACTCACGCCACGTCCTCGCACTCGCCCCGGTTGTCCGGCTGTCGGATCCTACGCGCCCGGCGGATGCCCGGCGGGATCGAACGGGTTGACGACCGACACCCCCGTGCCGTCGAAGCCCTGACGTTCCGGCTGACCAGGGTCCGGCCGTTCACCCTGGCCGTACCGGGTTGGCGGCAGTGCGGTCCGAGGCTCGGCGCACTACCTTTGGAAGAAAGGAGTTCGCGCCATGACCGAAAAGCCCATCCTGCAGCCCGGCCCCGATCACCCGATCACGATCGAGGCGAATCCGGCCCGGATCGTCGTCTCGGTGGGCGGCCGGGTGGTCGCCGACTCGCGGCGGGCGTTGACCCTGCGTGAGGCGACGTACCCGCCGGTTCAGTACATCCCGATCACCGACGTCGACCGCTCGCTGCTGGAGCGGACCGGCACCGCCACCTACTGCCCGTTCAAGGGCGACGCGAGCTACTACACCGTTACGACGGACGGGAAGCGGTCGGTGGACGCGGTGTGGTTCTACGAGTCGCCGCACCCGGCCGTCGCCGAGATCAAGGACCACGTCGCCTTCTATCCCGACCGGGTCGACTCCATCGTCGAAGAGACCACCGGCTGAGACCCGGGGACACCCGTCCCGCCGAGGGCACGACCGGCCGGCCACGAGCTTCCGGATTCCGTCGTGGTCGGCGTCCTCGACCGAGGTGACCGCCCGGCGCCAGGCGCGGCATGGAGGCTAGAGATGCTCGCGGTGGATGAGAAGACGGTGCGACTCCTGCATCTCTTCCGGCAGTTCGTCCGGCGCGAACCATCTCGCCTCCAGAATCTCGAAATCGTCGATTTCAAGCGTGCCACCGATGAACTCGGCCTCGTACGCCACCTCCAGGCGCAGCTTGTAGCCGCTCTTCAGCCGAACGAGCTCTCCGACGTGGACCTTCAGCCCGGTCTCCTCCCGCACCTCGCGGCAGACCGTGTCCTCGAAGGTCTCCGACCTGTTCGCACAGCCGGTCGGCAGCCCCCACTGCCTGCCCTCCGGCCAGAAGCGATGCTTCAGCAGGAGAACGTTGCCGTCCGCGTCCCGCACGACCCCGGTCACACCGACCGTGAACTTGGCGTGCCGGAGCCAGAGGATGCGCCACTGGAGCGAGCCGTTGACGAGCCTCCAGAGCCGGACGATCAGCTTCTTCACGGTGAGTCCATCCACGGGTCGGCGCCTGCCTGAAGATCGGACGCTACCGGGGAATGGCAGCATGGCACGACACGCCGACACACTCGGCGAGGAGTGGACGACCTACGCCCAGCCCGTGCTCGATATCGAGGAGGTCGACCCCGACGCGCCACGCTCTCATCCGATGCTGGACTTCGTGCAGCTCAGCGCCGAGGTGGATCGTTCGCTTCGGCTCGGCGAGCTCGTCCGCCTGTCCGGCGGCGAGATAGACGTCATCTCGGCGCACGACCCATGGGAGTTCCAGAGGTCCGCCCGCTGAGCGGCCACGGCCGGGTCGAGGAGGGACCGCTACCCCGGTATCCGGGCACGCAAGGCCTGGATGAACCAGTCGAACACCCGCACCAGGCTTTCCGGGGCCGGCCAGCCGTTGATCACTGCGAGCAGCTGAAGGTACAGCTCCCTGCGAGGGTCGTTCGCGGTTTCCAGCCGGGTCAGCAGCCGGCGCCGAAGGTCGACGTCGTCCACGCAGCCGAAGACATCCGCGTACTGAGCCGTGACCGCCGCGACGACCGGATCGGCCTGGGGCGAGGCCGGGTCGATGCCGGCCACCAGGGCTGGGCCGACCTGGTCACGGACCATTGCGGCAGAGTCGCGGCGCAGGACCGTGGTGTCGCCCTGGACACGCTCGGCCGCATGATGCTCGGCCATGCGCCGCACGCTGGCGCGAAAATCCGGGTCCTGGGACAGTTCGGCCAACTCCACCCATGCCTCGACCTGCTCGGCCTCGGGATTGTCGGGCAGCTCGGGGGTCATCGAGCGCATGATCCCCACGAATCCGGCGTTGGCGTCCAGGCCGCCGAAGGCGGTGTCGAGGAAATCGCCGATCAGACGTCGACGTTCGTCCTCAGAAAGCTTGGCCAGCTGGTGCATGAGATCCATCTCCTCGGGAGTGGACCCGCGCTTGGCCACCGCCGTCAGCACCGCGCGCCGCAGGCGTAGCACTCGGATCTGCGCCGCCAGTGCTTCGGCGTGCGCTGCGGCGACCTCGGGAAGCGAGATCTCCCGGTGCACGACCTTCCGGACCGTGGGAAGGTTCAGCCCCAGGTCGCGCAGCGTCCGCACGAGGTCCAGGCGTGCGACGGCGTCGATGCCGTAGAGGCGGTGGCCTGCCGGGTTACGGTCGGTCGGCGGCACGATCCCGCGGTCGGAGTAGAACCGAATGGCCTTGACCGTCAGCCCGGTCCGCCGGGCCAGATCACCGATCGAGTAGAGCGTGTCGCCGTTCATGCCCTCACCCTTGCGCCTCCCCCTACGGGAGGCGCAAGCCGACGGCGAACCGTCTCATCCACGAGTCCTGAAACTCCTCACCTGTGGGGCAATGAGCTGTTCAACCAGAATCGCGTGAGTGGCCGCGTCGCCGCCGCGACGCTCGTTCGGTGCCGGACAGGACGGGGCCGAGCACGGGATGGAAGCCGGTGCCGCGTCAGGCGGCGTTCGCCCTGTTGGCGATCTTGCGTAACCAGGTGCCGGTAGCGTGATCGATTCCGCGTACGCGTACTCGTTCCGCCGCCGAGACGGCCCGACCGTGCTGCGCCCCCAAGATCACCATCAGGACGACATGTCACGCCATAACAGGGCGAACATCGCTCGACACGGCGCTAGACTTGTACTATTCGTTGTCTTGTACAGTTCGTGTTTATGAAGTTAGGGTTTGGCACCATGACCGCACCCGGGACTCCAACCACCGCCGAGGAGCTACGCGGGGCAGGCCTGCGAGTGACGGCCGCCCGCGTCGCACTGCTCGAGACCGTCCGGGACGGTAACCACCTCGACGTCGAGGCGATCGCCTCCGGGGTGCGCGATCGCGTGGGCCACATCTCCCTGCAAGCCGTGTACGAGGCCCTCCACGCGCTCACCGCGGCGGGACTCGTACGCCGTATCGAACCAGGCGACAGCCCGGCCCGGTTCGAGGGACGCGTCGGGGACAACCACCACCACGTGGTGTGCCGGTCATGCGGTGCCGTCGCCGACGTCGACTGCGCGGTCGGCGAGGCGCCCTGCCTGACCACGTCCGACCACCACGGCTTCTCGATCGACGAGGCCGAGGTCATCTACTGGGGCCTGTGCCCCGGCTGTTCCACCACCCGCGGTTCCTGAGCACCGTGATCCGCATAGTTCGGAAGGATTCCCATGTCTGAGAACCATGATGCAATCGTCGTAGACGCGAAGACGGACGGCGGAGGCGGTTGCCCGGTCGCGCACGAGCGCGCCCCGCACCCGACCCAGGGTGGCGGAAACCACCAGTGGTGGCCGGAGCGGCTCAACCTGAAGGTCCTCGCCAAGAACCCCGCCGTCTCCAACCCGCTCGGCGAGGAGTTCGACTACGCCGAGGCGTTCAAGAGCCTCGACCTCGCGGCCGTCAAACAGGACATCGCGGAGGTGCTGACCACCTCGCAGGACTGGTGGCCGGCCGACTACGGCAACTACGGCCCGTTCATGATCCGGATGGCCTGGCACAGCGCGGGCACCTACCGGATCAGCGACGGCCGCGGCGGCGCCGGGGCCGGCCAGCAGCGCTTCGCGCCGCTCAACAGCTGGCCGGACAACGTGAACCTCGACAAGGCCCGCCGCCTGCTGTGGCCGGTCAAGAAGAAGTACGGCCAGAAGATCTCCTGGGCCGACCTCATGATCCTGGCCGGCAACGTCGCCCTGGAGACGATGGGCTTCAAGACCTTCGGCTTCGCCGGCGGCCGTGCGGACGTCTGGGAGTCCGACGAGGACGTCTACTGGGGTCCCGAGTCCACCTGGCTCGACGACCAGCGCTACACCGGCGACCGGGAGCTGGAGAACCCCCTCGGCGCGGTCCAGATGGGCCTCATCTACGTCAACCCGGAGGGCCCGAACGGCAACCCGGACCCGCTGGCCTCGGCCCGCGACATCCGTGAGACGTTCCGCCGGATGGCGATGAACGACGAGGAGACGGTCGCCCTGATCGCGGGCGGTCACACCTTCGGCAAGACCCACGGCGCGGGCCCGGCGGACCACGTCGGCGTCGACCCCGAGGCCGCTCCCATCGAGCAGCAGGGTCTCGGCTGGAAGAGCACCTACGGCACCGGCAAGGGCGCGGACACGATCGGTAGCGGTCTGGAGGTCACCTGGACCTCGACACCGACGAAGTGGTCCAACAACTTCTTCTGGAACCTGTTCGGCTACGACTGGGAGCTGACCAAGAGCCCGGCCGGCGCGCACCAGTGGCGGCCGAAGCACGGCGCCGGTCAGGACTCGGTGCCCGACGCCCACGACCCGTCGAAGCGTCACGCGCCGTCCATGCTGACCAGCGACCTCGCGCTCCGGTTCGACCCGATCTACGGCCCGATCTCGCGGCGTTTCTACGAGAACCCCGACGAGTTCGCGGACGCCTTCGCCCGCGCGTGGTTCAAGCTGACCCACCGCGACATGGGCCCGGTCGTGCGCTACCTCGGCCCGGAGGTCCCGACCGAGACGCTGCTGTGGCAGGACCCCCTCCCCGAGGTGACGTACGAGCTCGTCGACGCCGCGGACATCGCCTCCCTCAAGGACCGGATCCTCGCCTCGGGCCTGTCGGTGTCCGAGCTGGTGTCCACCGCGTGGGCGTCGGCCTCGACCTTCCGCGGCGGTGACAAGCGCGGCGGCGCCAACGGCGCGCGTATCCGCCTTGAGCCGCAGAACGGGTGGGAGGTCAACGACCCCGACCGGCTCGCGACGGTGCTGAGCACCCTGGAGGGGATCGCCGAGGCGTTCAACGCCGCCCAGACCGGTGGCAAGCAGATCTCGCTCGCCGACCTGATCGTGCTCGCCGGTGGTGTGGGCGTCGAGCGGGCCGCCAAGGAGGCCGGTGTCGACGTCGAGGTCCCGTTCAGGCCGGGCCGGGTGGACGCGTCGCAGGAGCAGACCGACGTGGAGTCGTTCGCCGCGCTTGAGCCGACCGTTGACGGGTTCCGCAACTACCTCGGGAAGGGCAACCGGCTGCCGGCCGAGTTCCTGCTGATCGACCGGGCGAACCTGCTGACCCTGAGCGCCCCCGAGATGACGGTCCTCGTCGGTGGCCTCCGCGTGCTGGACGCGAACCACCAGCAGTCGCCGCTCGGTGT
This sequence comes from Streptosporangium sp. NPDC002607, assembly GCF_053592655.1. Taxonomy (NCBI): domain Bacteria; kingdom Bacillati; phylum Actinomycetota; class Actinomycetes; order Streptosporangiales; family Streptosporangiaceae; genus Streptosporangium; species Streptosporangium sp. NPDC002607. The sequence goes on from NZ_JBSFWD010000047.1 coordinate 16,768, forward strand.
CCTCACCGCGACCCCCGGGGTGCTGACCAACGACTTCTTCGTCAACCTGCTCGACATGGGCACGGCGTGGAAGGCGACGGCCGAGGACGCGAACACCTTCGAGGGTCGCGACGCCGCCACGGGCGAGGTCAAGTGGACCGGCACCCGCGCTGACCTCGTCTTCGGGTCGAACTCCGAGCTGCGCGCGCTCGCGGAGGTCTACGCGAGTGACGACGCGAAGGAGAAGTTCGTGAACGACTTCGTCGCGGCGTGGGACAAGGTGATGAACCTGGACCGGTTCGACCTCGTCTGATCAGGTGACGTCCAGGCCGGCCCGCGCCGGCCGGCCTGAACGTCCCCGGGCGGCTTCGACGGCCTCTCAGGCCGGGACGGCGGTGGCCGATGGCCATCGCGTTCCCGGCCAGGCCGGTCGCCGCGATGACGGTTTCCGGTGACCCGCCGGGCGGCGACGGTCCCCCGGCAAAATCGGTCGCCCCGCCGACCTTGATCACATTAGCTTGGCGGCATGTCCGAACTACGTACCGATCGCCTCCTGCTCCGCCACTGGCGGGACTCCGACCTGGACCCCTGGGCGGCGATGAACGCCGATCCCGAGGTCCGGGAACACTTCCCGGACCTGCTGACCCGTGAGCAGAGTGCCGCTTCGATCGCGCGCTTCCAGGCCGGACTCGACCGCCGGGGTTACGGGTGGTGGGCGGTGGAGGTCCTGGCGACCGGTGAGTTCATCGGCTTCACCGGCCTGGATCCGGCGGACGAGGGCATGCCGTTCACCGGGGTGGAGATCGGCTGGCGGCTGACCCGCTCGGCGTGGGGTCACGGCTACGCCACCGAGGCCGCCCTGGCCTGCCTGGAGTTCGGTTTCAAGACTCTGGAACTGCCGGAGGTCGTCGCCATCACGGCCACCACCAACCTGCGTTCCCAGGCGGTGATGCGCCGGATCGGCATGACCCGTGACCCGGCCGCCGACTTCGACCACCCGAACGTGCCCGACGGGCCGCTGCGTCGGCATGTGCTGTACCGGATTCGCCGGTGAACAGTTCGTACGGCACCTCGTAGACACCGTTCCACTTCTCATCTTCCGCACCCAGGCGATGGCATCAACGCAGACTTCACCTAACCTGCCGCCGCACGTTACCCAGACACGCCCAGCCCATCCCCACCTAACCAAGCCCCACTAGTCGTGCTTCGTGTTGTCGTCGCTCCTTCGAACGGTGGGATTCCCTCGTGCGGAGGCTGAGGTTTTCGGGTGGGTCAGAACGGCGACGAGCTGGGGGTCAGCGTCATGTCGACCTGGTAGTCAGAGGTGTCGGTCCTGCCGGCGTTCGGCCGCAGGGTGTAGCGGCTCTCCTGGGTCAGCGGATTGAGATGGAAGGATTGGATGAAGACGTCATCATCGGAGGCGTATTCGTTGTCGCGGCGGATGTTGATGGTGGCCACGCCGCCTTTGGCGGTGAACACCGGATTGTACGGGGTGGAGGTCAACGTGCCCGACTCGTCGCGGGTACCCGGTGGGCACGGGGTCCCGTCGAAACTGTCGCACCTACCCGAAGCCGTGAACCGGCTACCACCTGCCGCCGGCCAGACACGGTAGGTCACGCCGAGGGGCGGTATTATCCCGGGGCCGGAGATCTTGACGAAGATCACATCGCCGTTGTTCGACAGCGTTCGCCATGCAATGATCTTGTTTATGGTGATCCGGGTGTAGGGGGCGGCCTCCGCGGAGGCGGCAGAGGCGGGAGTGGAGGCGACGAGCGGTAGCGTGAGAGCCATCCCCGCGGCGATCCGCAACAGGCTTTTCCCAAGGTTCATACGTATGATCATCGCCTCGACCGTTTGAATCTCTCTTGGGTTCGTCTTGGTTTCGAGTTCAGGGCACCCATGAGTGGCGGCACCCGCTCCCGCACCAAAGGGATACGGGTCGACGGCAAGCCATCCTCGCCGGCGCGGTGACCACATCCGTTCACCAGGTCATCACCGAACTGCAATTACTCCTGGCCGGCGGGCAGCGGCATGCCCCGCCGGCCTGATCCTTATGCCCCCGTGCGAGCGGCTTCGATCTCCAGGACGATGTCCACCTTCTCCCCCAAGGCCATGCCGCCGCCGGGGATGGGCCCGTTGTAGCTGACGCCGAAGTCCATGCGGTTGATCTCGCCGGTCGCGGTGAACCCGGCGCGGCCGCCCCGGAAGGGCTCGGCGGCGAAGGGGTCCGGGCCGAAGCCGTTGACCTCCAGCCTCAGTGACACCGGCCGGGTCACGTCCTTGAGTGTGAGTTCGCCGTCCATGACGTGGCCGCGGCCGTCCAACCGGATGGCCGTGGAACGGTACGACATGGTGGGGAACTTCTCGACTTCGAGAAAGTCGGCGGAGCGCAGATGCGCGTCGCGCTGGGCGTTGCCGGTGCTCACCGAGGCAAGGTCGATGGCCGCGGTCACGCTGGACCCCAGGGGCTCCGCCGCAGTGGTGATCGTGCCTTCGACACCGGTGAAGTGGCCACGCACCTTGGCGATCATCAGGTGACGTACGACGAATCCCACGTAGGAGTGGGCCGGATCGATGGCCCACGTCGCGGCCAGGTAGCCCGGGATCTCGACAACTTCGGCTTCCATGATGTCTCCTTGGTCTTGATGAGTAACTCGGTTCTTGAAAGTGACCTAATCTCTGTTCGGAACTGGCTCTATGCTCGGTCGCCGTGTCTCATCGCACAAGAAGGCACTTTTTCCTTGCTCGGTTCACCGGAGGTAACCATGGGCGCACCGCTCTCCCGCACACCGGCCGCCTGCCGCGCCCGCGAGATCCTCGACCGGGTGGGAGACAAGTGGTCGCTGTACGTGATCTCGAAGCTAGGTGCGGGGACCAAGCGGTTCACCGAGCTCAAGCGCGAGATCGACGGCATCAGCCAGCGCATGCTGACCGTCACCCTGCGCGAGCTGGAGCGGGACGGCATCGTCTCGCGCACCATGTACCCGGTGATGCCGCCCCGCGTCGATTACGCGCTCACCCCGTTGGGCCACACCCTGGTTGAGGCCGTCCACGGTCTCGTCAGCTGGGCGGAGGACCATCTCGACGAGATCGACGCCGCGCGCACCACCTACGACACACGCGCCGAGCAGGTATTCGGCTGATCACTCCCCGCCTGCGAGCTCGCGGAAGTCGATGAGGGACGGCGGCGGCAGCGGCAGGTTCTCCGTACCCGGCGCGGGGCTGCGTTCCAGCAGCCGGGTGCCGACCACCCTCCCGGCGAACACCGCGTGCAGCCTGAGCCCGCTCCCCGAACGGTTGCGGAACCCGTGGGCGATGCCCGGCGGCACCAGGATCACCGCTCCGGGGCCCACCGGCCGCCACTCCTCGTCGTAGAACGCCTCGCCCTCGCCTTCGTCGATGATGAGGACCTCCTCGTTCGTGTGCGTGTGCACCGGGATGACCTCATCCGGCGCGAGCAGCTCGAAGTTGAGCACCAGATCCTTGACGTAGTCGCCGTCCGGACGGACCGGATCGAGCACGAGGCAGTGGCGGGAGTTCGGTTTGTAGTTGTGCGGGTCCTCGGGAAACGGCCGGTAGTCCAGCCGGTTGATTATCGTCATGCGGCCGAGCCTGCCCGCGAAACGTTATTACTGGTAGATCGCACTTTTTCGGAACCAGGTGAGGTCCGGGTAACCGGTCAGGCCGTTTTGATCGCGCCACCGTCGATCAGGTAGTCGGCTCCCGCGACGCCGACCTCGACTGGACCCGCCGCGTCTACTACGCCCTGATCCACGAGGCGGCGACGGGACCGGACGAGGGGCAGGACGCCGACGCCCTGGCCACCCGCCTGGTCGACACCCTGCTGCACGGTTTCGGCGAGCACAACCGATGATCTTCACCTGACGCCGGGTGACCGCCACCTGGCCCGTACCACCACGATGGTCCGCCGCGAGCACGCCCGCCGTACGCGTACCGGGGCCCGATGGCGACGGCGGGCGGGAGTCGTGGCTGGTCGACCTGCCCGCGATCGAGGGGCGGGCAGGCCGGCCCGGTTCCAGGTGGCGGGTCTGACGGTCAGTTGTCCCAGACCGCGTTCTTCAGGATGGTGGCCAGGCCCGGGGTGGCCCACTGGTCGACAATGAGGATCTTCGACTGGGGCAGGTACCACTCACGCTGGTTGAACGTCGACTTCTGCTCACCGCCGGTGTACGTCACGCACCGGCCGGGCCACACCCGGTAGTGCGCCTTGTGGGCCACCCCGATGTTGCGGTAGCCGACCGCGATCGCCTTGCCGAGGACCTGGCCGTACTTGGGGTTGGTCGCGCAGGGCACCACGTCGGACGCCGGGTAGAACGGCCCCTGGTCGGGGTTGTAGCGCCCGAAGCCCTCGGCACCGGTCTTGAGGGCCTTCGGCCCGATGACCCAGAAGCTGTCGCACCTGGGCTGGAAGTAACCGCCGTTGGGCCGCGCGCAGGCACCGGTCACCACCCGGACCTGGTCCGCGGTCCCGTACACCCGCCAGGAGTTCGGGATCTCCAACGTCAAACCGCCGCGCAGCCGGAGCAGCGCGGTGGAGGAGCTCGCGGACGCGGGAAGCTGGGCCGCCAGCACGGCGACTCCGGCGACAGCGGTCACCGCGATCATTCTTTTCATCATGGCGGCGATGCTAGTGAGGACGGCTTGCCGTTTGCATGCATTCCTCTTGCCATAAGGGCAGATATCACCACTTGGGGTGCCGCCTGGGAACGTGTCGGCAATCGTAGAAGTCGGTACCAAGACCGTTCTGACCTCGCCGGGAAGATCAGCGAGATCCAGGGTCGGCAGACGGAGAAATGGGCATCAAGTGTCACGGAGTACCTCTTACGGCTCTCCTGTGACATTCCTAAGATCAGCGAGAGAGGAGCCGGGCGTGTTCAGTGCTCCGGGCAATCCCGAGTCCGTCTTCACCTACGGCGCCCCCGCCCTGAAGTTCGGCTCCGGCGCCTCGGCCGAGATCGGCTTCGATCTCGGGCAGTACGGCGCCCGGCGCGTCCTCGTCGTCACCGACCCCGGGGTGGCCGCGACCGGCGCGCCGCAACGGATCGCCGAGCAGCTCTCCGGGTTCGGCATGGAGGCGAGCGTCTACGAGGGCGTGCGCGTCGAGCCGACGGACGAGAGCCTGCTGGCGGCCATCGAACACGCCCGCGCCTCCGGGCCGTGGGACGCCTTCGTCGCCGTCGGGGGCGGCTCCAGCATCGACACCGCCAAGGCGGTCAACCTGCTCACCACCAACCCGGGCGAGCTGATGGACTACGTCAACGCGCCGGTGGGCGGCGGCCTGGCCCCGTCCCGGCCGCTCAAGCCACTGGTCGCGGTGCCCACTACCACGGGCACCGGTTCGGAGAGCACCACGATCTGCGTGCTCGACGTGCTCGACCTGAAGGTGAAGACCGGGATCAGTCACGCCCGGCTCCGCCCGGTGCTGGCCGTCGTCGACCCCGACCTGACGATGACCCAGCCCGCCGGGGTCACCGCGGCCGCCGGGATGGACATCCTCTGCCACGCCCTGGAGAGCTACACCGCCCGGCCGTACACCTCATACGAGCGCAAACGCCCCGAGGAGCGGGTGCCCTACTGCGGTTCGAACCCGGTGGCCGACATGTGGTCCGAGCGCGCCATCGCGCTGCTCGCGCAGTCCTTCCGCACCGCCGTACGCGACGGGGACGACGTCGAAGCCAGGGGGCGGATGGCGCTGGCGGCGACGTTCGCCGGACTGGGGTTCGGCAACGCGGGCGTGCACATCCCGCACGCCAACGCCTACCCGATCGCCGGGCGGGTCAGGGACTTCCACCCCGAGGGCTACCCGGCGGGTGAGCCGATGGTGCCGCACGGCATGGCCGTCGCGCTGACCGCTCCCGAGGCGTTCAGGTTCACCTTCGAGGCGCAGCCGGAGCGGCACCTGCGCGCGGCCGAGCTGCTCGACCCGTCCGCCGCCAGGCCCGACGACCTTTCCGAATATCTGCCCGGCGTGCTGACCAGGCTGATGCGCGACATCGGCCTCCCCGGCGGGATCGGCGGCGTCGGTTACACCGAGGCGGACGTCCCCGCGCTGGCGGAGGGCGCGATGAAGCAGCAGCGCCTGCTCAGCACCGCCCCCCGGCCGGTCACCGAGGGCGACCTCACCAAGATCCTGACCCGCTCCATCGCCCTCTGGTGAAGGGGCGCCGTAGGTCCGGACCCTCGTACGTCACACGCGCGAACGTCCCCCGGTTCCTCATCTCTCCGGGGGACGGGGAATCCACTCCACTGACGCTCAGCGAATGGTGAAAGTGCGGTCCAGGCCGGTGACCCGTAGCAGGGCCGCCGTCTGGTGACGAGGCGCGGACAGCTCGAAGGTGACTCCGAGCGATCTGGCGCGGCGCTGGATGCCGACCAGTACGGCCAGCCCTGACGTGTCGAAGAACGACACCCCGGACAGGTCGAGGATGAGCGGGTTCGCTCCGCGCCGCAACGCGCGGAGCAGCCGTTCGCGCAGTGCCGCGCTGCTGAAGACGTCGATCTCGCCGTGCAGATGGATGACTGTGGCGGCGGGACCGACGGCCTGGGGCCCCACTCCGTGAAAAGTCTGAGATTGCAGAACGGTCATGAGGTCTCCTCTCGGAGAGGATCCGGGCCCTGGTGACCGGCGGCCGGTGCGCAGCCGGCGATCTGTCCGCCCTCGTCCTCCCAGACGGCCCGGCTGTCATCCCGGGCGATCGAGCTGACGTCCGAGGAGGCCGCGGCGGTGAGGATGTCGGTCGGGCGGGTGGCGCCCGCGCACCTGGTGGCCAGGGTGAGCGCGTGCGCGGCCGTGCCGCTCTCGGTGCCGGGTGGAATGACCAGCAGGTTGACGGGTTCCATGGCCTCGCAGATCAGGGTGACCACGTGTGGGTCCATGTTGCGGAACCAGCCCACCTTGACCTGGCGGCCGGGGGCCGCGACACGGTGCGGGATGTCGTCCCAGGATCCCAGGGGCAGACCCACCCGCCTGACGGGCCGGTCCAGCCGCCGGTCGACGGCGGCGATGAGGTCTGGCAGTTCCACCGCCGCGTCCTGGGAGTGTGGCCACCAGGCCCCGTCCACGGCGCCCCTGCGGCCGAGGGTGGGATCCAGACTCAGACGTGCCTCGTCGGTGAGCGGTGTGCTGTGGGAAAGAAGCGCCTGCGTCATGATCGCCCGGCCCGTCTCGGCCCGTAGGAGGACCGGATTCGCCTATCGCCTTGGGCGACGTCGACCTGAATGCCAACGTACGAAATGTCCTCGGTACCTCCTACTCTACGCCTGCTTTCCACTCCGGCCGGGCCTGGACGGTGATCGTTCCGTTGGGGGCGGCGCCACCATCAGAGCCGGTCGTGGCGGGCCGCCCCCTCTTCGAGTGCGTTTTACGGTGTCGGCCTCCCGAGCACCTCGGCCAGGCGCGAGAAGCTGTCGTCGCCGTGACCGGCGTCGATCGCGCGTCGCGTGACGGCCCTGGCGGCGCTCAGCACACCGGTGTCGATGCCCCTGGTCTGGGCCGCGTGGATGATGTGTGCCATCCCCGCGTCGGCCGACAGGATGTTGGACTGGTCGCCTGGGTGGTGGCCGTCGTCGACGTAGCGGGCGAACTCGTCGATGAGGTCGGGGAGCAGGGCGCCGATCCCCTTGGCGAACGGGGCGAGGTCCCTGGCCGAGATGCCTTCCGCGCCGGCCAGGGCGAAGGCGTGGACGAGGCCGCTCATGGACGTCCAGAAGAGGTCGAGCAGGCTCACGTCGTGGGCCGCCGCCCGCCCGGGATCCGCGCCGAGGTAGGTGGCGGTGCCGCCCAGGCTCGCCAGCGCGGGCCGATGGGCCTGGTAGAGCGCTTCAGGTCCGCTGTACAGGACGACCGCCGCCGGCCCGCCGATGGTCGGTGTCGGGGTCATGATGGCGCCGTCGAGGTAGTCGACGCCGTGACCGGCGGCCCAGTCCGCCATCCGGCGTGCGCGTTCCGGCGTGTCGGCCGTGAGGTTGACCAGGGTCCGGGCCTTCAGCGCGTCTACCGAGGGGTCGATGATCGCGCTCACCGCGTCGTAGTCGATCACGCAGGCGATCACCAGCGGGCTCGCCGCGATCGCGTCGGCGACCGTGTCCGCGCGGACCGCGCCCCGGGCGACGAGGGCGTCTGCCTTGGCGGCCGTACGGTTCCACACGGTCGTGGGGTGGCCGTTCCCGAGGAACGCGCCCGCCAGCGCCTGCCCCATCGGGCCCAGTCCCAGGACCGTCACCGGCGATCGGTTGTCGGCCGTCATTGTTTCCCCCGCTTTCATCAGATGTCGGCATGCGAACGTCCCAGTCCCGGGCCCTTCGTGACCCCGGCTGGGACGTTTCGATGCTGACGCTCTGCTGAATTTTCCTCAAGTACCTACTATTTTGTCAGGTACTAACCTTTTTGTAAGTATGGAGAACGCGAATGAAGAAGCGGACCTATTCGTGCGGGCTCGATGCCGCCGTCGACGTCGTGGGCGGTAAGTGGAAGGCACTGATCCTGTGGGCGCTCCACAGCAAGCCGCTGCGGTTCGGGGAGTTGAACCGGTCGGTGTCCGGCATCAGCGAGAAGATGCTCATCCAGCAGCTCCGCGAGATGGAGTCGTACGGCCTGGTGCACCGCGAGGTCTACCACCAGGTTCCGCCGAAGGTGGAGTACTCGCTGACCGAGTTCGGCCACTCGCTCAACACCGCGCTTCTCCCCCTCGGCGACTGGGGCGAGAGGCATCTGGAGACCATCGAGGCTCTCCCCCGCGACTGAGAGTTGCCGCCGCCCTCACATTCCAGGCCGTCACCGGAGGCGGAGTCCCCGACATGGAGAGGGTGAGGGCCCAGAATTCACCACTATAACGGGAGGGTTATCGCGAAAAGGGATTATCTGGGCGTATAGCGATAACTCACGATGTGGGCACTAGATCCACTGCGCTCACCCCCAAGGAGACGCCGTGCCCCGCCCCCTCCGCCTGGCGCTGCTCGTACCGGTCGTCATCGCCTCCCTCGCCACACCGACGTCCGCCGCCACCGAACCGTCCCCGCCGGGATCCACCGAGCGGGTGGAGGTCTTCTCCCCCGACGGCACGATCCAGCAGGTCGAGATCCCGAAGCGGCAGGTGCCTCCCGCCCCGCGCGCCGCGCCGGCCGCCGCGGTCACCGCCCTGCAGCAGACGGGCCCCTCCGCCCAGCGCTTCGACCTGGTCTTCGTGGGCGACGGTTACACCTCCGCCGAGATCTCCACCTTCCAGGCCCACGCCGCGAGCAAGTGGGCCGAGATGACCGCCGTCGAACCGTTCAGCACCTACAAGAACTCCTTCAACGTGTGGATGGTCAACGTCGTCTCCAGCCAGTCGGGCGTCGACAACGACCCCACCCAGGGCGTCAGCAGGAACACCGCGCTCGGGATGGGGTTCTGGTGCTCGGGAATCGAGCGCCTGCTCTGCGTGAACACCGCCACCGCCAAGTCCTACGCCGCACTGGCACCCGGTGTCGACCAGGTGGTGGCGCTGGGCAACAGCACCAAGTACGGCGGTGCGGGGTACGGCGCGGGCGGCGGCGTCGCCACCGCCTCGGGCGGCAACGCGAGTTCCGGCCAGGTCGTGGTGCACGAACTCGGACATTCAATGGGTAACCTCGCGGACGAGTACTCCACCCTCAACACCACCTACAACGGCGGCGAGCCGTCGGCGGCGAACGTGTCGAAGTACACCGCCGCGCAGCTCACCTCGGGCAGGCGTAAGTGGTACCAGTACCTGGGTCAGGCCACTCCCGACGGTGGCGTGATCGGCGCCTACCAGGGGGGCGCCGACTACGCGTACGGCATCTACCGCCCGTCGGAGAACTCGATCATGCGCACCCTCGGGAAGAAGTTCAACCTGATCGGTCTCGACGCGATGACCAAGGCGATTCTCGCCAAGACGGGATGACGACCCGGCGCTGAACGCACGCGATCGCCGAAGGACGCCCGCTTCCGCGGAACATCCTTCGGCGATCGCCGTTCTTTCGCCATCCGGTCCTGCCGCGTCCTGAGCGGGGCGTGGCAGGATCCGGTCAGTGCTTGCCGACCGTCCAGGTGATCGACTGGGTGAGGGTGTCCGCCTTGTAGGCGGGGTTCCTCACGAAGTCGGTGGAGTCACTGACCTGCACCGAGTAGGTGCAGTCGCCCTTCTTGGCCTTCAGGTCCTTGCGCCCGCACCACGGCGCCTCGGGCTTTCCGTGGTCCTTGGGCTTCTTGGTCAGAGCCACCGCCGAGGTCCTGCCCGCCCACTCGGTGATCTCGTGGCCGTTGATGAACCAGCGGGTGGACACGGTCGGGAGCCCCACGGGGGTGACCGTCAGGGTGCTGCCCGCCCTGACCTTGCCGCTCGGGGTGGAGTCGTCGATCAGGCCGGTCGTCTCGACGAACGTGCGGACCATCTCCTCACGGCCGACCAGGTTGAACGGCTTGAGCAGGGAGCGCATCAGCGAGTTGTCGCTGGGCCGGTAGATGCCGAGGTTGTAGTAGGCGGCGCCCTCGAAGGTGTCGATCACGCCGCCGTCGGGGGTCTGGGCGCCCAGCCAGTACCACCACTTGGCCCGCCGCGCGGTCTGCTGCTCGGCGTTGTGGATCGAGACGTTGGTGTCGGGCGGCTCGTCGCCGGTGTAGGTGCTGCCGTCGTCCGGGTAGGCCCAGTAGGGGTACTCGTCGGCCAGGTCGCCGATGGAGTGGCCGAACTCGTGCGGCAGGATCTCCGGGCCGCTCCGGTGCCCGCCGGAGAAGGTGACCAGGTTCTCCTCGATGTAGCCGGCACCGCCGTAGGTGGGGCTGTTGACCACGACGGCGATCTGGTCGAAGGCGGGGGCCAGCCCGGCGTAGGACTGGGCGGTGGGGATGTCCACGCAGACCAGGCGCTCCAGGTCCTCACACCAGTACTCACCGCCCAGCGCGGTGTCCTTCCGCACCCCCTTGACCGGGTCGTTGTCGACCCCGGACTCGTTGGAGACGACGTTCACCTGCCAGACGTTGAACAGCTTGCGATAGCTCTTGAACGGCTCGCGCTGGGCCAGGATGTTCCAGCTGTTGGCCACCTGGGCGGTGTAGGCGTCCTGCTCGGCCTCGGTGAAACCGTCACCGAGGTAGACCAGGTCGATGCGTTTGTCGCTGGGGCCGTTGACCTCGATCGGCGTCACCGTGGCGGACGGCACGGCCAGGCCCCTCGCCTTGTCGCCGCTCTCCACCGGAACCTCGGTGTAGCCCTGGGGGGCATGCTCGCCGAAGACCTCGACCTTTCGCGTCTGGCCCGGATCCTCGGCGTGAGCCGGGCCGGTCGACAGACACGCCATGACCATGAGCGTGGCGACGACCACGGACGATCTGCGCACGGGTTCTCCTTGCTTGGGGAATGCCGCAGATTGTCACCGGTGTCGGATAACGGGGTGATCACACGAGAGTGTCGAGCTTGTCGGCCCGTTCGTGCCTGCCGGGGAGCCGCAGGTCAAGGCCGCCCATAACGGGTGGGTTATGGGCAGTTGAGATGGACACGATGAGCCCTTTCCCATAATTCACGGGTTATGGAAAAGGGGTGCTACTCCGCGGAAGGCGATCGACGCTCGTACACCACCGGCCGGACGCCGGGCCGCCGGTTCCGTACGCGCCGCCGGAAGGCGCGGGAAGCCGAGCGCCCGTCGTTTCCCCAGGCTCACCGGCGGACCATCGCGATGAGCCGGTCCAGCACGGTCTCGCCCGAGACCCTCAACCCGTCGTGGACGTACTCGTTGGTGATCCAGGAAGTCAGGTCACGCACCGTGCTCGCGGTGCGAAGGGAACTGTCGCGGTCCACGTACAGGTCGTCGTGATAGATCACCGCCGCCACCGGAACGGTGTTGCCGCTCAGCCGGTCCGGGTCGTAGAGGCGCGGCCAGGACTCGCAGGCGGCCAGTGCCTCGGCGCAGGCCCGCAGCGGGACCAGCGCCGGGTCCTCGTCGAAGAACCACGGGAAGATCATCTCGCCGAAGAACCGGACGGGGCCGCCCTGCTCCACATCGAACTCGGGGAACTCGCCCAGCGCGCGGTGCGCGGCCCAGTTGGAGGCCCCGCCCTGGCAGTAGGACGCCTCGTGCAGCAGCGCGTACAGCGGGTGCTCGGCGTAGGAGACCAGCGCGTCCACCCGGCGCAGGAAGACGTCGGACAGCTCCTTCTCACCGGCGAACGCCTCCTCCAGCAGATGGTGCAGTGTGTCGAACCTGCTCTCCGTGCCGAACGTGATCCCGAGGGTCTGGAAGCGCCGCGGGGTCAGCCGCTCCCCGCCGGGCAGGAACACCTCCTGCCGTCGCAGGTGGTCGGCCACCTGACGGGCGATCGCCAGGTCACCGGGATAGCGGGCGAAGAACCGCTCGTTGTGCGCCAGGACGCGGGGGTAGGCCGCCCGGTACACGTCCTCGGGCCGGTCGGCCAGCGGCGGCAGCCCACCCGCGATCATCACCTCGCGCAGCCCCTCGGGGGCCAGCGACAGGTAGGTCAGCGCGCAGAACCCGCCGAAACTCTGCCCCAGCAGGCTCCACGGCCGGTCCCCGAGAAGGCGCGCGCGAAGCAGTTCGGCGTCCCTGACGATGGCATCGGCCCGGAAATGGCGCAGGTAGGCGGCGGGGTCGTCGAGGCCGGCCAGGGTCTGCCGGTTGGCGGGAGTGCTGCGCCCGGTGCCGCGCTGGTCCAGCAGCAGCACCCGGTACTCCCTGGTGGCCCGGTGCAGCCACCCGACCGGCGAGCGGGGGGCACTGTGGCCGGGGCCGCCCTCCAGGTACAGCAGCCACGGCAGGTCGTCCCCCTGCCGCCCCGCCGCGACCACCTCCCGCGCGAACACCTCGATCGTCGCCCCGTCCGGGCTGGAGTGGTCCAGCGGGACGGTGATCGTGTGATCGGTGAAGACGAGGCCGGAGCGGCGGTAGGTCACTGGCATAGGGGTTCCTTCGGAAGTAGGGATCACCGTCAACTGTGCGCCGAACGAGGGAACCGCGTCTTATCCCAGAGACATATAAATCCAGCGTTATGCCGCACTATATTTGGCCCATGCAGCTGGAGCTACGGCACCTTCGAGCGTTATGCACCATCGCCGGCGCGGGGAGTCTCAGCAAGGCGGCGGCCTCCCTGGGCGTCTCCCAGCCCGCCCTGACCGCCCAGCTGCACCGGATCGAGTCCACGCTCGGCGGCCAGGTCTTCCGGCGCAGCCGGTTGGGCGTGACACCGACCCCGTTCGGCCAGTTCGTGCTCACCCGGGCCAGGTCCGCGCTGCACACCGTGGATGAGCTGATGACAGGCGCCCTGCCGCCCAGCGGCCAGACGAGCGTCGCCCGCATCGGCGGCTATGCCAACCCCCTGTTCAGCGGCCTGCTGCGGCGGCTGTTCGAGGTCCCGGGGGCCTCGATCACCGTGCACACCGAGCACTCTCCCCGCCTGCTGCTGGATCTGCTGACCTCCCGGCGGCTGGACGCCGCGACCCTCATCGACTACCCCGGCCACGAGCTGGTCATCCCACCCTCGGTGGGCGTACGTCCCATCGCCGTGGAACCCGTCTTCGTGGCGATGGCCGAGGCCCATCCCCTCGCGGTGCTGGAGGAGGTGCCGCTGGCGGAGCTGGCGGGCGACGACTGGGTGCTCTCGCCGCCGGACGGCGTCGGCTGGCCGGAGTGTTTCGTGACCGCCTGCCAGAACGAGGGCTTCGTCCCGAAGATGCCGTACATCATGATCGAGCCGATGATGATCCGTAATCTCATCGCCGAGAAGCACGCGATCTCGCCCTGCCAGGCCAGCTTCCCCGCAGGACCTGGGCTCGTGGTCCGCCCGCTCGCCGGATCACCGTTGTGGATCAGGCACCTGGCGGCCTGGCGCCGCGACGGCGCCCTCGCCCACCGGGCCGAGGAGCTGACGCGCCTCGCCACCGAGGCCCACCGCGAATCCCTCGAAAGTCAGCCGCACTACACCGCCTGGCGCGCCCGCCACCCGGCGGACCTCCGGCCGTGATCCCGGTTGAACCGGCCGATGCTCTCCCCCGGGGAACGGATGAGCGGGGTCACGGGCGTGCTCATCCGGACGTCAGCCGCGCTCGTAGGGGATCTTCTCGCCTGCCTCGATCGCGACCGGCAGTCGGTTCTCCGCCGGCGGCAGCGGGCAGGTGGCGAAGTCGGTGTAGGCGCACGGCAGGTTCGTGGCCCGGTTGAAGTCCACGGTCACCTGGTTGCCGGCGTCGGGCACCCCCAGTTGCAGGACGCGGTTGGCGGCGTAGGTGGTCACGCCGGAGGTCGCGTCGGTGAACAGGGCGATCAGGCTGCCCGGCGCGTGGCCGTTGAACACCGTCAGGCTCAGCGTCTGCCCGTCGAGCTCGAACTCGACCCGCCCCGGCGCGTCGTAGACGTGCCGCAGCCCTTCCACCGCCGCCCCGACGTCCGTCGGCCGGGGCTCGTCGAACGGCACGTAGCGGCCGGCGACCAGCCATCGCGGGTCCGGCGGGAAGGTCGGCGTGCCGGCGAACGCGACACGCAGCGGGTGGTCCGGGTGTCTCGGCCTGACGATGTCATGCCCGCCCCGCCTGGCCACCTCGATCACCGCGTCACCCCAGGTGGCATTGATCGCGCCGCGTTCGGGGATGAGGCCGAACACGTACCGGCCACGCACCGGTGTGCCGTCCACCACCAGTTCCTCCGCGTCTCCGAGGGTCACGACGACGCCCTCGCCGCCGGTCGACCATTCCCCCGGAGCATCCGGCAGGCGCTGCGGTTCAGAGGTCAGCCAGTGCAGGTTCGTGACGGCGAGGAACCCGTGGGGATCGGCCAGCACCACCTCGTGCCGGTGGTGCCAGTCCTGCCACTCCTGGACGTACGCGGCCGCGTCGATCACTTTGACTGCCATGGCTGCTCCTCGGATGTCATGGAATTTTTCATACTATCCCTACCTCTTGTATGGGTTTATGTCCAGTGCCGATCTCCAGGCGACCGACACGCACCCGCCACCGGATCACCACCGATCCACCCGACCCCTCGGCGCGCCGTGGCCCCCACCCGAGGCGACCACGGCGCATCCAGGTTTCCCCACCGGGCCGCCTGCCCGAACGCCTTGGAGCGGATCGCATCTCAACGATATTTTCCTTCATTGTCATTGATTTGAAAGTAAGTTTCTGCCAATGTCACGCTCGGCGCCTTCTTCTTCAGCCCCCCGGAGGTCCGCATGAGCGCACCCACCCGACGTTCCGTCCTGCGCGGCCTGGCCCTGGCCGCGGGCGCGACGACTCTCCCCCTGTCGGCTCTCACCTCGACGCCCGCCTTCGCCGCCGGCAACGCCGACGGCCACATCCCGCCGCTGCGGCAGATGCGCGGGATGTGGATCGCCTCGGTGCTCAACATCAACTGGCCGTCGAAGCCCGGCCTGACCGTCGAGGCGCAGCAGGCCGAGTACCTGGCCTGGCTGGACCTCGCGCGGACCCGTCGGCTCAACTCGGTCTTCGTCCAGATCCGGCCGACCGCCGACGCCTTCTGGCCCTCGCCACACGAACCGTGGTCGGAGTACCTGACCGGCGTTCAGGGCCGGGACCCGGGCTACGACCCGCTGGCCTTCCTGGTCGAGGAGACGCACCGGCGCGGCCTGGCCTTCCACGCCTGGTTCAACCCGTACCGCGTGTCGATGCAGCCGGACCCGGCCAAACTGCACCCCGAGCACCCGGGCCGCAGGAATCCGGACTGGATCGTCTCCTACGGCGGCAAGCTGTACTACAACCCGGGCATCCCCGCGGTGCGGGCGTTCGTGCAGGACGCGATGATGGACGCGGTCACCAGGTACGACATCGACGGCCTGCACTTCGACGACTACTTCTACCCGGTCAACACCACGGCCTTCGACGACGCCGCGGCCTTCGCGCGCTACGGCGCGGGCTTCCCCGATCTCGCCTCCTGGCGGCGCGACAACGTGGACCTGCTCGTCCGGGAGATGCAGCAGCGGGTACGGCAGGCCAAGCCGGAGGTCGCCTGGGGCATCAGCCCCTCGGGCATCTGGCGGAACAGGTCCACCGACCCCCTCGGCTCGGACACCGCCGGCAGCCAGTCGTACGACAACCTGCACGCCGACACGCGGGGCTGGGTCAGGAAGGGCTGGCTGGACTACATCGCACCGCAGATCTACTGGTACATCGGCCAGTCGAACGCCGACTACGCCAAGCTGATCCCCTGGTGGTCCGGCGTGGCGGCGGGCACCGACGTCCAGCTCTGGATCGGCCAGGCCGCCTACAAGGCCGGTGCCGCCGGGCAGCCCGCCCAGTGGTTCCAGCCGGACGAGCTTTCCCGGCACCTCACTCTCAACCGGGACAACCCCCAGGTCGGCGGCGACATCTGGTACAACTCCGGCGATGTACGTGAGGACCGGCTGGGCAGCGTCAGCACCGCCGTGACCGACCACTACACCCGCCCGGCCCTCGCCCCGCTGCTGCCGCGTCTCGCGGGCGGCCGGCCACCGCGCCGCCCGGTCCTGGCCACCGCGCACAAGGTGGCCGGTGGCGCCGAGTTGCACATCGTCGCCCCCGGCAGGGACGTCCCGTTCCAGTTCGCGGTCTTCCGGTTCGACCGGCAGGCCGGTCCCGGTGACTTCGCCGACGCCCGCAACCTGGTCGCGGTCATCCCCGCGGGCCGCGACGTGCGCTGGCTGGACCCCGAGGGAGCCAGGGGCGCGCACTACCACGTGACGGCCGTGGACCGGGCGAACCGCCAGAGCGAGCCCAGCCACGGCCGCCGGGTCCGCTGACCCGACTCACCGAGGACCAGCGAACGTCGGCCGTCCGGTGAATCTCTTGTGACAGATGATCGAAACTCTGTGTCGTTCCGGCCATCTCGTGATCGCAAGGCACCCGCGGCATCGCGATATCCGGCCTCAAGGGCTGACACCCGAGGAGTCCGCCCGAGTGGTTGGGGAATCTCACCGTTCTCACCTCGTCGGCTCTGTTCGAGGTGCGGCGTGCAGGACGTCGAGTGCGAGGTCCGTGAGTTCCTTCGTCAGGTGTGCTCGCGTGTGCGCCAGGGGCAGGCGTACCAGGTCGTTGATCAGGGTGAGGGCACCGTGGACCAGGGCCAGCGCCTCCGGTTCCGACAGGTCGGGTCGGTCCAGGCGGAGCAGGCGTGTCCATTCGGCCACGTATTGGTGTTGTCGCCGCCGGTTGGCGTGCCGTTCTTCGGCGGGGAGGTGGGTCACTTCGCTGATCAGCACGCCGATGAGGTCGGGATGGTGGGTGGCGAAGTCGACGTAGAAGGCCACCACCTCTGCCATGGTGTGCGCCGGATCGGCCGAGCGGGACAGCGCGCGGTCGAGGGCGAGCTTTAGGGCTTCGTCGCCTCGGTTGAGCGCGGCGGTGAGGATCTCGGTCTTGCTGGAGAAGTGTTTGTAGAGCGTGGGGCCGGTCACGCCGACGGCCGCGCCGATGTCGTCGTTGGACACACTGACGAAGCCGTACTGGCTGAACAGATGGGTGGCCGCAGTCAGCAGTGCCTCGCGGGTGGAGGCCCGTCTGGGCAGGGCCGGCGTGGGTGCGGAGAAGGAGGCGGTCGCGATCAACGATTTACTGCCGGCCACGCGGGCCACCATGGCCCGCAGCAACGCCGGGTAACTCTCGGGAGTGGCGCGGTGGTGCGATGGGCTGCCGACGACCGCCGTGATCGCCCAGGACAGTAGCCGCGCGTCGTCCTGGCCGAGTTCGGGACGACGGCCGCGCAGCAGGTCCGCGGTGTGCTCGGCATGGTGGCGTAGCCGGCGCCGGAACTCCGCGCGTTCGGGTTCGTTCAGGTTGCGGACCTCCCGCTGCCACAGGGCGCCCAGGTCACGGCCGTCCAATCCCACGGTGACCATGGCATCGAGCCAGGTGTAGAGGTCATCGCTCTGCACGGACTCGAACGCGGCCATCCCACTGTCGATCGCGTGCCACAGCAGGTCGTGCTTACCGCGGAAGTGCCGGTAGAGCGCGGGGCCGGAGATTCCCACCGCCGCGGCGATCTCGTCCACTCCCACCCCGTGGTAGCCGCGGTCGTGGAAGAGTGTCGCCGCGGTGCGCAGGATCTGCGCTCGGCGGTCCCGTGGCCTGGATCTGCCCTTTGCCGTTCCGCTCATCCCGTCCATGTTAGGGATGGACTCACTGGACCGTGTGATCGCTTGCCTCCCAGTACGGCTTGCGCAGTTCTCGTTTGAGGATCTTCCCGGCGGCCGACAGCGGGAAGTCCTCGACGAATTCGCAGCTGCGGGGTGCCTTGTAGCCCGCGATGAGGCTCTTGCAGTGCTCTCGGATCTCGGCGAGGGTGGCGGTCGCGCCCGGCTTGAGCTTGACCACGGCGTGGACCCGTTCGCCGTAGACGGCATCGGGGATCCCGATCACAGCGCACGCGGCGACGGCGGAATGAGCCGCCAGGGCGTTTTCGACTTCGGCGGAGTAGACGTTCTCACCACCGCTGATGATCATGTCTTTGATCCGGTCGACGATGTAGAGGTAGCCGTCCTCGTCCAGGTAGCCGCCGTCGCCGGTGTGCATCCACCCGCCGCGTAGCGCCTGGGCGGTCTCCACCGGCTTGTTCCAGTATCCGAGCATGACGTGTTCGCCGCGGACGACCACCTCGCCCACCTGACCGTGGGGGAGGACCCGGTCGTCGGGGCCGACGACGGCCACTTCGGCGTGCATGGCCGCCCGGCCTGCCGATCGCAGTCGCGTGCCCTCGCGGTGGTCCTCGGCGGTGAGCAAGGTGGCGACGGGCGCGAGTTCGGTCATCCCATAGGCCTGGACGAACTCCGCCCGCGGAAACACCCGCATCGCCCGACGCAGCAGGGTCTCGCTGACCGGGGAGGCACCGTAGACCAGATGACGCACGCAGGACAGATCGTGTTCGGCGACCCGCGGATGATCGACAAGCATCTGGATCATGGTGGGCACCAGGAGCGCGTAACTCACGCGGTGCCGGGCGATCGTCTCGGCGACCGTGGCGGGATCGAAAGCCGGCACGATCACATGGGTGCCGCCGATGCTGAGCTGCGTGTACCAGGCGGCGAACGCGGCCATGTGGAACATGGGTGCGCACAACAGGGCCTTGCCGCCCGGCAGTCCGGTCGGCGCGGTGGCACGGGAGCCGAACGTGGAGACGAACAGGTTCGCGTGACTGATCATCGCGCCCTTGGGGAAGCCGGTGGTGCCCCCCGTGTAGAAGACGCCGAGAAGCTCCTTGCCGCCACGTCGTGCGTCCGGGATGGACTCGTTGGCCGCGATGAGCTCCTCGTATCCGACCATGCCCTCGGGAACGGTCCCATCACCGATGTAAACCACGGCTCTCAGCGCGGGATACCCCCGTTCGAGCACGGGCACCTGCGAGGCGAAAGCGTCGTCCACGAACAAGACGTCGGTCTGGCACTCCGCCAGAGAGTAGACGATCTCCGCTGGACTCCATCGGATGTTGATCGGGTTGAGCACGCCGCCGGCCCATGGCACCGCCAGAAGGATCTCGGCGAAACGATCGGAGTTGAGTGCGAGCACCCCGACGCGTTCGCCGTCGGCGACGTTCATCGTCCGCAACGCCGCCGCGAGGCGAGACACCCGGTCGACGAGTTCGCGGA
The DNA here is from genome assembly GCF_053592655.1 of Streptosporangium sp. NPDC002607. Lineage (NCBI taxonomy): Bacteria > Bacillati > Actinomycetota > Actinomycetes > Streptosporangiales > Streptosporangiaceae > Streptosporangium > Streptosporangium sp. NPDC002607. Next base: position 36,341 of record NZ_JBSFWD010000047.1, read on the forward strand.
CGGTTCGCACCCGATCCCCGAAGATCGTGGCCGGCGCGTCCGGGTTCTGCTGCAGTGAGCGGTGCAGACCTTGGGTCAGGTACATGAACCCCTCCTAGAGGGATCGTGCGATGAGCTCTTTCATGATTTCGTTCGTGCCGCCGTAGATCTTCTGCGCCCGCGCGTCCGCGTACATGCGGGCGATCGGGAACTCCCGCATGTAGCCGTATCCCCCGAACAATTGGAGGCAGCGGTCGATGACCTGGCACTGCACGTCGCTCAGCCACCACTTGGCCATCGAGGCGGTGGCCGGGTCGAGTTCGCCCCGCAGGTGCCGTTCGACGCACGAGTCGGCGAATACCCGTCCCGTGTGAACGAGCGTGGCGCATTCGGCGAGCTCGAAGCGGGTGTTCTGCTTGGCGATCAGTGGCTCGCCGAAGACGTGACGCTGCTTGACGTAGGCGACCGTCTGAGCCAGCGCCTCCTCCGCGGCGGTCACCGCCATGATCCCGATGATCAGCCGCTCCTGCGGGAGCTGCCGCATGAGCTGGACGAACCCCTGCCCCTCGACGCCGCCGAGCAGTGCGCTGGACGGCACCCTGATCTCGTCGAAGAACAGTTCGGCAGTGTCGGCGCTGTGCTGTCCGATCTTCTCCAGAACCCGGCCTCGCCTGAACCCCCGTGTCTCGGCATCGACGAGAAACAGGGAGATGCCGCGGGCTCGGCTCGGCGGATCGGTACTGGCGACGACGAGCACCAGATCGCAGCCGCCGCCGTTGGTGATGAAGGTCTTGGCCCCGCTGATCAGGTAGTCGTCACCGTCGCGTACCGCACGAGTCGTGATCGACTGCAGGTCCGAACCGGTGCCGGGCTCGCTCATGGCGATGGCGGCGACCGTCTTTCCCGACGCCATGCCGGGCAGCCAACGTCGTTTCTGGTCCTCGGTGCCGAAGGCGGTGAGGTAGTGGGCGACGATCCCGCTGTGTACGGCGTTGCCGAATCCGAGCTCCAGAGCTCGCGCCTGCTCCTGCAGGATGATCAAGTCGTGGGCGAAACCGCCCCCGCCTCCGCCGTACGCCTCGGGAACGCCCGCGCACAGCAGGCCGATCTCGCCCGCCTGGGCCCAGAAGGCGCGGTCGACACGCCGCTCGGCCTCCCATTCCTGCCGCCGGGGAACGGCCTCGGTGGTGAAGAACCGCCTGGCGGTGTCACGCAGCAGAGCGACGTCGGCGGTGATCCACGAGGAGGTGTAGGTCATTTCTCCTCCGTCTCGTCAAGCCAGTCCATGGTCGGAACGAGCATGGAGAGCGGCACGTGGGCCAGGTCGAACGGCGGGTCCGCGTCCTCGTGCGCCGTCGGGCTCGGGTACATCGGACCTCCTTAGAGGGACAGGCCTCCGCCGCAGAGGAGGACCTGGCCGCTGATGTAGTCGGATTCCGGAACGCAGAGCAGGTAGACCGCTCCGGCCGCCTCCGCAGGTGTGCCCGCCCTGCCCAGCGGGATCGCGGACTTCGAGGCGTCGAGGAACGCTGTGCTGATCCCCACCTTGATCTCGTGTCCCTCGACCTGGATGGTCTCCTCCCCGGCCGCCGCCACCGTGAGCCGCGTCTCGATGAACCCGAAGGCGACCGCGTTGACGTTGACCTTGTATCGGCCCCACTCCTTGCTCAGCGCCTTGGTGAGCCCGATGACCGCGGCTTTGGCGCTGGAGTAGTTGGCCTGGCCGGGATGACCGCCGAGACCCGAGGCCGAGGAGATGTTCACGACCTTGCGGTGATGGTCGGTCGGATTGGCCCTGATGAAGGGCTGAGCCGCACGGAGGATCCGGAACGGCGCTTTGACGTGGACGTCCTGTATGGCGTCCCACTGCTCGTCGCTCATCTTCTGGATGACGTTGTCCCAGGTGTAGCCGGCGTTGTTGACGATGATGTCCAGCCCGGCGAAGCGCTCGACCGCCTCCGCGACGACTCGATCGGCGAAACCTTCTTCTGTGACGCTGCCGACGCAGGTGGACGCTTGGCCGCCCGAAGCGCGGATGGCCTCCGCGGTCTCTTCGGCCGGCTCGTTGTCCAGGTCGTTGACGACGATCCGAGCGCCTTCGGAGGCCAGCTTCAGCGCGATCTCGCGCCCGATACCGCGACCGCCGCCGGTGACGATCGCTACTCTTTCGTCGAGTTTCACAATTCTCCTTCGATGATCGCTTGTCCCTTGAGGGTCTCGGTGCCGTCTTGTGTCGTCACCGTCAGTTCGAGATGGGTGAGACCGTTCTCGACCTTCGTGACGACCGCGGTGCACGTGGGCCTGGCGTGAACCGGCGTGATGGCGGTGAATCGCACGGCGTACGTGCGGATGCGTTCCTGGTCGACCAGCTGGGTCAGCAGGCGCCCCAGGTAGGCCATCGAGAGCATGCCCTGCGCGAACACGTCCGGCAGGCCCGCTGACCGGGCGACGTCCAGGTCGATGTGGATCGGGTTGTGGTCTCCGGAGGCACCGGCGTACAGAGCCAGAGTGGTGCGGGTGATCGGCGGGATCTCCAGCTTCATCGCGTCACCACGATCGTGGAACTGAGATCCGCGATCGGCGCGCCCTCCCGGGTCACCCGTGTGCTGCGGACGAGGAAGCAGAGCGCTCCGTTCTTCTTCCGGTAGGCGTCCGTGATGCTCGTGTCGAAGGTCAGCGTGTCGCCGGCGAAGGCCATGGCGTGATAGTCGAAACGCTGCTCTCCGTGGAGCACCTTGCGAAGGTCTATGTCGAGCTCCTTCAGGTAGCCGAACGGATCTCCCGGCCGCTCCATCTCAAGGCAGAACAGGAACGCGGGAGGCACCGGCAGATCGCGGTAACCGGCCTCGATCGCAGCGTCGACGTGGACGAAGCGCGGATCCTGCTGTCCGATCGCCTTGGCGTAGAAGCGGAGCCTGCCCCGCTCCACCTCGATCGTGTGTTCCGGGAAGGTCATCCCGATCGCACCGGTGATGTTCATGACACCTTCTCGTAGAGGGTGACGACGCAGGCCCCACCGAGACCGAGGTTGTGCTGAAGGGCCAGCCGTACGTCCTCGACCTGGCGGTCCGCCGCCTCGCCGCGTAGCTGCCAGGTGAGCTCGGCGCACTGGGCCAGCCCGGTCGCGCCCAGCGGATGCCCCTTGGACAGCAGACCGCCGGAGGGGTTGGTGACGACCCGGCCCCCGTAGGTGTTGTCTCCGTCGATCACGAACCGCTCCGCCGTACCTTCCGGAGTCAGCCCCAAGGCCTCGTACGTGACCAGCTCGTTGGTGGTGAAGCAGTCGTGCAGCTCCACCACGCCGAGGGCCTCAGGGCCGATTCCCGAGGACTCGTACACCTGCCTGGCCGCTTCGCGGGTCATGTCGTAGCCGATGACCCGCATCATGTCGCCCGAGGTGAAACTGCTGGCCGTGTCGGTGGTCAGCGCCTGGGCGCGAATGGCCACGTCGGTTCTCAGGCCGTGCCTGCGCGCGAAATCCTCGCTGCAGAGCACCGCGGCCGCCGCCCCGCAGGTGGGAGGACAGCACTGCAGCCTGGTGAGGGGACCGTACACATGCGGTGAGGCGAGGACCTCCTCCTCGGTCACAGGTGCCCGGAAGACGGCGTACGGGTTGTTCGCGGCGTGCCGGCGTGCCTTCACCGCGATTTTCGCGAACGTCCCCGGCGCCGTGCCGTACTTGGCCATGTGGGCGGCGCCGCCACCGCCGAAGAACTGCGCGGCGAGTGGTGCGTCCGACGGCTCCTGGACCATGGACATGGCCTCGGACAAGCGGTCGAACACCAGCGGCCGATCGTTCCACACGTTCTGGAGCGCCCCGGGGTTCATCTGCTCGAAGCCCACCACCAGGACGCACTCGGCCGCGCCGTGTTCCACCGCCTGACGGGCCAGCCACAGGGCCGACGAGCCGGTCGAGCAGTTGTTGTTGACGTTGATCACGGGGATCCCGGTCAGTCCCACCCCGTAGACGACCTTCTGGCCACTGGTCGAGTCCCCGTAGACGTAGCCCGCGTATGCCTGCTGGACGAGGTCGTAGTCAACCGCGGCGTCCTTGAGCGCGGCCTGGATCGCACGCTCTCCCATGGCGTCATAGGTCTGACCAGCGCTGGGTTTCGTGAAGGGGACCATCCCAACACCCGCGACATACACCCGACGTTCCACCGCTGCTCCCTCCGCCCAGACCGCAGCCGACTGCGGCCTCCTGCTTTCGAGGAGGTTACTTCAGGTTAACTTATCGATTCAAGCCCTTGTGTAGAACCGAACTACACGTGTATCAAGGTTGTTCGTCGTTAACAAAAGATGCGACCGAAGAGAACGGGGACACGAATGCGGATGGGACTGTTGCTCGATGCGCCGAACAGGCCGGAGGCGATCGACGAACTGCGCGGGAAGCTGATCCGCGCGTCAGAGGACGGCTTCGCATCCGCCTGGATGCCGCACATCTTCGGGCTGGACGCGCTGACGGCCCTGGCCGTGGCGGGGCAGGACGCTCCGGACATCGAGCTCGGCACCGCGGTCGTCCCGAGCTATCCACGACATCCCGCGGCCCTCGCGCAGCAGGCGCTGACCGCCGATGCCGCGCTCGGCGGACGACTCGCCCTCGGCGTCGGACTGTCCCACCGGTTCATCACCGAGGGCATGTTCGGATACAGCTACGACAGGCCGATCCGGCACATGCGCGAGTTCCTTTCCGTCCTCATCCCGCTGGTGCGCGAGGGGCGGGTCGACTTCGACGGCGAGACGGCCAGCGCTCACATACACCTGACAACACCCAGCAGGGGGACGATGCCGGTCCTCATCGCGGCCCTCGCCCCTCAGATGTTGAGACTGGCCGGCGAAGCAGCCGACGGATCCATCCTCTGGATGACCGGCCCCAAGACGGTCGCGGAGTACGCGATTCCCGCGATCACCAAAGCGGCCGGGGGACGCCCCCGGCCGCGGATCGTCTGCGCTCTCCCCGTGTGCGTCACCGACGACGTGGAAGCGGCACGCGCGAGAGCCGCCAAGATCTACGAGGTCTACGCCAACGTGCCGTCCTACCGGGCGATGCTCGACCGGGAGGGTGTGGACGGCCCCGCCGATGTCGCCCTGGTCGGCGACGAGAAGACGGTGGCCGCTCGGATTCGGTTCCTGGCCGATGCCGGTGTCAGCGACTTCGTGGCCTCCGAATACGCCTCCGGCACGGACGCCATCCGTACCAGGGCGTTTCTGCGAAGCCTGCTCTGATCGCCCAAGGCGGCCGCCCGCCGATCCGATGGCCCCCGCCGCTGGTTTTCGCCATGTTCGGCGCGGCCCCGGTGACAGCACCCGCCGCGGTCGCGGACGACGCTCCCAACGGCTACCCCTGCCGCGTCGGCGGCGACTCCATCACCCCGGCCCGCTCGACCGGCCTCGGCTTCCGGGTCGGCATACGACCGATCCGACCGCCGACCCCACCGGGCCGTCACCGCCCCCTCGAAGCGGGGAGATCAGCGACCCGGCTGCGGCCGTAAAAGCCCTCACAAACTCGCACGGGGCCAGAAATGACTGTGGGCATCCTCCGTGATATGGAGAATGCCCGAGTCATCGGTATCAACCGTGGTGCGCCGCCAGGGACTCGAACCCCGGACCCGCTGATTAAGAGTCAGCTGCTCTAACCAACTGAGCTAGCGGCGCTTGAAGCTCTTGAAGGATAGCGCACATCGGGCAGGGCTTCGAAATCCGCGACGATCAGCGGCTAAGCTAGAACAACATTCGGTCCTGTACTGGGAGCACACATGTGGTTCGCCTCGCCCGCCGACGCCAGCGAGCGGCTCAGCGCCGTCGACTACCTCTCCGACGACTCCATCGCGACCTCGGTCTTCCTGGCGGGAGCGCTCGGCAAACCACTCCTCGCCGAGGGGCCGGCCGGTGTGGGCAAGACCCAGCTCGCCAAGGCCGTGGCGGCGGCGACCGGGGCGGAACTGGTCAGGTTGCAGTGCTACGAGGGGCTGGACGAGGCCAGGGCGCTGTACGAGTGGAACTACAAGAAGCAGCTGCTGCGCATCCAGGCCGGACAGGACGAGAGCTGGGACGCCACCCACGACGACATCTTCACCGAGGAGTTCCTGCTGGAGCGGCCACTGCTCGCGGCGATCCGCTCCCGGACGCCCACCGTCCTGCTGATCGACGAGACCGACAAGGCGGACGTCGAGGTGGAGGGGCTGCTGCTGGAGATCCTGTCCGACTACCAGGTCACCATCCCCGAGCTCGGCACGATCACCGCCGTACGCAGGCCCTACGTGGTGCTGACCTCCAACGCGACCCGCGAGCTCTCCGAGGCGCTGAAGCGGCGCTGCCTCTACCTGCACCTGGAGTACCCGACGCCGGAGCGCGAGCGCGACATCGTGCTGGCCCAGGTGCCCACGATCACGACCGCCCTGGCCGAGCAACTCACCCGTACGGTGGCCACCATGCGCGCCCTGGAGCTGAAGAAGGCGCCCTCGATCGCCGAGACGATCGACTGGGCCAACACCCTGATCGCGCTGGGCAGGACCGAGCTGGACGAGGCGGCGATCGGGGCCACCCTCGGCGTCGTGCTCAAGCACGCCTCCGACCAGACCCGGGCACGCAAGGAGCTGGCCCTGTGACCGGCACGGAGCGCTCGGCCCACGGGGCGGGAGGCGGAAGGTGAGCCTGCTCGACCGGCACGTGGGGTTCGTGCACGCGCTACGCGAGGCGGGGCTGCCGGTGTCGCTGGCCGAGGGGCTGGACGCGGCCAGGGCACTGGAGGTGATCGACCTGACCGAGCGGGAGTCGCTGCGGGCCGCGTACGCCACGACGCTGGTCAAGCGGCCCTCGCACCGGCCGGGCTTCGACACGCTGTTCGACCTGTGGTTCCCCGCCTCCACGACCGGCCTGCGGCCCTCGCACGAGGCCGAACCGGACCTGGAGACCGCCGAACTCCCCGAGCTGCGCGACAGGCTGGCCGAGCTGTTGCTGGGCGCCGAGGGGATGAACGAGTTCGCGCGGGCCATGGTGGAGCGCTTCGGCCGCCAGGTGGCGAGTCCCGGCAGGCAGAACTGGTTCTCCTACTCGGTGATGCGGGCGCTCTCCCCCGAGACGCTCATGGCGCGCCTGCTCGCCGAGGTCCTCGCCGGCCAGGAGCGCGGCGGGCTGGCCGAGAAGGTCGCCCGGCAGCGGATCGGCGAGAACACCAGGCGCTTCGAGGACGCCGTCTCCCGCGACGTGCGCCGCCGGATCGCCGAGGACTCCGGAATCGAGCGGATCGCCCGATCCTCGGTACGCCCGCCGCTGGAGCAGCTCGACTTCCTGCGGATCACCAAGGCCGACCTGGCCAGGCTCCGCAGGGAGGTGCACCCGCTCGCCCGGCGCCTCGCCGCCAGGCTGACCGTCAAGCACCGGCTCGGCCACCGCGGCCGCCTCGACTTCCGCAGGACCGTACGGGCCTCGCTGTCCAGCGGCGGGGTGCCGCTGACCACCTTCAACAGGCCGCGCCGCCCGCACAAGCCCGAACTGGTCGTGCTCTGCGACACCAGCGACTCGGTCGCCGCCTTCGCCCACTTCACCCTGCTGCTGACCTACGCGCTGCGCGAGCAGTTCACCAAGGTCCGCGCGTTCGGGTTCGTGGACACGGTGGACGAGATCACCCGGTTCTTCGTGCCCGGCGCCGACGTGGCGGAGGCGATGACCCGGCTGGTGAGGGAGGCCGACATGGTGCGGTTCGGCCGGACCAACTACGGCCACGCGCTGGAGACGTTCGCCGAGCGGTACGGCGACGCCATCGGACCGAAGACGTCACTGCTGATCCTGGGCGACGCCCGGTCCAACTACCAGCCGCCCGCGCTGGAGACGCTGAAGCGGCTGACCAGGGACGCCCGGCACAGCTACTGGCTCAACCCGGAGCCGACCGCCCAGTGGGACACCGGCGACTCGGTGGCGACGGCGTACGGGGGGATCGTGCCCATGTACGAGTGCCGGAACGTCGCGCAGCTGGCGGCCTTCATCGAGGAACTCGCCTGAGCGGATTCCACCGGGCGGAGGCGTTCGCGGTCACCGGCCCTCCCACCCATGGTGAGCGGGCCGGGCGCGGTCGGCTCGTACGGTCAGCTCATCCGGCGCAGCACCCGGGCCGCGGTCCTGGCGAGCACCTCCACCTGGGCGTCGTCGAAGTCCGCCCGCGGACCGTCCTTGATCCAGCGCGCGACCAGGCGGGGCTTGAGGAGGGTGAGCCCCTCCGCGGTGACCGACCGCCTGAGCTGCCCGCCGTGCACGGCGAGCAACGGCTCGATGGTGACCGGGATGCCCGTCTCGCGGGAGAGCACCTCGGCCAGTGAATCGGAGACCTCGACGAGCGCCTTCGCCGTTTTCGTGCCGTACTTCTCGCCGAGGAACAGCCGGTCGCCGTACCGGGCGATCTCGGTCTCCGGGTGCCAGGCCTCGTTGTCGACCACCCAGACGCCGCCGGGACCGATGACGAGGTGGTCGATCGAGGCCTTGCCCGGGATGGCCCGGCCGTCGAGGACGTGGTAGCCGGCCCTGCGCAGCCTGCGGCGGAGCAGCCTGCCGGTGATGGTCTCGCCCCTGCGCTTGCCTCGCCAGACGGCGGTGGAGTCGTACTCGCGCCAGGTCCAGAACGCGTCCGCGGCACCGACGAGCAGGCCGCACAGCAGCCCGAGGATCGGCGGGGACAGGTTGAACCGGTAGGCCAGCGCGACGCCCACCGCCAGGCCGACCGCCGCCTTGACCCCGCGCATCTTCCTGCGATGGGCGACTTCCTTGAGCCAGAACTGCTCGTACATGACCTGGGGCGACAGGCCGTGAACCTGGTCGACTGGCGTCACGTAGATAGATCCGCCGGGCATGACGAACCCCCCTGGCTCGATGCGGTCGTGAAGGAAAGTGGGGGGACCTGCCACACTGAAGATCCTTGGACTATGAAATACCCAATTGGGGGCTCCAGCTATCGTCCAATCACGAAGGTGACGCAAGTAACACGTCTCCGTCAATCGGCCGCCTGCTTGACCAACCAGTCGGTACGCTTTCCTCCACCACACCATGGGGGACACGCATGACTCAGGACCAGGAGCCGGTGCGGCAGCGCCTGCTCAGCGAGGCCACCCGCCTCTTCGCCGAGCGGGGCTTCGAGGGCACCTCGGTGCAGGGGATCGTCTCGGCGGCCGGTGTCACCAAGGGCGCCATGTACCACTACTTCGATTCCAAGGACGACCTGCTCCGCGAGATCTACGGCCGGGTGCTGCGCATGCAGATGGAGCGGCTGACCCACTTCGCCGAGAGCTCGGGGCCGGTGGCCGAGCGCCTGCACACCGCCGCCGCGGACGTCGTGGCGACCACCGTGGAGAACCTGGACGACTCCAAGATCTTCTTCCGGTCGATGCACCTGCTCACGCCCGACGTCCGCAAGGTCGTCCGCGCCGAGCGGCGCCGCTACCACGAGCGCTTCCGTGACCTGGTCATCGAGGGCCAGCAGGAGGGCACCTTCAGGAAGGACGTGCCCGCCGACATCGTCGTCGACTTCTTCTTCGGCTCCGTGCACCACCTGGGCACCTGGTACAGCACGGAGGGCCCGCTCTCGGGCGCGGAACTGGGGGCGCACTTCGCCGACCTGCTCCTCACCTCGCTCCGCCCGGAGCAGACCCCCTTTACCAAGTAAGCCTTCCAGTTCCCACCCGCTCGCGGGCCGGGCGGGGCAGGCCCGCGAGCGGGGAGAGGGTCAGACGGGGGCGGGCAGATCCGCGAGAGCCGCCACGGCCTCCCGGTGGGCGCCGGGGGTACCGAGCGCGATCTCGGTCGCCTTGGCGCGCTTGAGATACAGGTGCACCGGGTGCTCCCAGGTCATCCCGATCCCGCCGTGGAGCTGGACGCTCTCCTCGGCGACGTGCAGCGCCACCTCGGAACACCACGACTTGGCCACCGCCGCCGCCAGCTCGCGCTCACCGGCCGCCTCCACACCGTCGGGAGGCGAGAGCGGGTGCGGGGCCGTGGCCAGCAGGTCCGCGGCGTTCCTCGCGGCGGCGCGGGCGCGCACCACGTCCAGCCACAGATCGGCCATCCGGTGCTTGATCGCCTGGAAGGACCCCACCGGGCGGGCGAACTGGTGACGCTCCTTGATGTAGGCGAGCGTCGTGCCCAGGCACCACTCCGCGACACCCAGCTGCTCGGAGGCGAGCAGCCCCGCGCCGAAGCTCAGCACGCTCCGCACATCGAGCCCGCCGAGCGCCAGCCCGGGAGTGTCCGAGAACGTGACGGTGGCGATCGGCCGGGTCAGGTCCAGCGAGGGCAGCACGTCGATCCGGACGTTCTCCGCGTCCACCCGGTAGAGCGCCGTTCCGACGGGCACCAGCAGCACGTCCGCCACGTCCGCGCCGGCCACCGCCCTGACCTCCCCGTTCAGGAGCCCCTCGTCCGTGATGGTGACGGTCTCCGGCAGCGGCCGGTACGGCGAGGCCGCCAGCGACACCGCCAGCGCCGCCGTCGTCTCGCCCGAGGCGAGCTCCTGGATCAGGTCCTCCTCGCCGACGTTCAGCAGGGCCTTCGTGGCGAGCACCGAGCTGGTGAAGAACGGCAGCGGCGCCACCGCCCGCCCCAGCTCCTCCAGCACCACCGCGACCTCGCGCGCCGACGCCCCCGCCCCGCCGTAGTCCTCCGGCACGAGCAGGCCCGCCACCCCGATCTCCCGCGACAGCGTCTTCCACAGGTCCATGTCGTACGGCGCCTCGGACTCGACCCGCTTCAGCACGGCGTCGGCCGGGCAGCGGTCCGCGAGGAGGCCCCGTACGGAGGCGCGGAGCTCCTCCTCGACCTCGGTGTAAAGCAGTGTCACCGGTCGCTCACCGCTTTCGCGTCGTACGTCATCGGGGCAGGTCCTTCCAGGGCACGTCCTTGTCGACGCGGGGCTCCGAGGGCAGGCCGAGCACGCGCTCGGCGACGATGTTGCGCAGGATCTCCGAGGTGCCGCCCTCGATGGAGTTTCCCTTGGCGCGCAGGTAGCGGTATCCGGAACCCCGGCCGACGAAGTCGACGCCTTCGGAGCGGCGGAAGGTCCAGTCGTCGTAGGCCAGGCCCTCCTCGCCGCGCAGCTCGACGTCCAGCCCGGACAGGGCCTGGTTGAGCGAGGCGAAGGCGAGCTTCATACCGGAACCCTCGGGGCCCGGCTGCCCGGCGGACAGCTGCTCGCGCAGCCGCGTCCCGGCCAGGCGGGTCACCTCCGCCTCCACCCACAGGCGCAGCAGCCGCTGGTGCAGGTCGTGGGTGCGCAGCTCGGGCCGGGTGCGCCAGGCTTCGGCGACCAGGCCGACCATGCCGCCGCCCCGTTTGACCGGCGCGCCGCCGATGGCGACCCGCTCGTTCATGAGCGTGGTCTGCGCGACCCGCCAGCCGTCGCCGATCTCTCCCAGCCGCAGGTCGTCGCCGAGCCGTACCCCGGTGAGGAAGACCTCGTTGAACTCGGCCTCGCCGGTGATCTGCCGCAGCGGCCTGACCTCGACCCCGGGGGCGTGCATGTCGCACACGAAGTAGGTGAGCCCCCGGTGCTTGGGCAGGTCCACGTCGGTCCTGGCGACCAGGATCGCCCACCGGGAGTGGTGGGCACCGGAGGTCCACACCTTCTGCCCGTCGACGACCCACTCGTCCCCGTCCCTGACCGCGCGGGTGCCGAGCGTGGCCAGGTCGGAGCCGGCGCCGGGCTCGCTGAAGAGCTGGCACCAGATCTCCTCGCCCGTCCACAGCGGGCGCAGGAACCGGCTGCGCTGCTCGTCGGTGCCGAACGCCAGGATCGTGGGCGCGGCCATCCCCAGCCCGATCGTCTGCAGCCCGGGGTTGATCTGCGGCGTCCCCGCGAGCTCGTGCTCCACCACGTGCTGCAGCTCGCGGGCGGCCCCGAGCCCGCCGAGCCCCTCGGGGAAGTGCACCCAGGCCAGCCCGGCGTCGAACCTGGCCCGCAGGAACTCCAGCCGATCCCCCGCGGGGTCGTGCGCGGCCAGGAACGCGACAGCGCGCTCCCTGACCGCCTCTTCGTCCAGCGCCACGAACGCTCCCTTCGTCGATCTTCATCGATTCGGGGGCCCGGTGACCCCGGGCCCCCTGGCACCGCCCGCAGTCCCGGCACGCGGGAGGGAGAACGGCGAGGTCAGGTCATGTGCTTTTCAAAAGATCCCCAGCGCCCGGCGACCCGGGCCGTGAGCACCGGACGGGCGAGCTCGTCCATGAAGTCGAGCGGCCGCCCCCGCGACTGCCCGGTCCCGGCGTGGAACGCGAAATCCATGGGGTCTCCTCACGGTCTCCCGAGAGTGTACCGACCAGACGGTACGCCTGTCGACACACCTGGCCATGCCGAAATTCACGGGATCCCCGTTCCGCGACGGGACGCGGCGGGACGCGACGGGCCCCCGAGTGGTCCCCGGGAAGAGCTGCCGAGTGGACCTTCGGACAGGTCCACCCGGAGCCCTAAAGTCCCTTCCATGACCGCGCAGATGCCCGCTCCCCTCACCCTCGAAGACGACACCGTACGACTGGAACCGCTGACCGGCGGCCACATCCCCGACCTGTTCCTGGCCGGTGGCGGCGACGACGAGGTGTGGCGCTGGATGCCCGCCCCCACCCCGCGCACCGAGGCCGAGCTGGCCCGGATCGCGGCACGGCTGGTCGGGGCACCGAACTACGTGCCGTTCGCGGTGGTGCCGAGGGAGACCGGCCGCGCGGTCGGCTGGACCACCTACATCGACACGCCCGGGTACGCCGACAGCATCGAGATCGGCTGGACCTGGTACGGCAGAACCGTGTGGCGCTCCGCGGTGAACACCGCGTGCAAGATCCTGCTGATCGACCACGCCTTCGACAAGCTGGGCGTGAACCGGGTGCAGCTCAAGACCGACAACCTGAACATCCGCTCACAGGACGCGATCAGGCGCATCGGCGGTGTTCCCGAGGGCACCCTGCGCCGCCAGCGCCGGCGCCCCGACGGCACCTGGCGCGACACCGCCTATTTCAGCATCCTGGACGACGAGTGGCCCGCCCACCGCACCCGCCTCACCGACACGGCCCGCTGAACGGCTCCCGAACCGGCCCATCCGCCCTTCCGGGCCTCTCCGGCTTCCCTGATCGCCGCCGAACCTTTCGAGCCCCGGACCTCTCCGGTTTCCGCGACGCTCCGGCCGAGCCCTACGGGTCTTCCCGGCCGAGCATGCCGCGCAGCAGTTCGACGCGCTCTCCTCGCGCCTCGAAACCGGTACGGTCCGGTTGAACACCGAGGTCACCCGGGTCGACCCGGACAGCGGCCTGGTGACCTTCGCCGGCGGGCGGACGGAGGCGGACCTGGTGGTCGGAGCCGACGGCATCCACTCCCCCGTCAGGTCCACGCTGTTTCCGGCTCACCCCGCCCCGAGCTACTCGGGCGTCACCGCCTGGCGACTGCTCGTCCCCGCCTCGGGCGTACCCGACCAGGCCTACGAGAGCTGGGGGCACGGAAAGGTCTTCGGGGTCATGCCGCTGGCCGGGGACACGGCCTACTGCTACGCCACCGACACCGTCCCCGCGGGCGGTGGCGGCGGGGACCAGCCGGCCGAGCTGCGCCGGTTGTTCGGAGACTGGCACTCCCCGATCCCGGAGCTGCTCGCCGCCGCCACGCCGGAGCGGGTGCTGCGGAACGACGTCCACCACCTCACCACCCCGCTGCCCGCCATGCACCGCGGCAGGGTCGCACTGCTGGGCGACGCCGCGCACGCCATGACCCCCAACCTGGGCCAGGGCGCCTGCCAGGCGATCGAGGACGCGGTGGTGCTGGCCCACGTGGTCGGCGACGGCACGGGTGCCGTGTCCTTTGGCGGGAACGACGTGCTGGCCGGCTACACCGCCGCCCGGCTGGAGCGCACCTCCGGGATCGTGGCCAGGTCCGCCGCGATCTGCCGCGTCACCCGGATGCGCAACCCGCTGGCCGTGCGGCTGCGCGACACGATGACGGCGCTCAGCTGGCGGCTCGCCCCCTCGCGCGTGAACGGCGCGATGGACGAGTTGCTCGGCTGGACACCGCCCTCCGGGTGACCCGGCGCGGGACGGCTAAGGCGAGACCGTCGCCTGCTCGCGCACCGAGGCCGGAACCCCGTGGTCCGGGGAGAGTTTCCCCAGGGTGACCGTCCCCCAGACGAGCAGCGCGCCCGCGAAGAGCGCGGGGACCACGTTCAGCCAGCCGGTGGGCACCGCCTCGTCGAGCAGGAGCACACCGGCGAGGATCGAGGTGATCGGGTCGACCACCTGCACCGCCGCGTAGGAGATGCCGAAGTAACCCACCTCGTAGGTCTTCTGCAGCAACACGACCGCGCAGACGAGCAGCACCGGGATGGCGACCGTGAACCAGCTGAGCAGCGTGCCGAAGTCGCCGCCGAAGTTGCCGCCCACCACCCGGACGAAGGTGGAGACGCTGGCGGTCATCGCTCCCGCGGCGACCGACAGCATGAGTGCCTTGGCCGAGCCGCCCATCTTCCGCCCCAGCAGATGGGTCGCCACGATGACCAGCCCGACGCAGCCGAGGAAGCCCAGCGCCTCCTGGTTCGTCATGTGCGGTTTCACCGGGTGCACGGGAACCAGCAGCAGCAGGCCGAGCAGCCCGACGGCCACCGCGATCGAACCACTGATCTCCGCCCGGTGCGGGCGTCTGCCGTGCAGTATCGCCGCCAGCGGCACCGCGAACACCAGTGTCGCCACGCTGATCGGCTGCACCGCTATCAGCGGCGCGAAGCTGAGGGCGACGGCGTGCAGGGACGCCCCGGTGAACCCGATGACACCGCCGATCCACCAGCGGGGCCGCCTCATCAGCTTCAGCGAGGCGCCCTCGGAGACCGCCTCGAACTGCTGGAGCGCGGCCCCCAGGGCGTAGCCCAGCGCACCGACCAACGCGATCGATATCCCGACCCAGGTCATCGCCACCCCGCGGAGCGAACAGGGCATCTGGGAGGAAGCGCTTCTTGGGTCACCCCGCAAGCTTAGAGCGCGAGACGAACGGGTAGATACTTGCGCCGCCTCTTATCTCACCCGGCGGCGGGCCGCCCGGTGCGATGACCGTCCACGCTCGCCGGGTTCGGCAGCGGAGGGCTTCGGGGACGACCTACTGGTCGCCCATCGGGCAGACACAGAACAGGTGGCCCTCGGGGTCGGCGAGCACCACCCACTTTCCCTCGCCTGGCTGGAAGGCGGGCCTGGTGGCCCCGATCTCCAGGTAGTCCCGGACCGCCGTCTCCACATCGGCGACGCGGACGTCCAGGTGGAACTGCTTGTCGGGGCCGGGCCAGGCGGCGGGCTTGCGGTCGAGGTTCTGCTGGAAGTAGATGGTCATCGTGCCGTCGCCGATACCGGCGTAGGTGTCTTCCGCGTACTGCACCTGGTAGCCGAAGACGGCCGCGTAGAACTCGGCCAGTCGCCTGGGCTCGGCGCAGTCTATGTTCACGGCGAGGAATTTCGCTGTCATGGTCATGGCACGATCGTCCCGCCCATACCTGTCACCTGCTGTCAGGTACGGGCGGGATACACGTTGGCCGTCGCGAGGAACACCTCGCTATGGTGGCTCCGTGTTTCTGATCACTGCCCCGCCGACCGCCCACTAGCGGGCGGCCTCTCTCCTGACGACCGGACCCGAGCGGTCCGGTGGGTGCTTGCCGTCCGCATACGTGCGACCTGACGACGATCACCTCATCTGGAGAGACCTCCATGACGCATGTCTCCGTGCGGCGGGGCCTGCTGTACGTGTCCATCGCGGCGACCGCCTGGGGCACCGGCGGTGCCGCGGGCGCGCTGCTCTACCAGGCGGGCGGGCTCGGCCCCGTCGCCGTCTCCTTCTGGCGGTTCGCCGCCGGAGCCGCCGTGCTCCTGCTGGCCGGCTGTCTCTTCGGCCTCGGGGAAACCCGGCCCGCCGGAGACGACCCGGCCCTCGGCGGAACCCGGTCCGCCGAACCACTCACCATCCGAAGGTCCCGGCGCGGGGCCGCCCTCGGGCGGATCCTGGTCACGGGCGTGGCGATGGCCGTCTACCAGACCGCCTACTTCGCGGCGATCGCCGGATCGGGGCTGGCCGTGGCGACGGTGGTCACCATAGGCGCCACTCCCGTCCTCGTCGCCGCGGGCGGGCGGCTGCTCCTGGGTGAGCGGCTGGGCGCGGCCGGGCTGGGCGCGGTCACGATCGCCCTGACCGGTCTGGCGATGCTGACCCTCGACGACGGCTCCGCGACCTTCTCCGCGGCCGGCATCGGGTGGGCGCTGCTGTCGGCGGCCGGGTACGCGGGCGTGACACTGCTCAACCGGGCCTCCTCCGGCGAGCCGTACCGCACCGCCATGGGCGGCTTCGTCGTCGGCGGGCTCTGTCTGCTGCCCGTCGCGCTGGCCCAGGGCCTGCTGCCCTCCGGCGACCCGTTCGTCTCCTGGGCGATCATCGCCTTTCTCGGCACGGTTCCGACGGCGCTGGCCTACGGCCTCTTCTTCACCGGTCTCGCCGCGGTGCGTGCCACGACGGCCTCGGTGATCTCCCTGGTGGAGCCGGTCGGCGCGGCGCTCCTCGGCATCCTGCTGCTCGGCGAGCGGCTCACCGTGCCGGCGGCGTGCGGCGGTGTCCTGCTGCTCGGCGCGGTCGCCCTGCTCGCCGCGGGCGAGAGGGGAGGCGAGAGGGGCACGACCTGAGCCGTACGGGGTCCCCGCGAGCCGCACGACCGTCCCCGGAAAGGAGGGCGTGCGGCTCGCGGGCCGTCAGTCGAACAGGTCGGGTTCGGTGGCGACGATCTGGTCGTGCAGCGGCTGGAAGTTGATCCAGCCGACCGTGTCGTTGCCGATCTGGCCGTGGGTGAGCTTGGCGTTCTCGTGGCTGATCTGAACGGTGGGCCCCGCGGCCTTGGCCAGCAGCTGCGCCTGGCACGAGCGCTCCATCGTGATGAACCACCAGGCGGCGGCGTCCACGCTGTCGCCGACCGTGAGCAGGCCGTGATTGCGCAGGATGACTGCCTTGTGCGAGCCGAGGGCCTGCGCGATGCGGCGGCCTTCCTCGGTCTCCACCACCACGCCGGTGTAGTCGTCGAACAGGCCGTGGTCCTCGTAGAACGCGCAGGCGTCCTGGGTGAGCGGTTCCACGAGCGTGCCGAGCGAGGACAGCGCCTTGCCGTACACCGAGTGGCTGTGCGCGGCGGCGACCACGTCCGGCCTGGCCTGGTGGACCATCGAGTGGATCGCGAACGCGGCCTGGTTGACGTGGTAGCGGCCCTCGACCACCTGGCCGTCGTGGTTGACCAGGATCAGGTCGCTGACCTTGATGTGCTTGAACGACATGCCGAACGGGTTCACCCAGAAGTGGTCCAGGTGCTCGGGGTCGCGGACCGTGATGTGTCCGGCCACCCCCTCCTCGAAGCCGAACCTGCCGAACAGCCGCAGCGCGGCGGCCAGCCGCTCCTGGCGGTGGCGGCGCTCCTCGGCGACGGTCTCGAACTTCTGCGGCAGCCGGAAGGCGAGCTGGTCTGTGGGAACGGGCTGCAGGTCGGACAGGCTCATCGTGCCTCCAGGGCGGTCGTCGTTTCCGCGGCGGTCATCGTATGTTCGGTGGTCGTCGTACGTTCGGCGGTCTCACAACCTTCGTGCCGATCATCGGGGATGTCCACGCCTCCCCGGCAGAGAATAAGTCCGATTTATTACGCTATGACATAACAAACCGCAGATAAATCCGTATCTTGCGTCATCCGCCGGGCCGGTGACCTGGCGCCTCGGCGTCCCACCGGCCCGATGTCCGCGGCGAGCCGCCTGCCGCTTCCGAGGCCTCGCGAACCCGCTCCGATCCATGAACAATCGATCTTTGCATCACAATGTGCGAAGAGACGGAACGCGAGCCCGTAAACGGGCGTTGGAGGAGACGTGGCCTCGATAACTCAGCTCTTCAGGCGCTTCCTCGAACGCCCCGGCACCATCGACCTGTCGAAGTTCGAGCAGGTCGTGGCGGATGCCGGGACCCGCGAGGAGCGGATCCGCGCGCTCGACGAGGTGCCCACGCCCTCGGTCGACGACCTGGCGGAGTTCTGCGCGATCGTCAGGGAGGCCGCGCGCCGCACGCTCGACCTGCGGCCGTACGACGTGCAGCTGGTCGGCATGCTGGCGATGCTGTCGGGAAACGTCGCGGAGATGGCGACCGGCGAGGGCAAGACCCTGTCCGGTGCGATGGCCGCCGCCGGATACGCCCTGCAGGGCAAGCGGGTCCACGTCATCTCGGTCAACGACTACCTGGCCCGGCGTGACGCCGAGTGGATGGGCCCGCTGTACGAGGCGCTCGGCGTCTCCTGCGGCTGGATCGGGCAGAACTCCACGCCCGAGGAGCGCAGGGCGGCGTACGCGGCGGACGTGACGTACGGCTCGGTCAGCGAGATCGGCTTCGACGTGCTGCGCGACCGGCTGAGCACCCGGGTGGAGGACCTGATCGTGCCCGCGCCGGCCGTGGCGGTGGTCGACGAGGCCGACTCCGTGCTGGTCGACGAGGCCAGGGTGCCGCTGGTGCTGGCCGGGGCCGCCGACCCCGGTGACGCGGTGCCGGAGATGGCGGCGCTGGTCAGGCAGCTGGTCAAGGGCTACCACTACGAGCTCGACGATCAGGCGCGCAACGTCCACCTGACGACCAAGGGCATCGACACCGTCGAGCAGGCGCTCGGCCTCGACCTCTACGACACCCCCGCCACGCTGACGGAGGTCAACCTCGCCCTGCACGCGCACGCCCTGCTGACCAAGGACGTCGACTACATCGTCCGGGACGGCAAGGTGCACCTGATCAACCCGTCGCGGGGCCGGGTGGCGCTGCTGCAGCGCTGGCCGGACGGCCTGCAGGCGGCGGTGGAGGCCAAGGAGGCGCTGTCGCCCTCGGAGACCGGCGAGATCCTCGACTCGATCACCGTCCAGGCGCTGATCACCCGCTACCCGGAGAAGTGCGGCATGACCGGCACCGCGGTCGCGGTCGGCGACCAGCTGCGGGAGTTCTACGACCTCAAGGTGGCCGTGGTCTCCTCCAACCGGCCGTGCGTGCGGACCGACGAGCCCGACCGGCTCTTCGAGTACCGGATGGAGAAGGACCTCGCGCTGGTCGAGGAGATCGCCGAGGTGCACGCCACCGGCCGGCCGATCCTGATCGGCACCATGGACGTGGCCGAGTCCGAGCGCCTGGCGCTGACCCTGAGCGGCCGGGGGCTGGAGTGCGTGGTCCTCAACGCCAAGAACGACGCCGAGGAGGCGGCCATCATCTCCCGGGCCGGGGAGCGCGGCGCGCTCACCGTCTCCACCCAGATGGCCGGGCGCGGTACCGACATCCGCCTCGGCGAGGGCGTCGACGAGCTCGGCGGCCTGTACGTCATCGGCTCGGGCCGGCACACCAGCAGCCGCCTGGACGACCAGCTCCGCGGGCGCGCGGGCCGTCAGGGCGACCCCGGCGGCTCGGTCTTCTACGTCAGCGGCGAGGACGAGCTGATCGCCCACTACGTCGCCGACGAGTACGCCAAGGGCGTGCCCGAGCACTCCCTGGTGGGCCACGCCCAGCGGGTCGCCGAGGGCGTCAACATGGAGATCCACCGCAACACCTGGCGCTACACCCGGCTGCTCGAACGCCAGCGCGGCCAGTTGCTGGAGCGCCGCGACCGGGTCCTGCGCGAGCGGGTGGCCGGCGAGGCCCTGGCCTCGGCTGCTCCCGAGCGATGGTCGGAGCTCGCGGAGAGCGTCGGCGAGGAGGTGCTCCACGAGGCCGCCCGCCAGATCGTGCTGTTCCACCTCGATCGCGGCTGGGCCGACCACCTGGCCTACCTGGGGGAACTGCGCGAGGGCATCCACCTGCGGGTTCTCGGGCGGCTCAACCCGATCGACGAGTTCCACAAGGACGCGGTCCCGGCCTACCAGCGCCTGCTGGCCGAGATCGAGTCACGCTCGGTCGAGACCTTCGAGACCGCCACGGTGACCGCGGACGGCCTCGACCTCGACGGCGCGGGCCTCAAGCGCCCCACCGCCACCTGGACCTACCTCGTCCAGGACAATCCCTTCGGCACCGAGTGGGACCGCATCCTCAACCGCCTCACCACCAAGGTCCGCCACCGCTGACCACCCGGCCGAGCTCGCCCATATGACGCATTTCCAACCGACCGTTCACAGGCGGCCGGTCCGGCGAAGCTCGGCCTCCACCCCCTCCTTGGAGAAGGTGCGTCCCGACTCCAGGTCGGCGAGCCCTTCGCGGATGGCCGTCACTGTTTCGACCGAGGCGAGGATCTCATGCGTCATGTCGTAGCCGTCGGCGGCGGGCAGGCCGTTACGGGTGATCTCGAATCGCTCGTGGTCACTGAAGGCGGACTCGACGATGCCGGAGAGCCGGTCTCGCGCGTCCGCCGGAGGAAGAACCGTCATGCGGGTAATTCTGGTCAATGAGGATCGCGGCGTCCGGCTTCCGCCCCCGCATCATGAAAAGCGTTACGTACACAGTAATGCTTTTGCTGATCATCACCGGTTATCGTGAGCTGCATGACCACCACCAGCACGTCCCGGCCGGTAGGTGAGCTTCTGCGCCAGTGGCGGGAGCGCCGGCGAATGAGCCAGATGGACCTGGCGATCCAGGCGGACATCTCCACCCGGCATCTGAGCTTCGTGGAGACCGGAAGGTCCAAACCGAGCAGGCAGATGATCCTGCACCTCGCGGAGGAGCTGGAACTCCCCCTCCGCGAGCGCAACCACCTGCTGCTCTCCGGCGGTTTCGCACCGCTCTACTCGGAGACACCGCTCAACTCCCCGCACATGGCGTCCGTACGCGAGGCGCTGGGGCAGGTGCTCAGCGGGCACGAGCCGTACCCGGCGGTGGTCGTCGACCAGCGCTGGAACCTCATCGACCGCAACCCCGCCACCGGGCTGCTGCTGCGCGGGGTCGCGCCCGAGTTGCTGGTCCCCCCGGTCAACGTGCTCCGGCTGAGCCTGCACCCCAAGGGTATGGCGCAGCGGATCATCAACCTGGGCGAGTGGCGGGCCCACCTCCTGCACCGGCTCCGCCGCCAGATGAGCCTCACCGCCGACCCCGACCTGGCCGCACTCTGGCGGGAACTCGACGACTACCCCTGCGACCAGCCGGAACCCGAGATAGACCGGCCCGGCCCCGGTCACATCGTGATCCCCCTCAGGCTCCGCCGAGGCTACCGGGAGCTGGCCTTCTTCAGCACCATGGCCACCTTCGGCACCCCGCTGGACATCACCGTCGCCGAGCTGGCCATCGAGGCGTACTTCCCCGCCAACCCCGAGACCGCCGCCTACCTGCAACACCAGCACCACCCGGACTGACCCGGGTGGTGGAAGGCGTACGCGGGGGTGCGGCACGCGCCCGCACCGCACCCCCGCATCCTCAGCCGGAGACCCCGGCTCCGGACCTGTCGGCACCGGACTCGTCGATGCTGGACTCGTCGGTGCTGGACCTCCCCGCGCGCGACGCCGCGATCCTGGCAAGGACGACGTCGATCACGAGGAAGGCCAGCAGCGAGATGCCCAGCAGCGGGAGGAACACGCCCACGGCGATCGCCACGGCCGCCAGGGGAAGGATCACGACCAGGGGCAGCCTCCGCAGGCCGCCGCGCCGGTAGGGGGCGCCGAAGCCCCGGGTCGGGCGGCGCAGCCACCACATGCGGTAGCCCCACACGATGACCGAGATCAGTGCCACTGCCAGCACGGCCAGCAGGATCTGGTTGGCCAGGCCGAACAGCACGCCCATGTGCCCGTCGATGCCCCACCGGATCAGCTTGGCCACCACGGGGAAGTCGTCGAAGCGCAGCTCGGCGGTCACCTGGCCGGTGGTGGGATCGACCGCCACCTGGTCGTTGCGCTGCGGCCAGAGGCGGTCCATCTCCTTGACCACGTACGAGCTCCCCGGCTCGGACGACGGCCAGACGACCTCCAGGGGCCCGGACAGGCCGCTGCCCGCCGCCGCCCGGACCACCTGGTCGGCGTCGACGCCCTGGGTGCCGCCTCCCCCGTGACCCCCGGCGGCGTGGTCACCGTGGCCGCCGGAGGAGGGCATCGACGGGGTGGACCAGCCGAACGAGGTCTGCAGCACGTCGACGTTGGCTCCGGCGTACTTCGACCAGGTCAGGCCGGTGGCCGACAGGGCGAGCAGGCCGATCAGCGCCCACAGGCCGACCGAGCCGTGCCAGGAGAGGGTCCTGCGCAGGCCGCGGGCGCCGCGCTCGGGCGCGACGACACGGCGCAGCCGCTGCCCTGCCCGGCGGCGACGGGTCAGCCAGAGCACCAGCCCGCCGAGTCCGACCAGCCAGAGCCAGCTGGCGGCCATCTCGCTGTAGACGCGTCCCGGCTCGCCCAGGTGCAGGTGACGGTGGAGCTGGGAGATCCAGGTCCGCACGGGCAGTGCGCCCGAGCTGCCGTAGCTCTCCAGGGCGCCCCGGACCTGACCGGTGTACGGGTCGACGAAGACCGCCAGGCGGGTGCTCTCCGTGAGGCCGGGCACGTCGAGCAGTACCCGGGTCGTCTGGCCCGGCTCGTCGAAGGTCCGTACGGCTCCGAGGGTTCCCTCGGGGTGCGCGGCGGTGGCGGCGGTGATCTGTTGTGCCAGCGGCACCTTCTGCTGCCCCTCCGGGACGGGGACGGTCAGCTCGTGGGAGTGGACCACCTTCTCCAGCTGGAAGGAGGCCGCGTACAGCAGGCCGGTCACCGCCGCCACCAGCAGGAAGGGCGCGACGAGGATGCCGGCGTAGAAGTGCAGGCGAAGCAGGAGCGAGCGCAGCGTCGCCCAGGTGGAGGGCGTGCGGGGGGTGGACGGTGTGGACGGCCCAGCCTCGGGCTGGAGCTCGACGTTCGACGTCATGGAGGTTCTCCGTTCGCAGGGAACGCGCGCACCGACAGGTACGCGTCACCGCGGTGTGGGGTTCGGTTCGACGGTGCGGATCCGGTTCGCCGGGACGGCCGCCGCGAGAGCGTGACGGCATCGGGGCAGGAGACCGGGAGGGCACTGCGAGAGCCGGGCTCGCCGCCCCGGGCGGGGTGGCGGGACGCCGGCTCACCGCCCGGGAAGGGCGCGAGGGAGTTCGGGCCGATCGGCCATGGTGGGACCCGGGTTCACCGTCCGGGAAAGGCGCGACGGCTCACGGTCCGGGAACACGCGGCGTCCGGAGTCGCGTGCCCGGCGGGCACGACGGCGTCCGGGCGCGCGGGCCCGATGTCAGATGGCGAGCGGAAGCGCGGGCGGCCCGCGACGTGACACCGCGGCGGCGAGCAGCCGGGTGCGGAGCGGCACCCGGTCGTCGGGCGCGGCGGGCGGAGCGACGCGGCAGGCGACGGGCGCGCGCCACACCAGCAGGGTGAGGACCGAGGCGAAGAGCAGGAACAGGAGCATGGCCAGGCCACACTCCCCCCGCTCCAGCCAGTGGGCGGACAGCAGCGCCATCACGGCGTGCACCAGCAGCATGAACACACCCGCGTACAGGCCACCGGTACCGTGCTCGTGCCCGGTCACCGGCGCGGCCTCACCGGAGGTGAACCACAGGTGCATGCCGTACTGCGCGGCGAAGCTCGCCCCGAGCAGCATGCCGAAGCCACGCTGCCGCCGGGCGAGGAGGAAGGCGCCCGCCGCGGTCGGCGGCACCGCCCAGACCAGCACGCCCGGACCGACCGGGCTGCCTCCGGCCAGCACGTGCATGGCCAGCGACGCCGTCACGCACACGACCGCGAACACCGCGGCGCGCAGGAGGCGGAAGGCGTGCATGGGGTAATGGTGACAGAAACCAGTGCCTTCGCCATACCCCCGATTCGCAGTAAAAGTGTGGATTTGTACCACTCGGTGGGCGCGTCACGATCGTGTGGTCCGGTGCCGCTCACCTGCGGGGCCCCGGATGCCCTCGGTGCTCGCGTACGGGACACCCGCGGGAGCGCGAGTGCCTGTGCCTGTGCCTGTGCCGTCATGGTCGGAGCCCCGCACTCTCGGCTACCGGAAGCGCGGGGCCGCCGGAGCGGGCGGCACGGCCCCGGCTATCGGGCGACCTTGGGCGCGTGGTCGGCCACCTCGACCTTCAACAGCGCCGTCGAGGTCAGCACGCTGCCCACCGGGGCCCCGGCCCTGGCCGCGTCCACCACGACGACCCGCTCGCCCAGGTACAGGTAGGTGACGGGGTCGAAGATGTACTCGTGCCGCACCCCGCCCTCCCGGTTGGCCATGGCCGCCGCGACCCCCGTGCGTCCCGCCGCGTCCTTGACCCCGTCGACGGTCTCGACCCCGGGGATCGTGCCGGTCGCCGCGAAGAGCGCGGCCCGCTGGGCGGCCGGCAGGTACGCCTGCGTGATCATCGAACCGACCCGCCCCCAGGCCTCGTAGTGATCGAGGGGTCCCCCGGACAGACCGGTGTAGAGGTGCTCGCGCATCCCCGCGGGGTCGGTGGGCAACCGGCTCAGGTGGGCGTAGTCGGTGCGCAGGTGATCGGGACGGATGTCGATGCCGTCAAGTCTCGACGGCTCGCCCCCGCCCCCCGCCCGTCGCCTGGCCTCGGCGGGCAGCGGCTCTCCCGGGTAGGGCTCCGGTTCCAGGTGCTTGACCGACATGACCCCCTCATCCAGGGGAGAACCCTCGACCGGCAGCCAGAGCTTGATCATGCTGCGGTCGAGGTAGCGGCCCTCCTCCAGCTTGACCGGGAACATGGCCTGCGACTCGTAGACGAGGAACTGGCCGGGCCTCGGGTGCAGCTCGTCCTGCCGGCTCGCGGTGTCGGCGGCGCGCCGGAGGACCTCCACCACCGCCACGGGCGCCACCCGGACCGCCGATTCCGACGAGGGGAGCGAACGGGCGCCGACAAACGCGACCCCGGTGACCGCCATGGCCGCGGCTCCCAGTGCGAGGCTGGTACGGAGGTTCGCCCGAAGGCTCACCGGACGGCCCGGCAGGCGGCCCGTCCGGCGACCGGGACGGGCGGGCGGCGCCGTGCCGAGAGCGGCGATCTCCGACAGCAGCCGCCGCTCCTCGGCACGCAGCTCCGGCGCTCCCGGCCGGGGCACTTCCGAGCGCAGCCGGTTCAACTGGGTCATCTCATTCATGGACGGATTCCTCGCTGACAGACGTGGGATCGACTCCGCCGAGTTGCCTGCGTACCTTGCTCCGGGCGCGGTTGACGCGCGAGCGGACCGTGCCCACCGGGATGCCCAGCGACTGGGCGGCCTCCGAGTAGGTCAGGCCACCCCACGTCACCAGCAGCAACACGTCCCGGTGGCCCGAGGGCAACCCCGCCAGGGCGGCCGCCAGGCTCCGCCGTACCGCACCGGCGCTCAACCGCTCGTCGCTGCGCTCGGTGAACGGGACGGTCACCGGATCGACGCCGGTCCGTTCGAGAACGCGCAGCTGCCGCACCTCGACGCGCCGGTGCCGCCTGATCAGGTTGGTCGCGATGCCGTACAACCACGGGCGCGCGCTGGGCTGGGACGGGTCGTAGCCCTCCCGCCCGCGGAACGCCACCAGAAAGGTGTCCGCCACCACGTCCTCGGCCGCGTCGACCCCCAGCCGCCGGGTGACGTAGCGCTTGATCTCCGGCGCGTGCCGGTGGAAGACCTCGGCGAACGCCTCGGGCTCCCGCCGGGACCGCTCGATGAGGGAGGCGTCGTCGATCCCCGCCCCCTCGTCGGGGAAAAGGACCGCGCCGACCTCCGTCCCGGTCCGGCTCGTCTCGCTCATATCCGGCCTCTCGGCTCTCGGTCAGGACACCCGTTGTTGCCTTCCCGCGTGCCCGCGGTTCCCGAAAGCGGCACGGCGATCCCGCCGGGAGTGGGATGACCGGGCCCCGCCCCGGCACACGCCCCTCAAAACGCGCGGAACCTCACCGGCGGCCGGATGGACTCGCGCCCCCGTCACGCCGGGGTGAACTCCAGGTAGGAGACGGCGGGCATGGGCAGCGTGAACTCCAGCCGCAAGGTCCCGTCCTCCGCGTGGACGGTACGGGCGGGTTCCAGCTCGTCCAGGCTGTTCGCGGTGTGGAGCCGTTCCCACTGCTCGCCCTTGGGCCAGTCCGCGCCCCCGCCGATCTCCGCCCAGACCGCCCGTATGTTGGAGTGCCTCTCGTCGATCCGGTGGTGGCTGACCGCGTACTTCCCCGTGGCCAGTCCCTCGACGGTGAGGGTGACCTCGCGCGACAGGATCTCCTCGCCGTCGGCTCTGTGCTGGTCGAGGGTGCCGTTCCACACCAGCACCCCGACGGCGCCGGTGGCCGAGCGCGCCGCCCACGCCTCGACTCCCGCGACGTCGCCGGTGGCCGAGCAGGCGAGCTCGTCCGCGCCCAGCCGGTCGGCCAGGGTGAGCGCGAGATAACGGGGCTTGCGCAGGTTGCCGACCGTGAGCAGGCCGAACCCGCCGTGGAAGAGTGCCGGTGGGCGGCCCAGCTCCTCGAAGTGGTCCGAGGCCACCCAGTGGGCCAGCGCGTCCACCCGTCCGGCCGCCGACCTCATCCCGTGCAGCAGGAACGCCGCCCCGAACGGCCCGTCGCCGATGCCGTGGAAGTGGGTGGGGGTCGGACCCCACTCCGTCCACCAGATCGGCGTGCCCTCGCGGCCGTGCCGTTCCAGGACGGGCCGCCAGTCGAGCGGGGCGTTGCCGTAGGTGTGGGTGGAGACGAAGTCGAGCGCCGCGCCCGAGGCGTCCACGTGGTCGATCAGCTCCTGGACCCAGCCGTTGGCCGCCGACGACGGGCCGCCGACGCGGATGTCCGGGTGGACGTCCTTGACCGCCGCCGCCGACACGTCGTACAGCCGGAAGAACTCCTGTGGCGTACCGCTCCAGAAGACCTCCAGGTTGGCCTCGTTCCACACCTCGAAGGCCCAGTTGTCGACCACCTCCCGCAGGCCGTACCGGTCGACGAGGTGCCGGGTGAGGTCGCGGACCAGGTCGCCCCACCGGTCGTAGTCCCTGGGCGGTGAGATGATCGCCCCGTAGCCGAAGACCGTCTTCGACGGGTCGGAGGCCAGGTCGCGCGGCATGAACGACAGCTCCACGATCGGCCGCATGCCGAACGCGGTGATCGTGTCGTAGACCTCGTCCACCCGGGTGAAGTCGTGCACGGGCTTCCCGCCGTCCTCCCGGTAGACGCCGAGGTCGTCGCTGAGGATCGCGTGGGCGCGCACGGTCTCGACGCCGAGCTCCTCCCGCATCGTCCGCAGGGCCTCGGTCAGCTCGGGGCCGATCGGGCGCCCGCCCACGGTGTCGGCGGACAGCATGTACGACAGGTGCTCGGAGCCGATCATGTACTTCCACGGCCTGGGCAGGGGCCGCGTGCTCGCTGAGGCGTCGACCCGCAGGACCGCCGCGCCCGGCTCGGCGAGCGGCGCGGCGAACACCGGTCCGGCGAAGGGGCCGGTCCGCTCCACGGTGGTGACGGCGGCGACCCTGTACCAGGCGGGTTCCCCGAGCGTGTCGACGTAGCGCGGATCCGGCACGGCCGGTACGTCGACGTCGCGCTGCTCGGTCGAGGTGTACGGCCCCTCCTCGGCGGGCGCGCGGTGGACGATGTAGCCGATGGCCCCGGCCACCGGTTCCCAGGTCAGCGTGACGTGCCCGCCTCCGCTGTCGGCGCGCAGGTCGCGGGGGGCGGCGACCTCGACCCGTCCGGCCGCGGTCACCTCCCCCGACGCCTTGTGGATGCGGGCCTGCCAGTCTCGGCGTGCGGCATCGGCCGTGCTCATGGATACGTCTCCCCGATGGTCGGTTGGTGGATGTGCACGTTGGAGTACGGCTCACCTGGGGGGCACGACGGCCCATTCCTCCTGGCGCAGCACGGGGGCGAGTTTGGCCGTGACGTCGCGGGTCGCGAAGTGGCGGCGCAGGCTGTCGCCCGCGAGCGCGTTGCCGAGCGCGATCATGATCATTCCCTGGTCGAGGGCGAGATACTGCTTGGCGACCTTGCCGCTGCGCACGGCCACCGCGTCGTAGAAACCGCCGGGTCCGTAGGAGTCGAAGTTCGCCCTGAGCCTGGCGAGGTTGCCGAGGGCCGCGTCCGGCGCGTGGCGCAGCGCGAGGAACGACGCGTGCGGGGTGACCACGCCGTCCCCGTAGGACTCGGGTTCCGCCTGGCCCTCGCGGCATCCCTCGAACCCGTAGTCGACGGAGGTGCGCTCCTGGTCGGAGGTGTAGCCGGGGGTGTCCATGCCGATCGCGTCCACGCCGTACTCGCGGTAGCCCCCGGCGGGGTCGTTGGACGGGGAGAAGCCCCAGTATCCGTACTTCGCGTCGTTCATGCCGTGCTCGATCTGGGCGGCCACGTAGACCGGCTGGTTGCGGCCCCAGCTCCTGGCGCCCCAGACGTCCTCCGGCACGAGCTGGGTCACCATCAGCTCCTCGAACATGCTGCCGCCCCAGGTGGGCACCAGGCGCATGCCGCGGTAGCCGTACGTGCCCTCGAAGACGTTGACGCCCATGTACGTGCGCCAGGCGCCGACCGGCTTCTGCTCGGCCCACGACCAGTCGCAGGTGTCGGGGAAGGTCCGCCACATGCCGTAGTAGTGCTCGGGCGGGAGCTGGTCGAGGACGATGCCGACGTAGCTGGCGATCCTGGCCTCGGTGAGCGCGCCGTAGTGGTGGCAGGTGGAGTAAACCGTGGTTCCCGAGCCGTTGTAGTCGCTCTCGACCGAGCAGCCGGTGGGCTTCTCCGGCCAGAACCCGCCGCGCAGCAGGCCGGTGCCCGCGTCGGGCCGCGCCTGCGGGTCGTAGTAGGACTCGAAGTCCATGCCGCTCAGCAGCGCCTCGGCCTGCTTGGAGACCTCGGGCACGGCACTGCGGATCATCATGAGGGCGGCCGCGAGCCAGCCGTTGTCGACGCTGGACAGGAACGGCTGGACGGCGGAGCCGTTCTCCGGCCAGGTGCGCACGATCCGCAGCGTGTGCGGGTCGTACCAGTTGTAGAACTGGCCGGTCGGGGCGTGACGCTCCAGCTTGGCCGTCGAGCCGAGCGTTCTGGCGACGCGCCGCTGGGCCTCACCCCGGGAGATGAGGTGGGTGTCGCGGGCGGCCACCGTACTCCACAGGTAGGTGGCGATGTTGGTCGGCGAGGTCACCTTGGCGCGGGTGCCGGGGTCGAGCGAGCCGTCGATCTTGTCGGAGGGCAGCCCGGTCGCCGGGTCGGCCATCGCGTCCATGGATTTCCAGGTGTCCGCGGCGTAGCGGCGCAGCAGTTCCCGCTGCCGCGCCGCTGTCAGGGGGGTCGCTGTCAAGGGGACAGAGGGGGAGACGAGGGGAGACGCGGAAGGGGAGAGCGAGGGGGCGGGGGAAGGGGCGGCCGAGGCGGGAGAGGGGGCGGCCGTGATCAGGGCGAGACAGGCCGCCAGGGCGGCCGCGTGACGACGACGCACGGGGGCTCCTTACGTGGGTTACTTGAGTCCGGTGGAGGCGATGCCCTGGGTGAAGAAGCGCTGCAGGAAGACGAAGAGGACCAGGACCGGCAGCACGACGACCACCGCCCCGGCGATGAGCAGGCCGTACTGGGTTCCCTGGTAGCCGTTGAAGATCGCCAACGCGACGGGCAGCGTGTACCTGTCCTCGCTCTGGGCCACCACCGCGGGCCAGAGGAAGTTGTTCCACGAGCCGAGGAACGTGATCAGGCCGAGCGTGGCCAGGGCGGGCTTGCAGAGCGGCATGACGATCTGGAAGAAGATCCGGAACTCCCTGGCGCCGTCGACCCGCGCGGCGTGGATCAGCTCGTCGGGGATGTCCGCGATGAACTGGCGCATCAGGAAGATGCCCAGCGGGGTGACCAGGCCGGGCAGGATGATCCCGAGGAAGGTGTTGACCAGGCCGAGCTTCGCGATGAGCACGAACTGCGGGATCATCACCACGATGGCGGGCAGCGCCATCTGGGTCAGGACCAGCACGAAGAGCACGTTCTTGCCGCGGAAGGCCAGCTTGGCGAAGGCGTACCCGACCATCGAGCAGAACAGCAGGTTGCCCGCGACGGTGGCGAGGGCCACCACCGCGCTGTTGACGAACACCTGCGTGATGTTCATCTTCTCCAGCAGCTCGCCGTAGTTGCCGAGCGTCCACCGCACCGGCAGCAGGTCCGGCGGGTCCCGCCTGATCTCGGTCTCCGGCTTGAACGAGGTGAGCAGCGTCCAGACGAACGGGAGCACGACGAGCGTGAGTCCGGCGCTGAGCAGCGCGTACGTGGAGAAGCGGCGTTTCACCCGGGTCTCCCGGCCCGGAACCGGTCTCACCTGGACCTCCCGACCCGGAACTGCAGGACCGCCAGGGCCACGATCACGGTGAACAGGACGCTCGCGGCGGCCGCGGCGTAGCCGTAGTTGCCGGAGCCGAACTGGTTGTAGATGGCGAGCGACGCCGAGGTGGTCGCTCCCGCCGGACCTCCCCGGGTCATCACCAGCGGCTCCTCCATGAACTGGGCGAACCCGATGGAGCTGTAGACGGTGCAGAACAGCAGCGCCGGGCGGAGCATCGGCAGCGTGACGGAGCGGAAACGCTCCCAGCGTCCGGCGCCGTCGACCTCCGCCGCCTCGTACAGCTCCCTGGGGATGCCCTGCAGGGCGGCCAGCAGGACGACCATGTCGAAGCCGAAGCTCCGCCAGGCGGTCATGACGATGATCACGGGAAGCGCCAGGTTCTCGTCGGCGAGCCAGCGGGGGCCGTCCACGCCCACCGCCGCGAGCACCTGGTTGACCAGTCCCGCGTCGGGTTCGAGCAGGAACCTCCAGGCCACCGCGACGCCGATGATGCTGGTGACGTACGGCAGGTAGTAACCGAGCCTGAAGAACGCGGCGGGCAGCCGGGCGATCCCCGAGTTCAGCGCCACGGCCGCGCCCAGGCCGAGGGCGATGGTGAGCGGGAGCGCGGTCACCACGAAGATCAGCGTGTTGACCGCCGCCTTGCGCATGAGCTCGTCGTCGAACAGCCGCAGGTAGTTGTCGAGCCCGACGAGGTTCACCCCGAGGGGATCGCGCACGTCGGTACTGCGCATGTCGGTGAAGCTCATGCCGAGTTCGACGAGGAGCGGTCCCGCCCAGAACACCGCGAACATCACGACGAAGGGCGTCACGAAGACCCAGGCCAGACCGGTACGGCGGAATCCTCCCCCGGATCGCCGCTCCTTGACGGGGGCGGGTCCGGTGGACTCGCGCGAGCCCACCCGCTCGCTGACCACCATGGTCAGACCCCGGTCCCGATGGTCTCGGCCTGCTCCTGGACGGTCTTGGCCGTCTCCTCGGCCGTCTGCTTGCCCAGGGCCATCTTCTCGATCTCGGTCTCCATCACCTTGGCCACCTGCTCCCATGTCGGGACGGCGGGGACGGCCTTGGCGTCCTTGAGCTGCTCGCCGAAGACGGTGACGCGCTCGTCGGCGGTCAGCGCCGGGTCCTGCCAGGCGGCCTCGACGCTGGGCAGCGCGTTGACCTTGGTGTACCAGGCGGCCTGGACCTTGGGGTCGACGAGCCAGCGCAGGAACTTCCAGGCGGCGTCGCGGTTCTTCGCGTCCTTGAAGACCACCATGTCGCTACCGCCGACCAGGCTGGTGCCTCCCGCGCTCCCCTTCGGGTAGGGCGCGACGGCGAACTTCTCACCGAAGCCGTCGCCGCCCTCCTTCTCCAGGCCCGCGATCATCCACGGCCCCGAGTAGAAGGCGCCGACCTTCCCCTTGACGAACGTCTGCGGGAAGGCGCCGGTGGGCTGGTCGGTGCTGGAGAGCCCGCCCTCGAAGAACGAGCCGTACTGCTTGAGCGCCTGGACCATCTGGGGCGTGTCCAGCGTCCACTTCCCGCCCGAGACGATCTCGCCCCCCGCCTGCCACACCAGCGGCAGCACCTCCTGCCAGGAGCCCTGCCGGAAGTTCTGCTCGACGCCGAGCGAGGCGCCCCCCTTCTCCTTGAGCGCCCTGACGAAGGCGGTGGTCTCCTCCCAGGTGACGGGCGGCTTCACCGCCGCCCTCGAAGCGAGGTCCTTGCGGTAGTACAGGGCGCGGGTCTCGACGTACCAGGGCACTCCGTACGCGGTCCCGTCCACCTCGACCGTGCCCCACGCGCCGGGGAAGAACGTCGACTTGTCGATCAGGCCGGCCGGGGTGGGGTCGAGGGCGCCGGTCTTGGCCATCTCGCCCATCCAGGTGCTGCCCAGCATGGTGATGTCGGGGGTGGCGTTCCCCGCGACGGCCGCGGTGATCTTGTCGTGGGCCACGTCCCAGCCGAGCGGGGTCACCTTGATCGTGATGCCGGGGTTGGCCGTCTCGAAGTCCTTGGCGAAGGCGCCCAGCGCTTCCCCCTCGGCCCCGATCGCCCAGACCGTGACCTCGCCGGTGGCCTTGCCGGTGTCGACGTCCCTCGCCTGCTCCGCGGCCCCTCCACCACTCCGGCCGCACCCGGCGAGCACCAGTCCCAACGCGAGGATCCCGACGGCGTACTTCTTCACTTTTCCTCCAGGGGGTGAGGACCGCAGCTGGATCGAACGATCAGCTGGGTGGGGAGAATCTCGGAGTTCGGGACGGTACGAGCACCCTTGATGAGCTCGTCCAGCGCGCGAGCGGCGCGGGCGCCGAGCAGGCGCATGGGCTGGCGCACCGTGGTGAGGGCGGGTCTGGCGTGGCGGGCGGCCATGATGTCGTCCCAGCCGGTGACCGCCACGTCGCCCGGCACGTCGAGGCCGAGTTCCTCGGCCGCCAGGATGACGCCGAGAGCCACCTGGTCGTCGGCGCAGATCACCGCCTCCGGCCGGCGCGCTCCACCGGGTTTCCCGCCGAGTAGCGTCCGCCCCGCCGCGTACCCGCCCTCCACGGTGAGCTCGCAGGGCAGCGGCTCCGGGGGCCGGATCCCGTGGTCGGACAGGACCCGCCTGACACCCGTCCAGCGCTGGGTGACGTCGCCCCGGTCGTCGTCCCCGGCCAGGGCGAAGGTGGAGTAACCGTGGCCGAGCAGGTGGGTGGTGAGCGCCTCGGCCGACGC